>CAMWSN010000120.1 GCA_947176925.1 uncultured Porphyromonadaceae bacterium
CGCCGGGAATGTGGGCGAAGCGGTTGACGGCGCCGGGACCACGCATGCCGAGGCCGACGAAGGCCACGCGTACCTTGTCCATCTTGGGAGCGGTCAGGCCCAGGACGTGTTCCTGGCCGGCAGGGCGCTCGGGGGTTTCTACAACCAGAGTGCCTTTGTCCCAGTGGGTCTTCGTTGAGGGAGACAGTGACTGGGCGGTGGCGATATTACCTACCAGCAACATCGCCGCAGCTGTGAGAGCAAGTTTTTTAATTAACATTTTAGATGATTGGTTATAAAAAATGAATGGTATTAGTCAATGATTGAGAATCCGGTGTATTTGCGGAGCACTTCGGGCACGACGATACCCTCCGGAGTCTGGTTGTTCTCGAGCAGGGCTGCCATGATTCGGGGAAGGGCCAAGGCCGAGCCGTTGAGCGTATGACAGAGGGCTGTCTTTTTGTCGTCGGTGCGATAGCGGCATTTCAGGCGGTTGGCCTGATATGTCTCGAAGTTGCTGACGGATGAAACCTCGAGCCAGCGCTGCTGGGCGCCGCTCCAGACTTCAAAGTCGAAGGTGATGGCCGAGGTGAAACTCATGTCGCCGCCACAGAGGCGCAGGATGTGCCAGGGCAGGCCGAGTTTTTCAAGCAGGCTCTGAACGTGGTCCTTCATCTCTTCGAGGGCTGCATAGGAGTTCTCGGGCTTTTCGATGCGCACGATTTCAACCTTGTCAAACTGATGCAGGCGGTTAAGGCCGCGCACGTCCTTGCCGTAGCTGCCGGCTTCGCGACGGAAGCATGCAGAGTAGGCGCAGTTTTTGATGGGCAGTTTGTCGCCGGGAATGATTACGTCGCGATAGAGGTTCGTCACGGGCACTTCTGCCGTCGGTATCAGGTAGAGATTATCCAACTGGCAGTGATACATCTGGCCTTCCTTGTCAGGGAGCTGACCGGTGCCTATGCCTGAGGCTTCGTTGACCACGTAGGGAGGCTGGATTTCCAAGTAGCCGGCCTCTGAGGCTGAGTCAAGGAAGAACTGAATCAGCGCGCGCTGGAGCTTGGCTCCTTTGCCGATGTAGACGGGGAATCCCGCGCCTGTGATTTTCACCCCTAAGTCAAAGTCAATGAGGTTATATTTCTTGGCCAGGTCCCAGTGGGGCAGGGCGTCCGGGCCGAGTTCGGGCATCGGACCGCCGTTTTTTTCCACTACGTTATCAGCCGCGGTCTTTCCTTCGGGCACTCCGCTGTAAGGCAGGTTTGGGACACTCAGGAGGATTTCGCGAATCTCATTTTCCGTGGCGGCCAGATTCGCGGCTATCTCTTTTTGCTGCTCCTTGAGGGCGGCAACCTTGGCTTTGGCAGCTTCGGCTTCATCCTTGGCGCCTTGCTTCATCAGGGCGCCGATCGAGGCGGCAAGCTTCTTGAGCTCGGCGGCTAAGGTATCGTTTTCAAGTTGCTGCTTGCGGCGGGCATCATCGGCGGCAATGACGCGCTCAATGGCATCCTTGCCGTCAAACCCTTTGACGGCAAGCCGCTTGATGACCTCCTGCGGATTCTCTTTTATCTGAGCAATTGTAAGCATCGTGTTATAAAAATTTATAAGATTTATAAAACTTATAAGATTTATATGAATTATAGTAATTTAGCCGAGCAGTTCGCGGACTTTGGCGCTGATGACCTTGCCGTCTGCTTTGCCGGCGAGGGCCTTGGAGGCCACGCCCATGACCTTACCCATTTCCTTGGCTGAGGTGGCGCCTGTTTGGGCGATGATTTCGCGCAGGGCGGCGGTCAGCTCCTCGTCGGTCATCGGCTTGGGAAGGTATTCCTCGATGACGGCGGCTTCGGCCAACTCGTTTTCGGCCAGTTCCGGGCGGTTTTGCTCAGCGTAGATCTGGGCTGTCTCGCGGCGCTGCTTCGCCATCTTCGCCAGGATTTTCATCGCGGCGTCGTCCGGAAGCTCGCCATTGGCACCCTTAGCCGTTTTGGCTTCGAGGAATTCTTTTTTGATGCCGCGGAGGGTCTCAAGGCGTACTTTATCTTTGGCAAGCATGGCGGTCTTGATGTCGCCACTGATTTTTTCAAATAAATCCATGGGTTAAATTAAAAATTAAGGATGCAGAATGCAAAATTTTTTTTATCGTGCAAAGATACGAAAAATAAATGAAAAATGAAAAATGAAAAATGAAAAACTGCTGAAAATGTACCATAATAAAAGCCCCCAAAGGCCTTGCGGCGCTTGGAGGCTTTAATTCAGTTATAGGTGTTAGGGTTATTTCACGATGGTCTTTTCAGCTTTTTTGCCGTCAGTGACGATTATTACGCCCTTGGCATTCTTGGCAGCTACGCGGCCCTGGAGGTCATACTTCTTAGAAGCCTTGGCTGCTGTCAGTTCGTTGATAAGAACGTTTTGTTCATCTACAACGGTAATAGTGATGGTTGCGCTTTCACCGGCGTAGGTAGCGGTGATGTCGGCGGTGCCGGCTTCAACACCGGTTACTGAACCGCCTTCGCTTACGGTAGCAATTGTGGTGTCAGAAGAAGTCCAGGTGGGAGCTTCGTCCGTCTGAAGGGCGTTTTCGATAGAAACGCTGAGGGTTACGGTTTCGTTTACGGGAACCATTACGCCGAAGGTGAGTACGGGCTTAGCGTAAACAACAACCTTACATTCAGCGCTCAGTTCGCCGCTGGTAACTACGATGGTTGCTTCGCCTGCAGCTACGGCGGTAACTACGCCGGTTGAGCTTACGGTAGCTACTTCTTCGTTGGTTGAGGTCCAGGTGAGTTCGGGAGCAGCAGCGTGAGCGGGTTCAAAGGTCGGAGTCAGAGTTACGGTTTCGCCTTCCTTGATGGTTACTTCTGATTCAACAAAGCTGATGCCGGTGGCTACGTATTCAACGGGAGTCTTGTCGAAGATGATCTTTGAAACCATGAGGTCTGCAAGGCTGGTGCCATTTGAAGACCATGTATAGCAACCGTCGCTGTCTAACTGAATTCTTGCAGTGGGTATGGTCACTATATTATTTTCGAAGGTAGACCATGCGGGGATGCTTTCTCCCAGAGCGCTGATGATAGTGGCCTTATCATAATCTTGAGCCATCCAGTATCCTTCGACATTAGTGTTGTTGATGGCTTGAGATCCATTCATAATGCCTGATTTGATAGCCGGGAGAACCTGAACGAACTCGGGATCGGTAATATTAAATACAATCATACCATTATCCTGGGCTTCAGAATTATACTGGAAGCCTTCAG
The DNA here is from genome assembly GCA_947176925.1 of uncultured Porphyromonadaceae bacterium. Classification (GTDB taxonomy): domain Bacteria; phylum Bacteroidota; class Bacteroidia; order Bacteroidales; family Muribaculaceae; genus UBA3263. The sequence continues at coordinate 3,234 of CAMWSN010000120.1, forward strand.
ATTTGTAGGGGTTGAAAACACGATATAAACCGGGAGTTTCGATAGAGCGATGGATCTCCACTGCAAAATCTTTACCAACAGGGTCAATTCCATAGGCGGGATAAATCCATCCGTCCTGCATTTTGCCGGTGCAGTATACTTCCCAACCTTCCATCGGATCAACGGGTTCTTCGGGTTCAATGACATCAAATTCGTTCATGTAAGAGAGTGCCCAATATCCGTCGTCTTCGCTATCAGGGTTACCTACTGCCCAAACATCATCGTCGGGGAAAATAATAGCTCCTTCGCTAAGTTCGCCAACTGTGGCCTCAACATCAGCTTTTCCGTCAACTATTTCGCCTGCATTCCAGTCGATTGCTTTAATATAGAAATAATCAAGATATCCGGGATCATATTCACCAAGGTATTGACCGTTGGGGATGGTTAATGTTCCGGCTTCCATGTCGAAGGTGCCTTTTACTTTATAACCGGTTCCTGCGGGAGCGATACCTATGATTTCAACTTCACCGGTTTCAGCATTGGAAACGTTAATGGTGACTTGTTTTGGTGAAGTCATGTTCTGTAAAAGAGGTGAAAAGTCCCAAGACCATACTCCTTCAATATCCTCAATTGAGGTAATTTCCTTTGCCTCGGGAGCATGCTTCTTAACTGCCTTCTTGAGGGAGGTTGCCGACTTTACATCAATTTTGTTAACAGTTTGAACTTTGGTCGGCTTGCTTAATGAGATGAAATCCGTCGAAGCCGTGGGAGTGGCTGCTGTGGCCGTTAATGTTGCGGCCGCCAGGGTAATTAATGAGTACAAGTGTTTCATACTTTTTTACCTTAGAGTTTAACGATTGATTGATTAGTTTTTATAATATTCGGCAAAGTAACGAATAAATTTTTAATTTTGCAAACATTTTGTAATAATTTTTTACTTTTTGCAAGAAATTTGTAACTTCTTGGCTCCGTGTTATGACCGAGGGAGGGTTAATTCTCCCGGTTATTTAAAGTTAGCAGGAGGTCCCGGGGTGGGACCTCCTGCTGGGGGATGGATTGCGAGTTGGGGTTACTGGACTTTGCCGTAGAGTTTGAGTTCGGCGAGGTTCCAGTAGTTGGCGGTAGAGGGTGAGCAGAGGTTCTGGCCCTTATCGTTTTCGATTACGCAGAAGCGGAGATATTTGAATTTCTCGGGTGCTGCGAACATCTTGTCGATCTTACCGATTTCGAATGACTGGCCTGAGGCAAGCTTCTTATTGTTAGTAGCGGTTGCGAATTTCACCCAAGAGTTTTCGTTGTCGAGCTCGTTAGAGTAGTAGAGGTCAATCTTTTTGGGTGAGCAGGGGTTGGTGCTTCGGGCGGTGATGTTGAAGTAAACTGCGTTGATTTCTTCGGGGAGGGTGATTTCGAGGTAAGAGCCGTAGGGGGCGCTGCGGTCGAAAGCGGTGGTCCAGCCGGAGTGGAAGAACGTAGAGAGGTCATCGTCGAAGAGGCCGGCGATTGAGCCTTCAGTGGGTTCGCAGTCGTTTGAGGTCACGCAAGTGTCGTCAAGGTCGATGGGAGTTTCAACAACTTTTACGCCGACCTGGAAGGTCGTGGAGTTGATGAGGGTCTTGACAACGTCCCATGAGGGTTTGTTGTTGGGGTCATCCCATGCGATTGCGTTTGTGCGGCTCTTGGCGGTCTTGTTTTCGATCACGATGGGCACAACGAGGTTCTTGTTGAGCATATCGTTGGGGTCGATGTTGTCAAGATAGATCTTCAGGGGGATGCGGGCCTTGGTCGTGCCGGCGGGGAAGTTTACGGTGTAACCTTCTTCGGTACCGGTGAGTTCGTCGCTCTTGTAGACTTCAAACTCGCGTTTGTCGGTGAGTTCCCAGCGAGTAATTGCGGGGATTGTTACGCCGGTTTCCTTGTCAACGGTTTCTTTTTCGTTTTTGAGGAATGTGAGCGGGGTAGACTTCTTTTCGTCGGCGAAGTCAGGCACGGCCTGGCTCTTGGGTTCAGAGATGCGAACGCCGAAGCCCCAGGGGTTCTTACAGGGGAGTGTCAGGTAAACTTCGGGTTCGTAAACGAGGCCCTTGCCGGCGTCGCTGATGAGGCGACGGCGAGAGAGTTCGTGGATGCTGAAGCCTCCGTCGGGAACGTCGCAGGTGATCAGCGGGTCAAGGTCGTTGAGGGTTACCATCAGGACGTTATTGTATTCATTAACCGAGTCGGTTTCGGAGTAGAGGCCGATGGGGATAATGAACTGTTTGTCGGCAAGCTGGGCCTGAACTTCCTCAGAGCGATACCATTTGCAGTATTCTGAGGATTTTACGCGGAGTGTAGCGCCGAAGTAGCGGTCGTTTTCGCCGGTGAAAGTGTAGTCGATTGATTTGGTGGCGTTTCCGTTGGCGTCGATGAGGTCATAGAGAGAGCCGTCGACGATGCCGAGACCGGAGAAGTTTTCACCGATGTTGTCTTCAACGTATTTGTTGAAGTCTTCGGGGGTCATGACGCGGAGGTTGGCCTGGGCGGTACGCTCGGGTGAGTGTCCGCCTTTGACTACGGAGATGTAGCGGTCGGCATAGTCGTCGGTTGAGTAGACGTCCATGTCAACGTCGCCTCCGTCTTTGATGAGCATGACGTCGCCATACTGGTCGTCATAGATATCATACTTGTCGCAGGAGGTGGCGGCGGCCATCAGCGCAAGCAGACCGGATGCTATAAATAATTTTTTCATATTGTGAGTATTCAGATTGTGAAAACGGATTATTGATTAGTAACCGGGAGCCTGAACCATCTGCGGGTTGTTGTAAACCTCGCTCTGGTA
>CAMWSN010000121.1 GCA_947176925.1 uncultured Porphyromonadaceae bacterium
ATGGTTTTTTACAATCTTTGTCGCTAAATTTGCACTTGCTTGTTGAAAGTACGATTGCAAACTAAAATTTCATAAATTTGGTAATTTAAAAGATTTTTTTATCTTTGCATAACAAAAACAAAAGAACGCCACAACCATGATACGCTCAATTCCCAACCCCCCGATGGAACGCGAAGACATTGAACGTTTCCACAAAAACATAGAGACACATCTCCGTGGGCCACGTAATGCCGTAGAAAAAAAGGCGTTTGAAACTCAGCGAGCTGAGATGTTAGCCAATGCAAATAAAATCATAGCAAACAGTGGCGGAAGAAACCCCTTGCTCGGAAATTGACTTTAAAGTTCACATGATAGAATCTGCCGATTATTCAAAATTGGTTGATTTTACGTGTGGTGTGCCCACTCTTGATAATTTCTTCCATTTTGAAGTGGAAGAATGTGTTGCCTACCATTATCTGTCAGCATATATTGCTACGACCATGTCAGACGAGATAATTGCTGTATTTACCCTTATGAATGATGCTCTTATGATTGAAAGTCAATGTGCAAAAGAAGATTTCATTGAAGATCTTCGTTTTGAACGAGCAGAAAACATAGTTGATTTCTTTAGTCGACAAACCTCATATCCGGCAATCAATATCGGACATTTAGGGGTCGCCCGAAAATATCAGGGTCTAAAAATAGGCAGGAAAATCATTGACTTGGTAGCAGCAACATATTTTAGCCATAAACAAGCAGGATGTCAGTTCGTTACCGTAGACGCACTCAACAATAACGATACGATAAAATTCTACCTGCAAAATAGCTTCTTCTTTCAAACCAACCGCGATCAGTACTCCCCTACCAGACGCATGTATCGAATCCTCTAACCTGTCAGATACGTAACCACGCGACCCTGACAGGATTTTTCTGTTGGGGTTTTTCATTTTTCATTTATTTTTCGTATCTTTGCGCTAATTTATGGAAATGAAAGTTGACGTCGATGCCGTTTTGCGCTCCCGGGCGCCCGGCTACCATAAGTGGATTCCCCGCCCTCTGATCAAGGGTCTGGAGAAATACATCTGTCAAGAGCGCCTCAATGAGCTGCTGGATATTACGGCCGGTCTCCGAGGGGCTGACTTTTGCCATAAACTCCTGGAAGAGATGCAGGTGACGACGCGTTTTGCCGATATGCCGGAACTGAATCCGGCCCATCCGAATCAGGTCACTTACGCTTGCAATCACCCCTTAGGGGCCCTGGATGGAATCGCGCTGATTGACTACCTGACCAAGCGCCACGGCGTAGAGCCTTACTTCATCGTCAATGACCTGCTTGCCATCCTCAAACCTCTTGACGGCGTATTCATCCCCATAAATAAACATGGCGCGCAGAGCCGCGGAGCCGTAAGCGACGTCGACAACGCTTTCCATGACGTTTCGCGCCCCGTGGTCATGTTTCCGGCCGGGCTTTGTTCCCGTAAGGGCAAAAACGGCGAGATTCGTGACCTGAAATGGAACAAGATGTTTGTCAACAAAAGCGCCGAAACGGGTCGCACAATCATCCCCCTGCGTTGCTTTGCCGAAAACTCATCGGGATTTTATAGATTCGCCAAGATGAGAGAGCGGCTTGGTATCAAATTTAATATGGAGATGATAGCCCTTCCGCGCGAATTTGTCCACTCTCAGGGCAAACTCATCGAGTTCCGCGCCGGAAAGCCCGTCAGCCCCGAATTGCTCCCCAAGGGCTCGGCCGCGATGGCTATGGCGGCCGGAATCAGGGACCATGTCTACTCCCTGGAGCCACTCAGTTGAATAAATCATACACACCTTAATATATAAATGCTTGAAAAAGTAATTGACGAAGTCCCCGTAGAGCTCCTTGAAGCCGAGCTTAATGAATCCACCTTTTTGCGCAAGTCAAACAAGGGTGGAAACGAGCTTTACGTAGTCGACGCACATAAGGCCCCAAACACGATGCGCGAAATCGGCCGCCTGCGTGAGCTCGCCTTCCGCGGCGGAGGCGGCGGCACCGGCCTGAGCTGCGACATCGATGAGTTTGACACGATGACACCCCCGTGCAGCCAGCTCGTCGTCTGGGATCCCGAACAGAAGCAAATCATCGGCGGCTACCGCTTTATTCTAGGCAAGGACATTCACATCGAGCCGGACGGTTCTCCACGCATCGCCACTGCTCACCTGTTCCGCTTCTCGCCCGAGTTCATGCAGGATTATCTGCCTTACACCATCGAGTTGGGCCGCTCCTTCGTGCGTCTCGAAGCTCAGGCCACCCGCTCCTCGAAGGCGATCTTCGCCCTTGATAACCTTTGGGACGGCCTCGGCGCGCTGACCGTGCTCCACCCTGAAATAAAATATCTTTTCGGAAAAGTCACGATGTATCCGGAGTACATAACGGAGTGTCGCGACATGATTCTATACTTCCTCCACAAGCACTTCCCCGACCCTGACAAGTTAGTGACACCCATTGACGCCCTGCCTCAGACGCCCGATTTCGAGACGTTAAAAGCCGCCTTCCCCGAGGGCACAGGATTCAAGGAAGATTACAAGACGCTCAACCGCATGATTCGCGAACACGGAATAAACATCCCGCCGCTGGTCAACGCCTACATGAACCTGTCGCCGACAATGAAAGTCTTCGGCACGGCCATCAACCGCGAGTTTGGCGACGTCGAGGAGACCGGAATCCTGATTACCATCGATGAAATTTTCGACGAAAAGAAAAAACGTCATATTGAAACATTCAACGTATGCACGAAATAAAAAACCGCAAAGCGGTAATAGACTTCAAACTAACTGAAAACACGCCTCTCGGCTGCTCCTACGGGTTGCTGACCCTTGAAAGCGCCGAGCCCCTTCCGCAGATTCGCCCGGGACAGTTCGCCCAGGTGCGCATCGATGGCTCCAAGGAAACTTTCCTTCGCCGTCCCATCTCTATTTGCGACTCCGGCGAACATTACGTCAAGCTCCTGGTGCGCCGCGCCGGCCCCGGAACGGACGCCCTTTTGCGCACGGAAGTGGGCTCGACGGTCAATTGCATGCTCCCCTTGGGCAACGGCTGGACCCTTCCGGCCACGGCTGACCCGGAACTGCGCCTGCTGCTGATCGGCGGCGGAGTCGGAGTGGCTCCCCTCTTGGCTTTGGGTAAGAAACTGAAAACCATGGGATGCACTCCGGAATTCCTCTTAGGGGCTCGATCGGAGGCCGACTTGCTCCTGCTTGACGATTTCCGCGCCCTCGGAACGGTCCACATCACCACCGACGACGGCTCAGCCGGCACCCAGGGAGTGGTCACGGCCCATAAACGCCTCACTCACCCCGCCGATCAGGTTTATTGCTGCGGACCGATGCCGATGATGAAGGTAGTGGCCCGCGCTACGGCCCGTTTAGGCGCCCCGTGTGAGGTCAGCCTGGAAAATGTAATGGCCTGCGGATTAGGCGCCTGCCTCTGCTGCGTCGAAAAGACCATGCGCGGCAACGTCTGTGTCTGCACCGAAGGCCCCGTCTTCAACGTTAAACATCTCTTATGGCAAGATTAAGCGTAAACATAGGCTCTCTGCAGCTCAAAAACCCCGTACTGACCGCCAGCGGCACTTTCGGCTATGGCGAAGAATTCGCTGATTTCATGGACCTCAGCCGCCTGGGTGGCTTCGTGGTCAAAGGAACAACCCTGTTGGCCCGCGAAGGCAATGACTATCCCCGGATGGTCGAGACCCCCTCAGGGATGCTTAATGCCGTCGGCCTTCAAAACAAGGGCGTAAAATATTTTGTCGACACTATTTATCCGCGCATCAAGGAGTGCGGCTCGGAGGTGATTGTCAACGTCTCCGGCGCTACGATTGATGACTATGTCGGTGTGGCCGAGCGACTTGCACCCCTCACGGGCATCCGCGCCATCGAGGTCAACATCTCTTGCCCCAACGTCAAGCAGGGCGGCATGGCCTTCGGAACGACGACCAAAGGCGCCGCAGCCGTCACGGCCGCATTGCGCAAGGCTTGGGAACGCACTTTGATTGTCAAACTCAGCCCGAATGTCACGGACATCGCCGAAATTGCGCGTGCTGTCGAGGGCGAGGGAGCCGACTCCGTCTCGCTTATCAATACCCTGATGGGTATGGCTGTTGACGTGGACCGTCGCCGCCCTTACCTGAGTACCGTGACGGGCGGACTGAGCGGCCCTGCCGTGCGTCCCGTGGCTGTCCGGATGGTGTGGCAAGTAGCTAAGGCAGTGAAGATTCCGGTTATTGGCTTGGGTGGAATTACCTGCGGTCGCGACGCCCTGGAATTCCTCATGGCCGGGGCTACGGCCGTCGAAGTCGGCACGGCCAATTTCCTTGATCCGGCCATCAGCGTCAAAATTGTTGATGAAATCGAAGAATATTGCCAGCGCAACAAAATCTCCGATATCAGAGAGATTATCGGCATAATTTAACAACATTTAACAGTTGAGAAGGCGCAAAATTTGCGAAAAATTCTTAACTTTGACCACTTTTATATAGATAAGGAGACGCCGAGAGGGTAGTTTTTTTGCGTTTCTTTAACTAAATTTAGTAAAAACTTACTTCTTTACCTTGAAATTATTAACAAACCACAATCATCAATCACAGAATGAGAAAAAGTTCCTTACCCTGGCGCTATGCCCTTAGCGGGCTGGTTGCCTTTGCCATGTTGGCTCCAGTAGCTGCGACGGCTGCTCCCGACCCCTCGGGCGCTCCTCAGGCTCAGGCGCCCGCCGGCAAACGCGCCGTGACCGGTACGGTTGTTGACGCCGCTGATGGCGAACCGCTCCCCGGCGCTACTGTATCTGTCGTTGGCGACAAGACGGCTATTACCGCAACAGACATTGACGGTAACTTCCAGATCAACGTCCCCACCGGCAAAAACGTTACCCTCCTCGTTACCTACGTCGGCTATAAAGAAGCCCGTGTGCCCGTTGAAGACCTCGGTTACGTAAAGGTCTCAATGAAGGGCGACGATAACACCCTTGATGAAGTCGTTGTTGTCGGTGCCGGTACTCAGAAACGTGTATCAGTAACCGGCGCTATCACCTCCGTAAAGGGTGACGAACTCAAGCTCCCCTCTACCAACCTGACCAACGCCCTGGCCGGTAAGATTGCCGGCGTCGTTGCGCAGACCACTTCCGGTGAGCCCGGTTCTGCCGCTGAATTCTACATCCGCGGTATCGGTACCTTCGGCGGTCGCGCCACTCCCCTTATCCTCTTGGATGACGTTGAAATCTCTGCTAACGACCTTAACTTCGTCCCCGCTGAAAACATCGAATCATTCTCAATCCTGAAGGACGCATCCGCAACCGCTATCTACGGTGCCCGCGGTGCTAACGGTGTGATGATCGTAAAGACCAAAGGCGGTGACTATAACTCTCAGACCCGCGTAGGTGTCAGCTTCGATGCTTCATTCAACTTCCTTGACAAATTCCCCGAATTCGTCGACGGTCCCCGTTACATGGAAGTCTACAACCTGGCCCGTCAGAGCCGCGGCGGAGAAGCAGTCTATTCTCCCGCTGAAATCGAATGGACCCGCTCCGGCGCAAACCCCTATCTCTACCCCAACGTTAACTGGAACGACATCCTCTTCCGCAACATGGCATCACGTCAGCGCGGCAACGTTAACGTCAGCGGTGGTGGTTCAAAGGTGAAGTACTACATGTCAATCGACGTGCAGCACGAAGACGGACTTCTGAACACCTCGAAGCTCTACTCCTGGAACAACAACATCCAGCTTTACAACTACACCTTCCAGAACAACATCTCTTACAAGGTGACCCCGACGACCACCATCAGCATGAACATGAATGCTCAGGTGCGTCAGAACACCGGCCCCAACACC
>CAMWSN010000122.1 GCA_947176925.1 uncultured Porphyromonadaceae bacterium
GCGGCCCTGAAGGGCTTCGCCAACGGTCGTAATGGGTTGAGCGGCAAATGATTTAGCATCGACAACCGAAACAGCGCCGGCAAGGTCGGCCTTACGGACGGCGCCATAACCGATGACTACGACTTCGTCAAGCATCTCAGAATTTTCGCTGAGTTCGACATTGATAGGAGAGGTAGAAGTGACCTTCACTTTTTTGGTCTCATAACCGATAGATGAGATGGTGAGGTCGGCAGGGAGAGAATTAACTTTTACTTGGAAGTTGCCGTCGATATCGGTGGCCGTTCCTTCCTTGGAATTGTCTACCTTCACGGTAGCGCCGATAACCGGTTCGCCCTCTTTGTCAACGACAGTGCCGGAAACGACAACAGAGGCACCGGACGCTGATTGCGCCGCTGCCGTCATTGACAGATAAGCGGGTAAGAACCCGATTACCATGAGCAATAAAACTCTAAGTTTCTCCATGGTAAATAGTTGAAATTTAGATGGATACCGGGCCAAGGCCCGAGAATCGCACCAGGTTAAACGTGTGATATTTGGTTTGAAATTTGCAACAAATTTAAATCATTTTTTTCAAATTCCAAACTTTTTTAACAAAAATTTTTCATGGCGGAGCTCATAATAAGATTTATATATATTGCTGGGAAGCAGACGGAACGAATTCACATAATTTAATTCTCCACGGCGGAACTTTATTCAACTATCAAGTGTTTAAAATGTACAAGAAACTTAATTTACAAACTTATTTAAACACACATTACTACTATGAACACAGCCCCTTTACAAGGAATTAAAGTGGTCGACTTCACTGAAGTGCAGTCCGGCCCCTCATGTACTCAGATGCTTGCGTGGCTCGGCGCCGACGTCATCAAGATTGAACGTCCGGGCGTAGGTGACGCAACCCGTAAGGAACTTCAGTTTAACCCTGACCTGCCTTCATATTACTTCCTCCAGCTTAATTCAGACAAGAAGTCACTGACTCTTGACGCCAAGACCCCTGACGGTAAGGCGATTCTGACGAAACTGATCAAGGAAGCGGATATTTTTGTTGAAAACCTCCATCCCGGAGCCATGGATAAGCTCGGGTTCTCCTGGGAGGCTGTTCATGCGTTGAATCCCCGCTGTATTTACGGCACGATCAAGGGATTCCCTCTCTCGTCAAAATATGCCAATCTTAAGGCTTACGAGCCTATCGCCCAGGTGACTGCCGCCGCCGCATCAACCACAGGCCCCTACGAAGGTCCGGATAATATCCCGACTCAGTCAGGCGCGGCCCTCGGCGACTCAAACACCGGTATGCACCTCCTTATCGGTCTGCTCGCCGCCCTTTGTCAGCGTGAAAAGACCGGTGAAGGCGTTTACGTCTATCAGTCAATGCACAATGCCTGTCTGAACCTCTGCCGAATCAAGACCCGTGACCAGCTCACCCTGGATAAGATCGGTTACCTGACCCAGTTCCCTCAGTATCCTAACGGTAAGTTCGGTGATTGCGTGCCCCGTTCGGGCAACATCGAAGGCGGTGGTGTACTTGGCTGGACCTATAAGTGTAAGCCCTCCGGCCCGATGGACAGCGCCGAAGACGCCAACAACTATGTCTACGTAATCCTTCAGCGCGGCGCCAAGGACTTCGAGCTCGCCTGCCAGGCAATGGGCTTCGAAGATTGGCTGACCAATCCGGATTTCAACACGGCCGACGCCCGCGATCGCCACAAACAGGAAATCTATGCCCGCATTGGTGCCTGGTGTGCCGACAAGACCAAATATGAAGTGACCGAGATTCTCGGTAAGGCCGGAGTCCCCGTCGGTCCCGTAATCTCAACCAAGGAACTGATGAGCGACCAGAGCCTCTATGACGGCAACACCCTCGTCAAGATAAACCAAGGCGGCGAAATCGGCGAATTCGTAACCGTAGGCTGTCCGTTTACCCTCTCCAACTATCAGCCTACTTACGGTCCCGCGCCTGAACTCGGCGGCAACACCGAAGAAGTCCTGACCGCATTAGGCTATACCCAGGAGGAAATCAACTCATTTGCCGCCAACGGCACAACCAAACCGGTAGAAGCACCCGCCGCTGCCGCCGCAAAATAAAGTTGAACGGTTGTTGAAATTAAACCCTAAAAAAGCAATTATGGCAACTAACAATAATACACAGGCTGCGCCAGCCGCAGCTCCTAAATTTCCCGAACAGGTCACGGGAATGTATATTCTGGCCGAATCTCTCCGTCGGCTTGGCCTCATGGATGTCTATGGTCTTGTAGGTATTCCCGTCACTGAGGCGGCTTACGCAATGCAGAAAATCGGCATCAACTATTATGGTTTCCGATTTGAGCAGCAGGCCGGTATGGCCGCCGCCACCCACGGATACCTGACCAAACAGCCGGGCGTCCTGCTGACGGTATCCTCCTTAGGATTCCTCAACGGCCTGACGGCCACCACGAACGCCACGGTGAACTGCTACCCGATGATTCAGATTTCGGGCGCCTCAGACCCGACCATGGTCGACATGGACATGGGTACCTACGAACAGCTTGACCAGCTCAACACGGCTCGCCCCCTTGTCAAGGCCGCATTCCGCTGCTCCCACGCCAAGGATATTCCCGCGGCAGTGGCCCGCGCTTACCGCGCAGCAGTCAGCGGCCGCCCCGGTGGCGTATACATTGACATGACTACTCCCGCCTTGGGAGAAATCATGAACGCCGCCGATGCTGAAAAGCTTTTCTATGACCCCGTGGACATCGCTTCACCCGTGGCACCGACCCAGAGCGCCGTTGACCGCGCCGTAGAAATCCTTACTTCGGCCAAACGTCCGGCAATTCTCCTTGGTAAAGGCGCCGCATACGCCCAGGTCGATGATAAGATCAAGACCCTCATTGAGACCTATAAGATTCCTTACCTCTCAATGTCAATGGCCAAGGGCCTGATGCCCGATGCCGGCGAACTTTCAGCCTTGAGCTGCCGCTCGACCATCATGAAAGATGCCGACGTAGTGATGGTGATCGGCGCCCGAATCAACTGGATGCTCGAATTCGGCCGCGGAAAGTGGAATCCTGACATGAAGTTTATCCAGCTTGACGTAGAGCCCACTGAAATTGACCGCAACGTACCTATCGCAGCTCCGGTCGTGGGCGATATGGGCGAGTCTCTTGACATGATTCTTGCCGCCATGAAGGGTAAAACCATGCAGGCCGACCCCACATGGGTGCCCTCACTCCAGGCTGAAAGCAAAGCCAAAAACGCTAAGTTCCAGCAGCGTCTTACGGACGCCGCCAAACTCTCTCCGATGACTCACTGGAGCGCCCTCTCGGTGGTAAAACCCGTCTTGGAATCGAATCCTGACGTTATCCTGATTAACGAAGGCGCCAACACTCTTGACGATACGCGAGACTCAGTCGATATGTCGCTGCCGCGTCATCGCGTGGACTGCGCTACATGGTCAATCATGGGTATGGGCATCGGCTCCACCATCGGTGCAGCCGTCTCGACGGGCAAGAGCGTCGTAGCCGTCATGGGCGACTCAGCCTTCGGCTTCTCCGGTATGGACGTGGCCACCATCTGCCGCTACAAGCTCCCTGTAACAGTTGTAATCTTCAATAATGGCGGTATCTACAACGGTATCGGCGTAGACCCCTCGGGCAAAAACGCCCCCGCACCGACCACTCTTGACATCAACGCCCAGTATAACCTCATCGGTGAAACTTTCGGCGCCAAGGGCTATCGCGTTGACAATGTCGCCGACCTGAAGGCCGCGCTTGAAGAAGCCATCGCCTCAAAGGCGCCCGCAGTGATCGACGTGCAGCTTGCCGCCGACTCCGGCGCCGAGTCAGGCCACATCGGCTATCTGAACCCCGCACCGCTGATTGAATATACCGTTTAATTCCCCCTAAAATTTTATTACTATGGATATTTCTCACGTTCTACTCTATGCCATAGTGCCGATTATCGTCGTCATGCTCGCGGGTTATATTTCGGGCAAAAAGGGTGCCTTCACCGGTGCCGACGCCAAGAAATTTAACAAGGTCGTACTTGACTTCGCCCTTCCGGCCGCCCTGTTCGTCTCTATCGTCCAGGCCACCCGTGAGGACCTCACCAAAGATGCAAAACTGACCATAGTCTCCGCCATAGGTATCATGGCTTGCTTCATGCTGGTCTACTTCGTATTCCGCATGTTCAAGAAAAACACCGGCGCCGACGCCGCCGTCTCCGCCCTGATCAGTGGCTCACCCACCATCGGCTTCCTCGGCTTTGCCGTCCTTGAACCTATCTTCGGCACTTCGCCCTCCGTGGCTCTCGTAGTGGCCATCGTCGGCATCGTCGTCAACGCCATCGGTATCCCCGTAGGCCTGTCACTAATGAACGCTTCTCTTGAGAAACAAAACCCCAACCAGAAGCATGAAAGCGCCTGGAAACCGGTGCTCCACGCCCTTGCGCAACCTGTGGCCTGGGCTCCTATCCTTGCCGTCATCTGGGTTCTCGTCGGAATTCCTTGGCCCAAGGAGCTGAGCCCGTCATTTGACCTCATCGCCAAAGCCAACGCCTCCATGGCCGTATTCTCCGCCGGTATAACCCTATCAGCAATCAAGTTCTCAGTCAACTGGCAGGCCGTCCTAGGCTCAATCATGAAGATGATCGTCATGCCTGCAGTGGTCCTGGTCCTCGGCCTCCTCTTCCATATGGACCCCCTGAATCTGAAGATGCTCGTTGTGGCCGCCGCTCTTCCCCCGGCATTCTCAGGCATCATCATTGCCGACGAATACAACACCTACGTTGCCACCGGCACCTCCTCACTGACCCTCTCCGTGATCCTCTTCATCGGCTTCTGCCCCCTCTGGATCTGGCTCACCGACCTCGCCCTCGCAGCCTTCTAAAAAAGACTCTCCCATAACAAACGGCGCCCCGACCCCATTCCCCCGGCCGAGGCGCCGCTATTTTATTTTGTACTTATTCGTGGACTGAATTCCATACATATACGGATCTTATGGAGGCTATAAATGAGAAATCTCCAAGATTAGGTCATCAGTTAGGATTGATTGATGATATATTCAGAGAGCTGTCTATTAAATACAATCAGAATATACCTACATTAAATGCTCTGATTGCCAATTCATCTACAGGTCTTCCGTCTAATGGATTTAATCATGTAGATTCAAGCTACTCAGAGTTATTAAAAGAAGACAAGGAAACATTAGCAAGGAAAAAAACGAAGAAGCACATTCCTACGATTATTGCTGGGTACTTGACAAATTGGGATTAAAACGCTTCTGGTTTTAGAAGGGAAGATGCCAGCTCATCTAAAATTTTTGCAGATTACCTTAATGTTCAGTATGTTGACAACTTTGAAATAATATAAGAATGACGTTTTTACCATTCTTTGCTATTGCGTGGAATATAGGTTACCAGCCCCTCTATTACGCTTTGTTTAAAGGCCTTTTCTTTGCTCATATTCCTATTTATTTTTTGATAATTTCCCAATGACCGCCTTTCTTTGGCCCAATACGCTTTATTAGATGAGACATTTTAACAATCTCACGATCTATTGTCGGAGCACTAACCCCGATTGCTTTAGCTATTGAATCAAGACTAATTGTAGGATCCTCCTGTATTAATTCGAGAATATTACGCTGTCGCTGAGAGATATTTTTAGCATCATTTTTAGCATCATTTTTAGCATCATTTTTAGCATCATCCCCATTTACAGGAACATCATTGTCTTCTGTCTTTCGCTGGATGGCTGATTTGAGGGGGAAGGAGACGGTGGCGATGGTGCGGTCG
>CAMWSN010000123.1 GCA_947176925.1 uncultured Porphyromonadaceae bacterium
ATATTCTTTCCAATGTCATGGACATCGCCCTTGACGGTAGCAAGCACCATCACTGGACGCGCAGATTCAACACCATCGGCCTTCCCTTCGGCTTCGATTCGCGGGGTAAGATAGTCAACGGCGCGACGCATCACGGCAGCCGAGCGCACCACCTGGGGCAGGAACATTTTTCCGGCACCGAAAAGGTCGCCAATGCGATTCATGGCATCCATAAGTTCACCGTTGATGACAGCCATAGCAGAGCCAACCCTCTCCAGAGCCTCATCCAGTTGAGCTTCAAGGCCATCAGCCGAACCCGAAATAAGAAGTTCTCCGAGTGTCAGCTGATGTTTTTCCTTAGGAGCGGCGGCCTTAGGAGCGGAAACAGCAGCGGCATTACAGCGAGAGGCAATTTCGGTCAGGCGCTCAGTGGCGTCATCACGCCGGCAAAGCAGGACATCATCTATCGCTTCAAGCATCTCAGGGTCCATATCGGCAGTCGGGGCTATTGGAGCAGTCGGGTTCATAATGGCCATAGAGAGACCGAGTTTACGAGCATAATCAATGAAGAGCGCATGCATAGCCTTTCGCAGCGGGTTATTGCCTCGGAACGAAAATGAAAGGTTGCTGACCCCGCCACTCACACGCGCACCGGGAAGATCTGATTTAATCCACTCACATGCTCTAAAGAAGTTAAGCGCATACCCGTTATGTTCAGGAATACCGGTAGCAACAGCCAACACATTGGGGTCAAATACAATCTCGGAGCCGCGGAATCCGACTTTATCGGTCAGGAGGGAATAGGAGCGCTCACAAATTTCAATTTTGCGTTCAAAGGTGTCAGCCTGGCCCTGTTCATCAAAGGCCATGACTACTACTGCGGCACCAAGCCGTTGAATACGGCGGGCATGGTCAAGAAATACATCTTCTCCCTCTTTGAGACTGATAGAGTTGACAATTGAGCGACCCTGAATGAGTTTGAGTGCGCGTTCAATGACATCAAAATCGCTTGAATCAATCATCAGCGGGACGGGAGCCGTCACGGGGTCAATAGTCAGCATACCGACGAATTGAGCCATCGCCTCAGAAGCATCAAGAAGGCCATCGTCCATATTTATGTCCAGGACTCGAGCGCCTGCACTCACCTGGCCACGAGCAATTTCAAGAGCTTCGGAGTAATTTCCATCCTTAATAAGAGTCAGAAACTTGCGACTGCCGGCAACGTTACATCGCTCACCGACTTTCAAAAAGTCGTCAGCCAGAACATCAAGCGCCTCCAGGCCTGAAAGTCGCAACAAGTCTTTAGGTTTGGCTACAGGGCGGCGAGGTGAAGCATTAAGAGTGGCTTGCTTGATAAGAGCTATATGATCAGGAGTGGTACCGCAACAACCGCCTATGATATTAACGAGCCCCTCACTTAGAATGGTTTCAACTGTCCTGGCCATTCGCTCCGGAGACTCATCATATTGGCCAAGTTCGTTGGGAAGTCCGGCGTTAGGATGGCAACTGACAAAGCAGTCCAAGTCCTTGAGTTCGCGAAGGAAAGGAATCATTCCTTCTGCGCCAAAACCACAATTGAGTCCGATGGAGAGCGGTCGCGCATGAATCACTGAATTAACAAACGCGCGTAGGGTCTGACCTGACAGGAGTCGCCCGGATTCGGTAAGCGTAGCCGAAATCATCAAGGGCACGCGGCGACCAAGGATGGTTTGCGCTTCCTCTATTCCCGCAATGGCGGCTTTGGCATTGAGAGTGTCAAAAGCGGTCTCGATCATCAGCAAGTCCACCCCACCCTCCATAAGCCCCAAGGCCTGCTCGCAGTAAGCCTCGGCCATGCGGTCAAAATCAATTTCACCGCCGAGCGAAAGGGAAACGTTAGTGGGGCCCATAGTGCCGCAGACAAGGGTCTTAGTTCCTGCAGTTGCCTTACAAGCGATTTGGGCTCCGACGCGGGCAATTTCACGCGCCATATAGCCTAAGCCATAGTCTGCTAAGGAGATAGAGTTTGAGTTGAAAGTATTTGTCTCAATAATGTCAGCGCCGGCGGCAATATATTCCTTATGGATTCCCTCAATAGCCCGCGGGTTAGTAAGATTCAAAACATCATTGCAACCGCGGAGTTCGGCGGGGTGATTTTTGAAGCGCTCGCCACGAAAATCGGCCTCGGTCAGTCCTAAGCGCTGAATCATCGTGCCCATAGCGCCGTCAAGTACAAGGACACGGTCACGCAAAAGTTCCTTTAAAACACGTTCTTGCATACTCGGCGGACGCTTTCAGAGGCCATCAGAGAGTAAAAATGGAGTCCGGGGACACCGTGAGCAATCAGGTCGCGAGCCTGAGCCGTACACCATTCGACGCCGACTTCAATCACCTCGGCATCCGTCTTGCAGCGGCGCAGTTCGGCCGCAAAAGCTTCGGGGATGTCACACTTGAAGACGCGGGGAAGTACCGTCAGCTGGTCACGCTTAATGACCGGCTTGATTCCCGGAATGATGGGTACTTTGATTCCTTCACGCCGACAAGCATCGACGAAATCATAATACTTCTGATTATCAAAAAACATCTGGGTGACAAGGTATTGCGCGCCACCATCCACCTTACGGCGGGCAATTTCAAGCTCCCATTTCATATTAGGAGCCTCCTCATGTTTTTCGGGATAGCAGGCCATTCCGTAGGCAAACGGGCGATCAATACCGGGAAGAGGAGTGTCATCCAACCCTATTCCGCGATTGAAGTCATTGACCTGACGCTGGAGGTCTGTGGCATATTCATTATAGAGCGCAGGGTCTTGATTGGCTGTATCTACGCTTTTGGAGTCGCCACGCAGAAGCAGGAGATTCTCAATTCCGAGGAAGTTGAGGTCAATAAGGGCATACTCAGTTTCTTCTCGGGTGAAGCCCTTACAGATGATATGAGGAACGGCGGCGATACCATATTTTTGCTGAATGGCGGCGGCGATGGCTACGGTTCCGGGGCGCTTGAGCGTCACGATACGGCGATGGGAGCCGTCGGGCAGCGGGATGAATATGGCTTCACTATGGTGAGATGTGATATTGATGTACTTAGGGTCAAATTCCCTGAGCTTTTCTATCACGTTAAATACGCGCTGTATGTTATTCCCCTTAAGCGGGGGAAGGATTTCGAATGAAAAGATAGGCCCTGAAGCAGCCTTGATGGATTCAAGAACAGTCATAAAAAATGCGTAAATTTTGCCCTCAAATTTACGCATTTTTTTTCGAAAAAACAATTTTACGACTTCAATGTCGCATCAATGTGAGCGGAAGATTACAGATGCCAATAATAAATCATTGAGACACCGCCAAAGTGCTTGATGCGGTTACAGAACTCACTTGAGTCAATGTCCTGACCATATTTAAATGAAAGGTCAAAGTGAGGCCATGCGAAACCAAAGCCGGCGCTCCACCCCATTTGTCCTTCAATATACTTCGGGCGAATAGCATTATATTGATATTGACCGAACACGAAGCAGCGTGAGTTTTCGGAACTCTTAAAGAGGTTTAACTTCAGCTGTGCAACGATGGGAAGATGGAATTGAGCATTGGAATTGTTTGATTCAGAGTCTTCGGATCTGCTATAATAGTCATAGCCATACTCATATTCATAGTCATAATCATAGTCATATTCGTCATCTAATGAATGGACAATAAGACCGGGCTTGACACCTATGGCAAACTGCACTCTATCGTTAAAATTACCGACTCGAAGCATCAGACCGATGTTATAGTTATAGGCCAGTCGGTCATAGCTTGATACTCCAACGTTGAAATCCACGAATTCAAAACCGATATTGACTATGCCGCCGTTTGCTTTGCGGATACGCTTTTTCTCAGCCTTCTTATATTCTTTAATCGCGTCCTTGCTCCGGTTGATATGGCGATTGACGATAGCACGGGTGGCATCGTCAGTAGCATAGCTGAGAGCCTGAGTATAATCAAGTTGCGTGGAGGAAGTGCCTAAGTTTGAAGCCTTGGAGAGGGCAATCATGTTGCTAACCTGATCATGATGTCTGCCGTTAGGATACTGCTTTTGGAAGTTCTGGAGGACTTCTTCGGACGACGAATCAGAAAGGCGTGCAAATCGGTAGTCTTCCACGACTGAATCATACATCTTCTTTTGATCATAGGAAAGAGAGTTGGTGTTCACCTTCAAAAACTCCGTATAAGCAGCGTTGATGTTGCCGGCAGCATAATATTTTTCAGCTTTCATGATGTTGAGCTGTTCCTTAGCGGCGGCAACATTTTCAGCATTAGGATACTTGGCAACATACGTCTCCAAACCTTCGATAGTAGGATTGGCTGAGACGGTTTCCCAATCGCGTTGCGCCTTCATTTTGCTGATGGCGCTTTCGACCTCGTCTTTATAGGCGGTATTGGGATATTGTTTAAGATATTGCTCATAGGCCTCGAGGGTGTTTTTCGCTACAACCTTCTGCCATTCGGCTCTTTCGGCTTTCTTCTTGAGGTCTAAAATAGCTTGGCGAGCCTGATTGTCATACCAATGGAATTCAGAAGTCGAGAGGTAATGCTCATAACCGTCGATACTTTCTTTGACCGCAGTTTCACGCCAAAGTTTTATTTCGTCAGCACGACGGCGAATCTCCGGAGTGTATTCTCCGTTAGGATAATCAGAGATAAAACTATTGTATTGATCAAGGTTCTTGGAGTCAAGGATATTATAATAAGTTCTCTGCTCCAGTGCCTTTCGTTCTCGTTCTCTTTGTTCTCTTTCTTGTTTCTCCTTTAAAGCTCGCTGTTTTGCTCTTTCCATTTCTTCCTCGGCCCGCTGCCTAGCTTTCAATTTATCAGCCTGGTCTTGCAGATATTTAGCCTGTTCTTTCTCTCTCTTCTTTCGACGCTCAAGCTCTTGCTGCTCTTTAGACTTGTTAATCTGAGCGTCTACATAGTTGAACGATGGAGAGATGACAATAAGCGATAAAATGATTGTGATAATGCGTTTCATTGATTATTATTAAGAAGTGTTTGTAAATTTGATTTGATTGATTCTAAAGTAGAGTATGTGTCGGTTACGGAAGGGTTATTGTAATTTTTCAGCATAACGGCGATATAATTGCCCAGGTACGTGTTTTCCCAGTCATCATAAGCCTTATAACGCTGATAACAGGGCAACGCCTCAAGCATTTCTTTCCGCTCAGCGCCCTTGATTTTGAGGAAGCCAAGATTAGGCACTTTCATCCGTTCGGGCTCTACATTCAACACGCCAATTATGGCCACAATATCATCCTTATAGTTTTCCAACAAAGCAAGACGATTTTGATACTTGACATAAAAGGGAGTGCCCTGAGCCATTTTAAACGCGGGAATAGCGATTTTGTTAACGCTATAATCCTCAAAAGGAATATAGAGGAAGTTTGAGGCAACGTTAATCAGCTTGCGGAGAATAGAGTCATTACGCTCATTAAGTTGCTTGATAGTGGTTTCCTTGAGGTTAGTGATTTCGCCCTTGAGATTCTTGATTTCGTCGTTTTTATGTTCAATCTCTATGGCGGACTTCCGATTGAGGCTCTCCAACGTGCTGATCACATTGTTAAGGGAGTCAATCTGAGCCTGAGGGGGAGCGGCAATCTGTTGAATCTCAACAGAATCCTGAGGGGCAGGACTTTTGGCATCCACACCATCTTGAGAAAAGGCGGCGGATGACCAACAAGCCAAGACAATAAGAAAACTAAATCTTAACATACTTCTTTGTGTGTCTACTTATAAATAATTATTGATAAGCATAATATGCGACAGTTAATTCTGTTAC
>CAMWSN010000124.1 GCA_947176925.1 uncultured Porphyromonadaceae bacterium
ACCTTATAAACACTACAATTTTCACGCAAAGTTCGCAAAATTTTCGTAACTTTGCAACTAATTATGAAAAAGACATCAATCAAAATCATTATAGCCGCAATAGTGGTCTTGGGCATAATCGGCGGTGGCTATGCCTATTACCTGTGGCGTTACGTGAATTCATCTTATTCCGGTGAGCCGACATGGGTCTATGTCCCCGCCGGGACAAACAGCGACGCCCTGACCGACACCCTCCGTCTGCGCCTCGGCGACAACATGGCCGACAGAATCATGACCGCTTATAAGGTGGCCGAAAAAGAGTCATCAGATGCCCACGGGGCCTACCTCATCGAGCCCGGCGAAACGCCCAAGGAGATAGCCCGCCGACTGATTCGCCGACGCCAGACGCCCATAAA
Organism: uncultured Porphyromonadaceae bacterium; assembly: GCA_947176925.1. Lineage (GTDB taxonomy): Bacteria > Bacteroidota > Bacteroidia > Bacteroidales > Muribaculaceae > UBA3263. The sequence goes on from CAMWSN010000124.1 coordinate 396, forward strand.
AGTAACATTCAACAATCTCCGCACCGCTGACCAACTCGCCGAACGAGTTGCCTCCCAGATGGAGTTCTCTCCTGAGGATTTCCGTACGGCAATGGCTGAGGTACTCCCCGACGCCGGATTCAAAACTGAAGAATTCGTTGCCGCATTCTTCCCGGACACCTATGAATTCTACTGGACCACCCCCGCCCCGGAAGCAGTCAAACGCCTGCTGAAGTATCGCAACGATTTCTGGAACGACGCCCGACGCGCCCAAGCCTCGGCCCTCGGCCTTACCCCCGTCAAGGTTCATACCATCTGCTCCATAGCCGAGGACGAGACCAACGCCCGCGACGAGCGCCCGACCGTGGCCCGGCTCTATCTTAACCGCGTGCGCAAAGGGATGAAACTCCAGGCAGACCCGACCGTAAAATTTGCCCTCGGCGACTTCTCAATTCGCCGCGTGCTCAATAAGCATCTCGAAACCAATTCCCCCTATAACACCTATCGGGTCAACGGATTGCCTCCCGGGCCTATCCGGATAGTCGAACGTCGCACCATTGAAGACTTTCTCGCCGCTCCGGATAATGACTATATCTACATGTGTGCCAAGGAGGATTTCAGCGGACGCCACAACTTTGCACGCGACTATCAGACCCACCAGGTCAACGCACGGAAATATCAGCAAGAACTTAACAAACGCAATATCAAATGAATACCCTTCTGTTTGACCTCGGCGGGGTCATCATGAACATAAAACGCGAAAACGCCGTCCGGGCCTTTGAAAAACTCGGGATGACCGATGCCGACGGATTTTTCGACCCATACGAACAACACGGCTCCTTCGGGCTCCTCGAAGCCGGACAAATCTCCCCCGAAGAATTTCGCGCCGAAGTGCGCAGCAGTTTCCGCCCGGGAGTGACCGACGAGGAAATTGACTCGGCGCTATGTAAATTCCTGCTCGGTATCCCCGCCGAACGACTTGCTCGACTCAAAGAGCTACGCGAAAAAGGTTATAAGGTCTACATGCTGAGTAATACCAACCCTATCATGTGGGACCGATACATCATCCCGTCATTCCCCGGAGGAATCGACAACTTCTTTGACGGCACTGTTACTTCCTTCGAAGCAGGAGTCTGCAAACCCGCCCCGGAAATCTACGAGTATGCCATCCGGAAGTTCAATCTGGACCCCGCGGAAACCATCTTTTTTGACGATGGTCCGGCCAACATCGCCGCTGCCGTGCGCCTCGGATTCCAAACACGCCTCGTCACGGACGAAGACGACATGCTTAAACTGACTGCCGATGCGTAAAGCCGCCGTAATCGGAGTTTTCGACGGGGTTCACCTCGGCCATCAATACCTTCTTCAACAGTTGGCCGCCGAGGCCCGTAAGCGCGGTCTTGAACCCGTAGCCCTTACCTTTGATTCCCACCCATTGGAATTAGTCAACCCTGAGGCCGCGCCACCGCTCATCTGCTCCCTTGAAGAGCGGCTTAAGCGGCTTCGGGAGGCAGGGGTGACGCCCTTGACACTGCATTTCACGCCCGAGATGCGCCGAATGTCGGCCCGCGAGTTTTGCGAGTATCTGCAATCCTGCGGAGTCGATTTGCTCCTGATGGGGTTCAACAATCGCATTGGCTCTGACCGCCGCTGCGGAGTGGACCTTACCGATGAGCCCATAGAAATCCTCGTAGCCTCGGAACTCCCCGGACTCGGAGTCAGTTCGTCTGTCGTCCGCAAAGCCGTCACCGCCGGAGATATGGAACTCGCCGCCAAACTCCTCGGACGCCCGTTCGCGATTGAGGGAGAAGTGGTTAAGGGCCGTCAAATAGGTCGTACCATCGGCTTCCCGACCGCAAACATCCGGCCCGATTCGCCCCTCCAACTCCTCCCGTCTCTCGGAGTCTACGCCGGGCGCGCAGGCTCGCATCGCGCAGTAATCAATATAGGGCGCCGACCGACTCTCAACAATGGCTCTGACATCTCCATCGAAGCCCATGTGCTTGATTTCCACGGAAACCTTTATGGCCGACACCTGCGCTTAGAGTTCCTGCGACGCCTGCGCCGGGAAAAGGAATTCAGCGGCCTTGACGAGCTAAAGACCCAGATTCAAAAAGACATAGACAATGCAAGAGGAGAGTAGATTTTCACGCTCGGAGCAGGTTCTTGGCCCGGAACACATGGAGCGACTGAGGAAGACTCGCGTGATTCTGTTCGGTTGCGGTGGAGTTGGCAGTTGGGCTGCCGAGGCTCTGGTGCGCACGGGAATCGGCGCGATTACGCTTGTAGACCCTGACGTGGTCGCTCCCTCCAACATCAATCGCCAGCTCCCGGCAACGACTCTCACCGTAGGGATGCCGAAAGTAGAGGTCCTTGCCGCCCGGTTGCGCGAAATCAATCCTGACTGCCGGATTATTGCGCGGCGCGAGCGCTATTCCGCCGACAATGCCGCCGAATTTCCGCTGGAAGATTTTGATTACGTGATAGATGCGATTGACTCCGTGGCCGATAAGGCTTCACTGATTCTCAACGCCACGGCCTTGCGGGCGGTTACTCTGCTGAGCTCAATGGGGGCGGCGCGCAAGATTGACCCTTTGCGCGTGCGGGTGGCTGAATTTTGGGACGTCAAGGGATGCCCGTTGGCTGCCGCCCTCCGAAATCGCTTTAAGCGCTCGGGGCAATTTCCCAAGCGCAAATTCAAGTGCGTGTTTTCCGATGAGGTGCGTCAAAATTCATCGCCCGACGGCCCTAACGGCTCCCTGATGCACATTACTGCAACGTGGGGGCTACTGCTTGCATCGCTCGTGATACGTTAAAGGATGTTAAAACCTTGGTCATTTGATTGGGTTTCAGTAAATTTGCATGATTATAAATAAACCAATCAGATTAGTCCATGAAAAATAAATTTTGGCAATTTATAGCCATCAGTGCCGCCGGTCTGCTGCTTTCTCAGCCCGCCGAAGCACATCAACTTTCTCCTAATCAAGCTCTTACTCGCGCGCAAAAGGCTGACGACGTTCCCGGAGGAATGCGTAAAATCCGCTCCGCAGCTAAACCCGAATTGGTAAAAACTACCCTGACCGAGCGCCAGGGATTGCCCGCCTTCTATGTGTTTGAAAACGCCGGAGGCCTGCTGATCACCTCCGCCGATGATCGCCTCCCCGCAGTGCTCGGATACTCTGAAAGCGGCTCATTCAGCGAAATCCCCGCCAACATGGAATGGTGGCTGAGCCAATACGAACAGGAAATCGGCGCCTACTATGATGAAGCCTCCGAAGAAACATCCCAATGGGTCAGCACCTTTGACCAATATGACTCCTGGACCGCTCTGGAGCCTCTTTGCAAAACCGAATGGAACCAATCGGCTCCGTTCAATGATCAGTGCCCCATGCTTGGCAATTCACGCACCGTAACCGGCTGTGTAGCAACAGCTCTTGCTCAAGTTATCCGCTATAAGGGTTATCTTAACTGCCGCGGAGTCAACACTTACACATGGGCCGCCGGAAATCAGACCCTGTCGTTCAACTATAATGATTACAAAGTTGACTTCTCCCTCCTGCGCGACGCCTACAAGGGCGGAGCCAGTCAAGCCGAGCGCGACGAAGTGGCTAAGCTGATGTATGCAGTCGGAATCGCCGTCAACAGTAACTACAACTCCGCTACCGGCGCCACTTTCAACGATGGCATCAGAAACTATCTCGGCTATGAGGACTTTTTCACTCTTGACCGCAACGGAATGACCACTCAGGAATGGGAAAAAGCATGTTATGAACTCATCAAGGCGGGCCACCCGCTGGCCTACGGCGGCTCCGGCTCCGGCGCCCACGCCTTTGTTTGCGACGGATATTCCGAGAATGGATTCTTCCACTTCAACTGGGGCTGGGGCGGCCTCAGCGACGGCTATTTCCGTCTCTCCTCGCTCAATCCCCGCAATCAGGGAATCGGCTCCTTCCAGGGAGGATACACCATGGGCCAGAACATCACCGTGCTCCTCGGCGACAACGACGACAAGCTTGACGCTTACGACATGTTCCGCCCCTCTCTGGTGCTCTGGGACTCTCAAAGCCCCATCAACGTCTCCGGAAGCTCAATCAACGATAAAGACAAGACCTGTGTCCTCTACCTCGGAATCAAGTACACTCTTCACAAGTCCATTGCCTACACTGAAAACATTGGCATCGGACTGGTGCTCTATAACCGTGACGGTCAGAGCCCCAACATCTATATCGCCCCGTCGGAATACAACGCCATGGCGCTCCATACATCACAGACATTCGTCTCCCTCGTCTTTGACCGCTATCTGGTTCCCCCGGGCGAATATGACGCCTATCCGGTCTACGCAGTGAGCGGCCATGAGGGTTACTGGCGCCTTCCCGCATCAGGCGCAATCGCCAATAATGACCACTGGGTGATCACGATGACCGACAGCAAGCTCTCCTGCATGCCCGCGACTCCCGTCAACCTCGGCCTGAATGCCTACAATATGGAGACCAACGACCTCTATATCAACGACAACGCCAACACCTTCAAATGTCTGCTGGCCAACTCCTCGCCCGAAGACATCAATGAAACCATCTCCCTGCGCCTCTATAACAGCAAGAACGCGGAAGTCAAGAATCTGGCCACGAACTATATGCTCCTCTCCTCAGGCGAGACCATGAAGCTCGAGGCTCAGTTTGACCTCTCTGACCTCAAAGAGCCCGGAGATTACACCTTTAAATTCTTCAATAACTCACGCAATCAGCTCCTCGGCGCCCCGTCAGAACTCCCCGTGACCATCAATGAGGGGAAGCGCCCTCAGGACGACGAAAAGAAGCCCTCGCTGTCAAGCTATTATCAGGTGGCTCTCTGGAATGACGGAAAAATGCAGGAAATGACCCCTCAGACGGTCATCTACGGACAGCCCCTCAAGCTGACAACTTCAATCATGTCATCAGTGAGCGCCGACTTTGATTATTCACTCGCAATCTATAATCACAACCAGATCAACCCGATTATCGCCAAATTCCATGTTATGAGCGGCAACGTGAAGGGCGACAAGACATGGCGTGAAAGCACCACGGTTGAAATCGACCCCCAGCTGAATCCGGGCGTCTACACCATGGCGTTCATTGACCAGTATGGCGGCCTTGTCAGCGAGCCTACCGACCTCAGCATCACCGCTGAAGCAGACGGTCTGATCTTCTCTTACGATTCTGCCCTTGGAGGGCTGAGCGTCTGCGGATATAACGGCGAGGCCGCCGGAGTGCTCGAGATTCCCGCCGAGGTTGACGGAACCCCCGTGAAAGCCGTGGCCGAGGGCGCATTTGACCGCAACAAGACCCTGACTCGGTCGCTTGTACACATCTCCGAGCCCACGAGACGCTCATGAAT
>CAMWSN010000125.1 GCA_947176925.1 uncultured Porphyromonadaceae bacterium
TGTTTATTTGGTGGTGAGGGCGGCGGGGAAGAGGCGGGTGGGGTCACCGAAGTCGGCGGCGGATTCGCGGAGGGTTGATTCGGAGGGGGTGAGGAGGCCGTTGAATTGCTCGCGGCCGTTGACGGTCAGGCGAACGGGATGGGAGAAGTCGACCATATTTTCGTCAAGGTATATTTTGACTTGTCCGCCGGTGGCCGGGCGGAGTTTCTTGTCAAATTTCAGCTCTATGCCCCAGTGGGGGTCACGCTCGGTGCAGGTGTAAGTAACGGTGCTGATTGTCAGGTTGACGTTGTTTTCGTTGTCAATCTCAAGGTCATAGCGCGTGCGCTCGCCCTCGCCTTCCTCCGGGCGTTCAATAATTTTAAGATTGCCGAACGCATTGCGTCGCCGGCCATCCATCTCATAGTCTTCCCAGGTCAGGCGGCGCGGCGATTTCTGGCGGTTAAACTGTCTGAGCCATTGAGGGGTTGGGCGGTAATCAATGCCGTGACCCGCGTCGGGAATCAACTCTATGCGGTGAAGATAGCGGTCGGGATTCTCGGCGGCAAGGGAGTCAAGCGCCGCGGCGGTATAAGAGGTGAGCAGGTTGCGGTAGAAGCCCGTGTCGTTCGCGCCGGTGCGCAGGATAAAGGCTATGTTCCCGAGATTCTCCGGCGGAGCGTTTTTCAGGGGCTCACCTCCGGCCATCGGTCCGGCGCCGGCGAGGTAGTCGGCATAGAACGACGCCAGGCGCTGGCTGCCGTAGCCCCCTTCGGAGATGCCGATGAGGTAAATCCGTTCCGGGTCAATGAAATCGGAGGCCAAGGCGGCGCGCAGCAACCGTTCCCAGGCCCATTGCTTCCCTTTCTGATACCAGCGGAAATATTCGCCTTCGCGGGGAATCCGGGGGATGAAATAGGCCGAGGGTGCGTCATCAAACGCCTGAGCGAGTTTCAGGCCGGTAGCCCATTCATAGTCGCGAGGGCCGGAGCCATGAAGGTAGATGTATAGCGGGTAACTCTTGGCTTGGCCTTTGACTCCGAAGAAAAAGTCCATGACGGCCTCCTGCTCCAGCGAATCGGGAATCACCCATGAGCCGCCCCGGGCATCGTCAAGCTGAGCCGGTGGCGGAAGTACTGTCGGGAGTTCGGCAACGTAGTCGCGCCAAACCCGTAGTCGCGCCTCGTCAAATTCACCGGCATAGACGATAATTGAGGTCAAGGCAATGACGAGTGTCAATAATTTTTTCATTTCTTGGGCTGTTAGAAGAATCAGAGTTACCAGAGGTCACGGTTTGAACCGATTTCTCTGATAACTCTGATAAAATTCGGGATTATGGATTTTTAGAGGATAACCTTGAAAGTCTGAGTAGAGCCGTCGGCAGCGGTAGCGCTGACCAGTGCGGGTCCTTGAGCGGATACCTTGGCTGAGTCGGTGCCGGTGGCGATGGTTCGACCGGTCATGTCGAAGATTGTTACTTCGATCGCGCCTTTGACAGTTACCAGGCCATTACTGACGTTTACGGCCATTGAGCCGGCTTTAACGTCAACGAGAGATACAGGGTCCTCACCGACAGTGGTATTGGGCTGAGTGTATTCGGGATCGTATTCGGCAGTGAGCACATCGCCTTCCTTCGTGGGAATTTCCGTAAACAGGCTTGTGGTATTCACTACCGGTTCGATAAGCTGGTCGTTGAGCATCAGACGGGTGTGGAGCAGGTCGGCAGAACGCAGGCGGAGGTTTGCACCCTTGTTGGAGACGATCTTAGCTTCCTTAAGTTTGTTGTCGGCCCATTTGATGTCTACGGTGAAGTTGCCGCGGGCTTTGAGTCCGGTTACTTCGCCGTTTGCCCATGCTGAGGGGAGGGCGGGGAGCAGGTAAACGCCGTCGTGGCTTTGCAGGAGCATTTCGGTGATACCTGAGGTTGCGCCGAAGTTACCGTCGATCTGGAAGGGCGGGTGCTGGTCGTAGAGGTTGTTTGAGGAGCCTCCGGTCAGAGCGTTTTTGAGGATGATGTGGGCGTGGTCGCCGTCAAGGGCACGTGCCCAGAGGTTGATCTTCCAGCCCATTGACCATCCGGTAGCGCCGTCGCCGCGCTGCTTGAGCGAGTTGACCGCGGGGGTGAAGTATTCAGAAGTGGGAGGCACCTGGCCAAAGGGATAGAGACACATCAGGTGGCTCAGGTGGCGGTGCTGATTTTGTCCGGCGGTGTAGTCGCTGTATTTCCATTCACGGAGAAGGAGGTCATTCTTTTTAACGCCGTTTGCTGTCCATCCGCTGGCGGCGGTATATTTCTCAGTGTGCAGGCCGCGGTCAAGTTTTTCATTGCGTTCGCGGAGAGTCGCGATGTCAGAAGCGGAGATTCCACAGTTGGCTTCGCCGATAGCGTCAATCGCAGCGAGAGTGTTGTCGAAGAGTTCGGCCACGATCTGCTGGGCGTGAGCCACGCCGTCTTCGCTGCCGGGGCCTTGTTCGGGGCTCTGTTCGTTGGGACAGAGATATTCGCCGTTGACTAATTTGAGACGTTCAATCCAGAACTCACATGCTCCCCACATTACGGGAAGTGCGCGCTGGAGGAATTCTTCGTCGAGGGTGTAGAGATAGTGCTGCCAGAGGTGTGTGCAGTACCATGCGTTGGCCACTACGTAGTTGTTGCCCCAGTTTGAACCTGCGCCGAAGATGTTGTTCTCATTGAAGATTGACCATCCTTTGGTTGATGCGGGATTGGAGACGAACTTGGTGGGGTTTTCTCGCCATTGGGGTTGCACCGTTGCCATGTTGATAATGTAGTCGAGGAACGGCATGTGGGTCTCGGAGAGGTTTGTGGGCTCTACGGGCCAATAGTTCATCTCGATGTTGATGTTAGCGTGGATGTCAGCGTTCCAGGGTTGGATCTGGCCGCCATACCAGCGATTGCGGTTAAATCCGGTCCAGATGCCCTGAAGGTTGTTGGGCACGGCGATGCCGCGGCTGGAACCGAGGGCGAGGTAGCGGCCGTATTGGAAGTAGAGCTGCTCGAGCTGGCGACATACTTCCTTGGGACCCTTACCGGTATTATACTGTGACTTGAGTTCGTTGGTGGGCTTATTGTTTTGAGCACCGTCAATGCTGAGGTTTACGCGGCCGAAGAGGGGCTGATAGTCAGCAAGGTGGTCCGAGTAGATTGCTTCCCAGCCTTTATTGCCGGCGGCGTCGGCCATAGCCTTGACGTTGGCGGCCAGTTCGGAGGTGCCGGAGGTATAGGAGGGAGCGATGCAGTCATAGTCGGTAGAGCCGGCGAGGATTACGAGGATTTCGTCTGCGCCGTGAACCATGATGCCGTGGTCGGTAGCTTCCATTGTGCCGCCGGTGGGAATTACCTTAAAGACAGCTTCGTAGCTGATGGTTTCGAGCTTGCCGCCGAATGTGGCATATCCGTCATTGGTGTAAGTCACCGGGTCTTCAAGGTTGACATCATTGGCGTGAACCACACCGGGCTCGAAGGTGAACATCTGGGAAAGTTGTCCGGGCTTGGAGGCCGTGAGGCGGATGGCGATTACGCCGTCAGGATTTGAGGCGATAAATTCGCGGGTGAAATCCACAGAGCCGTCGGCATTGCTGAAAGAGACGCCGGCGGTTGCGGTGGAAAGGTCAAGGTAGCGGTAATAGTTGGTGACGGCAGATGCATCGTCCCAGCCGAAGGGAGTTTCATCAAGGATGGCGTTGATCATCAGGTTGCCGAATCCCTGGAAAGAGCCGTAGCCGGTATAGCCGGAGCCACCATGGTCAGTGCTTCGTCCGCTCCAGAGAGTTTTTTCGGTGAAGGAGACTTCTTCTTCAATGACGCCGCCGAGCACCTGAGCGCCGAAGCGGCCGTTACCGATGGGGAGGCCCCAGTTCATCCAGCCGGTGCCCGGAGCTTTATACCAAAGTACGTTCTGATGAGATGGAGTCCAGTTTTCGGTGCCTTTGATGGTGAATTCGCCATAGACCATTTCGTCTGTGGGAATGAACTTGATGGCATTGTTGCCGTCGTTGTGTTTCCAAAGACCGAACTTACCGCCAACGCTTGTTCCGCCAAACTGGTTGATGAAGGCATTACCTGCGGCGTCAGATTTGTTGTCTTTGATTTCCCATGCTTCCTTGTAATTGTTACCTTCATAGGGAACCAGTGAGAAACCGGAGGTGTAGGGGGTAGAGGAAGTCTTGACGCAACCTTCACCCGTGCCGCTGATGGTCAGATATTCGCCGGATTTGTTGACAAGCTGGAGGTTCTTCTGGGTACCCACGAGCTTCCAGTAAGCTCCGTCGACGGGGATAGCTGACGAGCGGATAGCCGGTTTGTTGATGCCGCCGGAAAGTAATACGTTGTTGCCGGCCTGGAAGTTGAGGAAGTACCATGTCTCGTGCTGGTCATTGGAGAATTCCGGAAGTTCCGGGGCCATAGTGACAACGTTGCCGGACATGTCATAGACCTTCAGCAGGTTGCCTTTGTCTCCGGCATTCCATTCGCCAAGTTCTTTGCCGGCACCCTGGCCGCCCCATTGGTTCATGTTGTTATCAATGCCGACGCGGCTGAGCTCGTAATTTTCGCCGTTGGCCACGAGCATCATTGCCGTGCCTTCATCTGAGGTGCAGAAACGGCCACCGCTGAAGTCGAGATAGTTACCTAACTTGCTTCTGAGGACAAAGGATTTGTTTGAGCCTATAAACTGCCATTTCTGGCTGTCTGCGTCTGCGGCGGAGGCTGTAACAGCATTTTTGCCATTGCCGGCATCTGAGATGGCGGCGCCTCCATTCGTAAACTTGATCTGATACCACACCGGGCTATCGACCGTAGAATACTCTAGCAGGGCTGCGCTTGAAGAGCCGAAAGCTCCCAACGCAAGAACCATTGACGCTATCAACGTCTTGAGAAAGAATTTCATGGATTTGTAAATATTTGTGTTGGTTTATTTTATTACTTTTTAACACGCAAAAGTAACAATTTTAATTCACTTATGCAAACTTTCAGGCGCTTTTCAGCGTTTAAAAGACAAAGAAACGAAAAACACACTCTATTAGAACTAAATTTTTAATACTATGATATACGTACAACCTGAACTCCCTTATGATGAAGCGGCCCTTGAGCCCGTCATCTCCGCAAAGACCGTCCATTACCATTATGGAGTCCACGAAAAAGCATATATTGACAATCTGAACTCCTTGATTAAAGATACCCGTTTCGAAGATATGGAGCTGGAAGAAATTATCCGCGAAAGTTCCGGCCCGCTCTTCAACAACGCCTCTCAGGCCTGGAATCATATATTCTATTTCTTTAGCCTGAATCCTGATGGCGGAGGCGAACCTTCGGGAGATCTTCGCAAGGCGATTGACCGCGATTTCGGTTCTTTCGAGAAGTTCAAGGAAGATTTCGTAAAGGCAGGCACCTCGCTTTTCGGTTCCGGATGGGTCTGGCTCAGCTCTGATGCTGACGGCAAGCTCTTCATTACGGCCGAAAGCAATGCCGGAACGCCGCTGACCCACGGGCTCATTCCCCTCCTGACGTTCGACGTCTGGGAACATGCCTACTATCTTGACTATCAAAACCGCCGCGCCGAAGCCCTTACCAAGCTTTGGGACCTGGTTGACTGGGACGTGGTGGAATCCAGATATTTTTAGTTAGAGCCCTGTTTTGTAATAAGATAACAAACAAAAGCAATAAGCATAATGTGATGAATGGAGAGAGAGGCACGCGTGATGCGCCCCTCTTTTTCTTTTT
>CAMWSN010000126.1 GCA_947176925.1 uncultured Porphyromonadaceae bacterium
ACTTTGGGCTGTTGCCGCGCGATGTTGATAGGCCTGATTTGTGCCATCGCGGGCTTTGCCGCCGGATGGTTTGCCTCTCAATATTATACCCCCAAAACATCTGTCGCCCCTGTACCCGCTGAAAACCCTATCCCCGCCGAACCCTCCGATGACTCTGATACCTCTGATGATAATTCTGAAGTCACGGAGATTGTTACTGAGCCCGCTCCTCGCCCGATTGTAACTGATACCGTCCGCCCTGGGCGATACCTGACCACTATGGCCTACCAGCATTACGGCCAAAAAGAATACTGGGTCTACATCTATGAAGCTAATAAACAGTATGGAAATCCTAACGCTCTTTCAACCGGTACCGTACTTATCATTCCCCCTGCCGATTCGCTTGGCCTTGTGCCCGGCGATGAAGAAAAATTAGCCGAAGCTCAGCGCAAATTAAACGAAATTTGGGCGCTCTTTAACTGATTGAAATTTTTTATAGCTTAAATTAACATATCCGGATTCTTAATTAACAAATATTTGGCGTTAGATATTTGTTAAATTATTAAATTTGCACTGTTAAAAACCCAATTTTAGAATACAAAACACATAATTTCAAAATTCGAACCAATATGAGTGACTCTGTTAACATTCGTGAGTTGAACGAGATTGTGGCTGCCAAAAGCGACTTTATCAACCTCATCACCAAGGGTATGGACCAGACCATCGTCGGTCAAAAACACCTTGTTGAATCGCTCCTGATTGCTTTGCTCTCTAATGGCCACGTCCTCCTCGAGGGTGTCCCCGGTCTGGCTAAGACCCTTGCTATCAAGACTCTTGCTCAGCTTATCGACGCTAAATATAGCCGCATCCAGTTTACCCCTGATTTACTCCCGGCCGACGTTATCGGTACGATGGTCTACTCTGTTAAGAACGAAACTTTCCAGGTGAAGAAGGGTCCGGTGTTTGCCAACTTTGTCCTTGCCGACGAAATCAACCGCGCTCCCGCCAAGGTGCAGTCTGCTTTGCTTGAGGCCATGCAGGAACGTCAGGTAACCATTGGCGATAACACCTTCAAACTTGATGAGCCGTTTCTCGTTATGGCTACTCAGAACCCCATCGAACAGGAAGGAACCTATCCCCTGCCGGAAGCTCAGGTTGACCGTTTCCTTCTCAAGGTAATCATCGGCTATCCCTCACGCGAGGACGAGCGCCTTATCATCCGCCAGAACATCTCGCCCGTGAAGACTGAGGTGCGCCCCCTGATTAAACCTGAAGAAGTCCTCGAGGCACAAAAAGTTGTTTCTCAGATCTACGTCGACGAAAAAATCGAACGTTATATTGTTGACATAGTCTTCGCTACCCGTATGCCTGCCGAATATGGCATGGAAGACCTGACAAGCGTGATTGCCTTCGGTGCTTCGCCCCGTGCGTCTATCGCCTTGGCCAAAGCCGCTCGTGCCTATGCCTTCCTTCAACATCGCGGTTTTGTTGTCCCCGAAGATGTCCGCGCTGTTAGTCATGACGTTTTGCGTCATCGCATCGGTCTGACCTATGAAGCCGAGGCTAACAATATCACTACTGACGAAATTGTTTCCAATATTCTTGACCGCGTACAGGTTCCCTAATTTTTTGACTGATATATGGACGCAAACGAACTGCTGAAAAAAGTCCGCAAGATTGAGATCAAGACCAAGGGTCTCTCCCGCAATATCTTTGCGGGCGAGTATCATTCGGCCTTTAAGGGACGCGGCATGACCTTCAGCGAGGTGCGCGAATATCAGTATGGCGACGACATTCGCGACATTGACTGGAATGTCACCGCGCGCCATAATCATCCTTACGTCAAGGTTTATGAAGAAGAACGCGAGCTGACGGTAATGCTGCTTGTCGACGTGTCCGGGAGCCGACTCTTTGGCGCCGAGGGCGTGGAAAAGCGCGAAATGATTGCCGAGATTGCTGCCACCTTAGCGTTCTCCGCTTCCCAGAATAATGATAAAATCGGGTGTGTCTTCTTCTCTTCAAAAGTTGAGAAATTCATCCCCCCGAAGAAGGGTATGCGCCATATCCTTTATATCATCCGTGAACTCCTTGACTTCCGCCCGACGGAGTCAGGAACCGATATCGGAGGGGCTCTCAGATTCTTGACCGATGCTATGAAGAAGCGCTGCACTACCTTCATTCTCAGCGACTTCATTGATAATTCAAACTATTATCAGCCGCTATCCATCGCGTCACGCAAACATGATGTAAGCGCCATTCAGGTCTATGACAAACGTGACTCCGAAATCCCTAACGTCGGACTCCTTTGCTTGCGTGATCTGGAAACCGGTGGCGAATGTTGGGTTGATACCTCCTCCAAAAAGGTACGTAACACCTATGGAAAATGGTGGTATGAGCGCCAACAGCAGATGTCGGATACGCTGAATCGCTGTCAGGTCGACTTTGTCTCAGTCTCGACCGACGATGATTATGTTAAAGCCCTCATGGGCATGTTTAAACGTAGAGGTGTCAAATAAATGAAAAGACTCAAACACATACTTGCCGGTTTGGTTACTGTGACTTCTCTCTGTGCTTCCGCTCAGGTGAATGTTACGGCTAAGGTTGATTCCGTCGACGTTATCCAGGGTGCCCTGCGACGCGTCGATGTCGAAGTGGTTCAGCCCGAGCAGTTGAATCTGCGCTGGCTGACTGACCACCCTGCCGATGCTCAGTCTTCCTCTCCCGTGGAACTTATCCCCGGAGTGGAAGTAAACTCTTCTTCTGAGGTTGATACGGTAAATCTCGGTTCCGGACGCCTGCAACTTAACCGCACTATTCTCATTCAGCCCTGGGATAGCGGCGAATTCGTTATTCCCGGCATCGCTCTTGTGGCCGGCGCGGATACTTTTAGCTCTTCCCAGTTCGTGCTCAAGGTCTATACTGCCGATGTTGACACGATGACCACCATCCATTCCTGGGGTCCGACCATCTCCCAACCCCGAGGATTCTTTGACTGGGTTCCTGACTGGATTGCCGACTATTGGTGGGCTTATCTGATTGGACTCGTCGTGATTATCGGTGCCGTGGTGGCTTACATTATTAACCGCAAGGGCGGCTTCCGTCAGGCGCTCAAACCCGTTGCCAAGCCTGTGCCTCCTTATGAAAAGGCTATGGAACAGCTTGCTGTCCTCAAGCAGCGTCAGCTCTGTGAAAAAGGTCAGGAAAAGACTTTCTATACCGAGCTTACAGAGATTTTACGTCAATATCTCGAAGGTCGTTTTGGTATTAACGCCATGGAGATGACAACTCCTCAGATCAAGCGTGCCGTCCGGGCCGCTGTTCCCGCTGAGGCTGCCCCCGGACTGATGAATGATGTCCTGGAGATGGCTGACTATGTCAAGTTTGCCAAGATGCGTCCCCTCCCGGAGGACAACGTCCGCTCATTTGACCATGCTTTGAAATTCGTTGAAAACACTCGCCCGGTTACCGAACCCGATGCTAAAGGAAAGGAGGATAAGAAATGATTCAGTTTGCTCATCCCCGAATGCTTTGGCTTCTGCTCGTCCTGATTCCCGTTATTGCGTGGTATATAATCCGCCGACATAAGGAACCTTCGCTTGGCATATCATCTACTTTTGCATTCGCCAAGGTTAGCGGAGGCTGGAAGTCCGTCCTGCGCCATCTGCTCTTTGCTATGCGCATATTGGCCGCCGCTTGTCTTATCGTGGTCCTTGCGCGGCCCCAGACCCATGATTCATGGAATAAGACCAATGTTGAAGGCACTGATATTGTCCTCGTCCTTGATATTTCAAGCTCCATGTATGCCGGCGATCTTGGTAATGTCAACCGACTCGAAGCCGCTAAAAAAGTCGCTTCCCAGTTCGTTGCCGGACGTCAGAACGATAATATGGGCCTCGTTGTCTTTGCCGGCGAAAGTTTCTCCGCTGTCCCCCTGACCTCGGACCGCGCTATGCTTGCCAACTATATCGGCGGCGTGAAAGTCGGACTCATCTCGGCCGACGGTACTGCAATCGGTGACGGCATCGCCTCCGCTATTAACCGTATTAAGGATGGGAAGGCCGTCAGCAAAAGCATCATCCTGATTACTGACGGATCGAATAACTCCGGCGTAGTGGCGCCTGAGACTGCTGCGGAAATTGCCAAAGATCTCGGGGTCAAAATCTACACTATCGGTGTCGGTAATACCGGCTCAAAGAATGAAGCCGTGCCTTATCTTGACGAAAACGGCAACATCATTGACTATGCCCTTGTGGCTCCGATTGACTCCAAGTCGCTCCAGAACATCTCGGCTATGACCGGAGGAAAGTATTTCGCCGCAACTTCAAGCACTGCTCTCAGTGACATTTTCAGTGAAATTGACTCCCTGGAAAAAACTGAGTTCGATGTCCGCAATTTCTCTCACACCGAGGATAACTATATGCCTTGGGCATGGATGGCGTTCGGTTTGTTTGCTCTTCAGTTGCTGCTCAAGGTCACCGTGGTTCGTTCAATTCCTTAATTAGACTAAAATACTATGGTTAACTTTGCATATCCTCAGCTCTTTTACCTGCTGATTCCGGTGGCTCTTTTGGGCCTCCTGTATATACTTATGCGTTATCGGCGCAAGCGTAATATCGCCCGCTTCGGCAATCCGCGGATTCTTGCATCCCTGATGCCCGACGTGTCAAAGTACCTTCCGACTGTTAAGATTGTCATTGCACTCTTGGCTCTCGTCAGCATGGTGTTCATGCTTGTGCGTCCCCGAACCCAGGGCGTTCAGACCGAGGAGGAAATGGAGGGAATCGAGGTCATTATTGCCATGGACGTCTCAAACTCCATGCTTGCTTCTTCCACGGATGATCCTCGCGGCGTGTCCCGCCTTAACCGAGCCAAGCAAGTGCTTAATTCCCTTCTTGGTAAACTCAATAATGACCGTGTAGGCTTGATTGTGTTTGCCGGCGATGCGTTTACCCAATTGCCCTTGACCCCTGACTTCGTTTCGGCTAAGCTGTATCTTAATGAAATCTCTACCGGAATGGTTGATAACCAGGGCACATCTATCGGCGCTGCCATCGAAGTCGCCATGAATTCTTTCAGCGGTGCATCCGACGTGGAGCGCGCCATCATCGTCATTACCGACGCTGAAGACCAGGTCGGTGATGCCCAGGCTATGGCTGCCGCTGCTCATAACGAAGGGATTGAGGTCGACGTCATCGGACTCGGGTCCGGAAAAGGAGCCCAGATTCCTCTTGACCGTTCTTATACCAACTGGCTCAAGGATGAAAATGGCCAGGTCGTTACTACCTATCTTAATGAGCAACTCGCTCAGGAAATTGCCCAGGCCGGTGGCGGCGTTTACATTAATGGCGCTTCGTCTTCTGCTCTGAATGACCTCGTCAAGCGTCTTGATGAAATAAAAAAGTCTAACCTCGGAAAGGTGAATTATACCGCCCATAACGAGCAGTTCCCCATCTTTGCATGGATTGCTCTTATTCTTGTCTTGGCTGATTGCATACTTTCCAACAGAAAGATCGGATTCTTGAGAAAATATAACTTCTTTAGTCGTGGGGGAGCTGCCGTTTTGTTTCTCTTGATGAGCTTCGGTGTTTCCGCACAGTCCATCAAACCTTTTGGCAAACCCATTGAAGAGACATCCGTCCGTAAGGAGCGCCGACTGATTCGTGAGGGTAATTCCGAGTTCGAAAAGGGCCATTATGCCGAGGCCGATATCCTGTAT
>CAMWSN010000127.1 GCA_947176925.1 uncultured Porphyromonadaceae bacterium
AAAATAATTTTCTCAACACTAAACAAATCCATAAACCTTAAACATATAATCAAAAAAGCGATGCTTTTTTGGTTACCAAAGGGATTTTTATTAAATTTGCGGATATGAAAAGACTTGGAATTATTTTAGGAGCGGTAGTCGCCGCCTTGGGATTGAGTGCGGTTGAGCTGCATTATTACCCCTATGAGTTGAAGTTAAACCATGCGTTCAACTTGGCTACTATGTCGCGCACGGTGACTCCCGGAGTGCAGGTGGAGCTGCGCATGGATTCCATCACGGGCTATGGTGAGGCTTCTATGCCGCCTTATCTTGGAGAATCGGTCGAGTCCGTCATGACCTTCCTGGGGAAGGTAGACCCTGCACGGCTGTCTGACCCATTTCAGTTTGAGCGGATTCATCAGTATTTAGACTCATTGGCCCCCGGCAACCGCGCGGCGAAGGCGGCTATCGATATTGCTTTGCATGACCTGACGAGCCGAATCATGGGAAAGCCGTGGTATCAGATATATGGGCTTGACCCCGAGCTGGCGCCTTGTACCTCTTATACCATTTCAAATGATACTCCCGAGGTGTTGGCTCAGAAAATGGCCGAGGCCGAGCCTTATAAAATATGGAAGGTGAAGATGGGGGTCCCCGGTGACCGGGAGCTGATTGAGACTATTCGCCGCCATACCGACCGTCCCTTATGCGTTGATGCTAATCAGGGTTGGAAAACCAAGGAGGAGGCCTTGGATAATATCTTGTGGTTGGCTGATAAGAACGTTCTTTTCGTAGAACAGCCGATGGATAAGAACGATTTGGAGAGTCACAGATGGCTAAAGGAACGCTCGCCACTGCCGATTATTGCCGATGAGGCGGTGCAGACGAGCGCAGATGTCATCGCTTTGGCCGACGCTTATGACGGAATTAATATTAAATTGATGAAGTCCGGAGGGCTGCATGACGCCTACAAGATGGCGATTCTTGCCCGCGCCTTGGGAATGAAGGTGATGATTGGTTGCATGACCGAAACATCATGTGCTGTAACTGCTGCGGCTCAGCTCGCGCCCTTGGCCGACTGGGTGGACCTCGACGGCAACCTCCTGATTGCCAATGACCCCTTCCGCGGCCTGACAATAGTCAACGGCCAAGTCCGCCTCCCCCTCCAGCTCATAAAAAACAATTAGTAATTAGCAATTGGTAATTTATTTGCTGAGATATAAAGAATTAGGAATTAGCAGGGTGAATTGCTAATTCCTAATTTCTAATTACTAATTGAGGTTCAGTGTTTTGTGGAGAATTTGAAGACGATGTCTTCGGAGTAGGTTTCGCCGGGGCGGAGTTCTACGGAGGGGAATTGGGGATGATTGATGGAGTCGGGGAGTCCCTGACATTCAATGGCCACTCCTTCATAGTCTTCGTATGGGCGTCCTGCTTTGTTCTTGGGTGAGCCTGCGAGCCAGTTGCCGGTATAGATTTGTACGCCGGGCTGGGTGGTCAGCACGTCGAGCACACGGCCGGATTTGGGATCTTCAAGTGTGGCGCAATGGCGCAATTCACCGGGATTCCATCCGTCGATGACGTAGCAGTTATCGTAACCTTTGCCGAAGACGAGTGCGGGAAATTCAGCCTTGATATCTGCTCCGAGGGTCTTGGCCTTTGTGAAGTCCATCGGAGTGCCCTTGACTGCTTCAAGATTGCCCGTGGGAATCAGTGAGTCGGTAGTCGGCAGGAACAGGTGGGCGTCAAGCTTAAGAGTGAGGTCAAGTACGGAGCCGGAATCGTGGCCGGCAAGGTTGAAATATGCATGGTTGGTGAGGTTGACGATGGTGTGAGCATCGGTCGTCGCTCCAAGGTGAAGCTTGAGCTCGCAATCGTCGGTCCATTCATATTCAGCCGTAGCGGTCAGGTTGCCGGGATAGCCTTCTTCGCCGTCTTTTGAGAAGTAAGTGAACTTGACTTTTCCTTCGGGAGTGACTTCAACGTCCCAGATCTGGTTCTGGAAGCCTTCGGGGCCGCCGTGGAGTGCGTTGGGGCCGTTGTTGATGGCGAGTTCATAGTCTTTGCCGTCAAGGACGAAGTGGCCACGGTCGATGCGGTTGGCCACACGTCCGGGCACCTTTCCGGCGCATGGTCCGTCATAATAGTAGTCGGTCACGTCGGCATAGCCGAGAACCACATCCTCAAGTTTGCCTTCGCGGTCAGGCACTTCAACGCCGACGATACATGCGCCAAGGGAACTGAGCGTAACTTTCGCGCCGGAAGCGTTGGTGAGGGTGATGATGGTGACGTCGCCTTTCGACGACGCCACGGTTTTCTTTTCAATATTCATAGGGAGGAGAAAGAGGAGTTAGAGGCGACGAGCACCGTCAGAAATCACTACGGGATAGATCTTGGGTTCGTGGCCGTATTTTTCACGGAATTTCTTAGTTACCACTGAGATGAACGGATCATAGAGGTCGTCCTTCACGAGGTTGATGGTACAACCGCCGAAGCCGCCGCCCATAATGCGGGAACCGGTCACGCCACATTCCTTGGCGATATCGTTCAGATAGTCAAGCTCTTCGCAGCTTACTTCATAGAGTTTGCTCATGCCTTCGTGGGTCTGATACATGCGCTCGCCAACGGTCTGATAGTCGCCGCGTTCGAGGGCGTCACAGACGTCGAGAACACGCTGCTTTTCGCCGATTACGTATTCAGCACGCTTGTAGTCTTCTTCGCTGATTTCGTCCTTGATGCGGTTGAGGTCATCCATCGTGGCGTCACGGAGGGTTTCGATTCCGAGTTTTTCAGCAACTCGTTCGCAGCTCTGGCGACGTTTGTTGTAGGGAGAATCAACAAGTTCGTGTTTAACCTGAGAGTCAACCAAGACGAGCTTGTAGCCGTCAAGCTTGAAGGGGAAGTATTCGAACTCCATTGAGCGGCAGTCAAGGCGCATCAGGTTGTCCTTCTTGCCGAATACTGAAGCGAACTGGTCCATGATGCCGCAGTTTACGCCGCAGTAGTTATGTTCGGTGCTTTGGCCGATCTTGGCGAGTTCAAATTTGTCAATCTTGTTGTCGTTGAAGAGGTCGTTCATGGCAAAGGCAAAGCAGCTTTCCAGAGCAGCTGAAGAGCTGAGTCCTGCGCCGAGGGGTACATTGCCGGCAAATACGGCGTCGAAGCCCTTAACGACGAATCCGCGCTTTTGAACTTCGCGACATACGCCGAAAATGTAGCGTGCCCACTGCTGAGCGGGAGCGTCTTCTTCGGTGAGACCGAATTCGGCGGTCTCGTTGATGTCAACGGAGTAGACACGGCAGCGGTCAGTTCCGTTGGGACGAATTTCTGCTTCGATGATTTTATCGATAGCGCCGGGGAAAACGAAGCCGCCGTTATAGTCAGTGTGTTCGCCGATAAGGTTAATGCGGCCGGCAGAAGCGTAAAGGGTACCTTCGCCGCCGAAACGGGTAGAAAATTCTTCGCGGATTTTCTGTTCCATAGCGTTGGAACATTCGTGTTGTTGAGTGCTCATTGTTTTTCTTGATATTTGGTTAATAAATTTGAGGTCAAAATTACATTAAAAAATTGCCTGATGCAAATTTATTTAGTTAAATAATTAAAATTCCGAATTAAGGGGTGTTAAATGGCTTATAAGAGCATGCCGCGAGCCACTTCGTCGGCCTTTTCCTCGCCCAAGGAAGCGTTGACGATAGCCAAGCCGAAGTCCATGGCGAATGCCGGACCTTTAGCGGTAATGAGTCCGGGAGAAGAGGCTACGGGGGCTCCGGTCATTTCCGCGCCGCGACATAGGTCTTCGAATCCTGGATAGCAAGTGGCTGATTTGCCTTCGAGCATCCCCTCGGAGCCAAGGACTACGGCCGGGGAAGCGCAGATGGCAGCAATGCCTCCGGTGGTTTCGCGCAGCAGGGTGAGCAATTTTCCGCAGTCATGCAGGTTCGAAGCTCCGGGCATTCCCCCGGGAAGGACGAGCCATTCAGCTTCAACCGCTTCGGGTAAGTCATCAATATGTATATCAGCCACGTAGGGAACTCCGTGCGCGCCTTCTACGGCTTCTGAACCGTCAGTGGTAACGGCCACAGTCGTTACCTCCATGCCGGCACGGCGCATTATGTCAATCGGCGCTACGGCCTCGATCTCCTCAAATCCGGGAGCCAAAAATACGTATATCATATTTTCTTGTTTTGTTAAACATTTTTCTTCTGCAAAATTAATAATTTAAATCCAATCTTCCAAATTTTGGAGATTGCCGGAATAATTCTTAACTTTGCAGAGTTATGAATGTAAAAAAAGGAATTTTTTTGATTGGACTTGCTCTGATGGGGCAGGTTGCTGTGGCTGAGGATCTTTGGGTGGCCAAGACTCAGAAGGGATTCGGTTGGACCGGAAATGAATGGGAGCTCAGCGAGGTGTACACTCAGAGCTATACCCGTGATGGGCTTGTATCATTGCAGACCGTCGTCGATATGGAGGGTGGAGTCTCCCGCCAGTCGTTTCGCTATAACTCTAACGGCAAGGTTATCTATAGGCTGACCTCCGTGGCTAATTCTACGTCCGCTCCGTTCAAGGATACTCAGAAATTGACGCGCACTTATGACCATATACTGACCGGATTTATTACCGATAATGACCAGAAAGTTTTGATCGGGACCTCATGGCAACCCTCAAACTGCTATAGACAGCAAATCACACGTAATGATGCCGGAGATGTGACGGGGATGGTGCGCGCGGTTTACTTCCAGGGAGTTTATGACCCGACGCATCATTTTAGTATTATATATAATGAGTCGGGCGATGCCACCGAGATTACGACCGAAGACCTGGATTATGATTACAACAAGCAGGATTACTACTGGAAACCGGGACCGGGATATAAGGATATAGTCTGGGATCGGTATGACGGTCAGCTCGTCAGTCTCGACAACCTGTTTGATGGGGCTAATCGCATCAAATCGGCTGTGGCTACCATCGGTGGCGAAGAATATCGCGTGTCGGCCGAGTATTTTGACGATGGCAGTTGGATTGCTCACCGCCTGCAGTATGACCCGGACGTTGACCTTGACCTTGATGAGATAACTGAGTTTACCCCGTATGACTCAAACGGCAGTTGCAGTATCGTCTCAACTATGGGCTATGTTGAGGACGGTCAGATGTTTGGCGCCGAGAAGCATATTTATAATTTCCGCTATGACGCCAACGGGCTTATCCTCTTGGAGGAGGAGCTATATGACAATGGCGAGACGGTCGAAATCGTTTCCCGCTCCGAAGGCGAAGTGGAATATGACGCTGACTATGGCTATCCTATCCGCTGGACTCTCAAGGTTTATGATGAGGAGGCCGGTGAGATGGTAAATGCCTTCCGCGCCGAATATGATGAATATGTCAATCTCGGGACCAGCGCTATTGAGGAGGTTGAAATGGCCGGCGGGGTAGGGCGCTTCTATGACTTCCGCGGAATTCCGGTGAGCGTACCGCAAAAAGGTCAGATTCTTATTCATAACAACAAAAAAATCAGAATTTAACGAAAAAACTTGCAAGAGACGGAAAAAATTCGTAACTTTGCGGTCGCTTTACGAAGCATCAAACCAATTTTTATACAATCAAACAATTCACCTAATTAAAAGATGAACAACTACGAAACCGTT
>CAMWSN010000128.1 GCA_947176925.1 uncultured Porphyromonadaceae bacterium
GGTGACTTGGCCATTAACCATGTGAATCCCGTCGCCACCCGCTATCAATCCGTACTTCTTGATAATCTTTACAAAATCAAGAGCCTGTTCCCGGCAGAAAAAAGCGAGAAAATATCAGCCCAGGATATGGCTGCGATTGAGCGCATAAGCGAACATATCGCCATTATTCGCGCTGAAGTTGCCGAGATGGTTGAGGCTCGAAAGAAGGCTAACTGCATTGAGAGCGAACGCGAAAAAGCGTTGGCTTATCACGATAATGTTTTGCCTCATATGGAGACTATACGTTACAACATCGATAAGCTTGAACTTGATGTTGATGACGAAATGTGGCCTCTTCCCAAGTATCGCGAACTTCTTTTCATTCGTTAAACGATGGAACAACTTAAACATGAGTGTGGGGTGGCGATGATTCGCCTCCTCAAACCTCTCAGTTACTATAAGGAGAAATACGGAACGGCTCAGTGGGGCCTTGATAAGCTTTATCTCCTTATGGAGAAGCAACATAATCGCGGGCAGGAAGCTGCCGGAATAGGAGTCGTGGACCTTCAGTCGCCCCCGGGTAGAGAATATATTTTTCGAGAGAGGGCAGAGGGTTCGGATGCCATTTCCGTAATTTTCAGCAAGGTACGTCGCGAGATTCAGGATGCCGAACGCTCGGGAGATCCGCAGCCTTTCTTAGGCAATATCTATATGGGTCATCTCCGCTACTCCACTACCGGAAAGAGCGGGCTGAGCTACGTTCACCCCTTTCTGCGCAGAAATAACTGGAAATCACGTAATTTGCTCCTGTGCGGCAATTTCAATCTGACGAATGTCAGCGAGGTGTTTGACTCTATTGTTTCTACGGGTCAACATCCGCGGTTCTATGCCGATACCGCCGTGCTTCTTGAACAGCTTGGCCATGAACTTGATGAAGAAAATCAGCGGTTATATCGTTCGCTGAGAGATAAATACGATGAACCTCTCCTCAGTCGCGAGATTGAAAACGGTCTTGATATTCCGCGTATGCTTCGTAAAGCGGCTCCGATGTGGGATGGAGGGTTCGTCATTTGCGGAGCTACCGGTTCCGGCGATATGTTCGTGCTTAGAGATAACAAGGGTATTCGTCCCGCGTTTTATTATGCTGATGATGAAGTGGTTGTCGTTGCTTCCGAACGCCCTGTGATTCAAACGGTTTTTAATATCCGTCGGGCCGACGTGGAGGAACTTCAACCGGGAATGGCGCTGGTTGTTCCCAATGATTTGAAGTTCAGCGTTGAGCGCGTACTTCCGGAGGCTGAACCTCAGAAATGCTCCTTCGAACGGATTTATTTCTCCCGAGGATCTGATGCGGATATCTATCAGGAACGAAAAGCCTTGGGCCGCAACCTGACCGCGCAGATTCTCCGTGCTGTCAACGGCGATTTGGCCCGTTCAGTCTTTTCGTTTATTCCTAATACAGCTGAAGTTGCATTCATAGGCATGTGTGAAGGTCTCGAACAGGAGCTGGACCGACGCAAAACCGAAGAAATCCTATCGGCCCGGGAACTGACTGCCGATAAGTTGCAAACCATAATGTCACGCAAATTGAGGATTGAGAAGGTGGCGATTAAGGATATCAAGCTGCGAACCTTTATAGCTGAAGGTGCCAGTCGTGATGAATTAGCAGCTCATGTATATGACGTCACTTACGGGATTGTCCGAAACTTTGAGGATAATCTTGTAGTCATTGACGACTCCATTGTCCGCGGGACTACGTTGCGTCGCTCGATTATCAATATGCTCAACCGGCTCCATCCGGCTAAAATAGTGATTGTCAGTTCTTCTCCTCAGGTGCGTTTCCCTGACTGCTATGGTATAGACATGAGCCGGATGAGCGAGTTCATCGCATTCCGCGCCGCTATGGAGTTGCTTCATGAGCGGGGAATGAATGATGTAATCAATTCTACCTTGAAAAGATGTATGGAGTTTCCTGACAAGGAAAACTGGGTCAAATCGATTTACGAACCGTTTACCGACGAGGAAATATCAGCGAAAATAGCTCAGATGTTGACCCCGCAGGATGTCAAATGTCAGGTAGAGATTATCTATCAGACGCTTGATGGACTCCGTAAAGCCGTGCCTAATCATACGGGCGACTGGTATTTCTCCGGCGATTACCCGACTAAAGGAGGTATTCGCCTGGTCAACCGCGCTTTTGTAAACTATTGCACCGGACGGCAAACTGCTCGTTAATGGGCGTCAAGCCAGTTTTGGGCTACTCCGGCGGATACCGTCAAGGCTACTTTTCCGGAGTAGGCTCCCTGCATCTCTCGCTCTACAATTTCTTGTAGGGCCGGAAGTTCGGAGGGAATGACGTTGAATATCAGTTCGTCATGGACCTGCATGATCATTGTTGACTTCATTCCGGAGGCTTTGATTGCCGCATGGATGCGAACCATCGCGGCCTTAATAATGTCGGCGGCAGAGCCTTGCAGGGGTGCATTGATTGCATTTCGCTCAGCATATCCGCGGACCACTGCGTTTTTGGAATTAATGTCAGGAAGCATGCGTTTGCGGCCCATGACAGTGGTCACATAGCCCTTTTCGCGTGCCTGTTCTACGGTTTCGGTCATGTAGTCCTTAACTTTGGGATAAGTTCGGAAATACCCGTCAATAAGCTGTTTGGCCTCCTGGCGAGATATTCCAAGGCGTTCGGAGAGACCAAACGCGCTGATGCCGTAAATGATACCGAAATTAGCTGTTTTGGCGGCACGGCGTTGGTCATCAGAGACTTCGTCAAGGGTCAGATGATGGATTTTTGCAGCAGTAGCGCGGTGAATGTCCTCGCCATGGGAGAACGCCTCAATCATTGCCGGATCACCGGAAATGTCGGCCATCAGTCTCAGTTCAATCTGGGAGTAGTCGGCTGAGAGGAGCAAACACCCTTCATCGGCGATGAACGCACGACGGATTTCGCGACCATCGTCGGTGCGAACGGGGATATTCTGCAGGTTCGGATTATTGGAACTCAGTCGGCCCGTTGCCGTTCCGGTCTGATTGAAAGTAGTATGAATTTTTCCGGTCTGATGGTTAATCAGGGTAGGGAGGGCATTGATATATGTCGCTAAAAGTTTGCGCAATCCGCGTATTTTCAGGATGATGCCAACGAGGGGAACCGTAGCCTTGTATTTTTCAAGAACTTCCTCAGTAGTGGAATAGCCGCCGGTTTTCGTGCGCTTGACTTTTGTGTCAATCTGCATTTCGCCAAAGAGTACCTGGCCTACTTGGGCCGGAGACGATACGTTAAACGGATGGCCGGCAAGCTTATATGCCTGCTGTTCAAGCTCATTGCACCGCTCAGTGAGTTTCGCGCTAAGTTCGTAAAGGATATGGGGGTCGATTCTGACACCATTCCATTCCATGTCCGTCAACACCATGACCAAATCCTGCTCCATGGCGTCAAGTTTTTCCGCACCGTCGGCTTTAATTGCTTGCTTAATGGGTGAGTACAGACGCAAGGCAATGTCCGCAGCCTCACAAACGGTATTAACCACGCGCTCGGTAGGGATTGCGGCATATTTCTTTGCCCTGTTCGGATCGTTAAAGTCAAGGGTACGATAGCCATCAAGCATCTCGGAAGCAACGTCCAGGAGCAAATGGCGCTGTTCGGGTTGTAGCAGATAGTGAGCCACGGCCGTATCGTAGTGTTTTGTTTCGGGATTTATGCCGCAGCGCCTCAACAGAAGCAGATCACGCTTGAGGTCATGGGAAACTACCTCTAAATCCTTACGGGAAAGAAGTTCGTGAAGCTCACTTATTCGCTCAATGGGAAGCCATGCAGCGCGACCGAGCGCTGTGGAAATAGCTGCGCCTTGAATCAGGGCATTCATCGGTTCGGATCCTATGGCATAAACCGAGAGACCTATTTGCGGAGCTGACATAGCTTCGTTTAAAATCTCCGCGGCATCGGCACTATAGTCAGCCTGAAGACTTGGTGCGATCAGTTGATTCTCAATCGGGGCGAGGTCAAAGAGGGAGCCCATGCCATCAGTGACGGTGTCTTCCGGAGTCTTAACCTGATTTTCCGAGGGAAGGCGTTGGAGGAATGATTTGAATTCTAATTCTTCGTAGACTTTACGCAGTGCCGAATAATCCGGTTCGCATCGCTTGAAGTCGGTGGGACTGACGGGAAGAGAGAGATCAGTGCGAATAGTAGCTAAATCTTTGCTTAACAGGATTAAATCGCGATTTGATTCAACCTTTTCTTTAAGCGCTCCTTTAATGGCGGATGTCTGTTCAAGCATCTTTTCGACAGATCCGAATTGGAGGATGAGCTTGACAGCCGTTTTTTCTCCTACACCCGGACAGCCGGGGATATTATCGCTGACGTCTCCTTCAAGGGCGAGGAGGTCAATGACTTGTTCCGGCCGGTTAATTCCATATTTTTCGCATACCTGTTTTGGCCCTCGTACCTCAAACCCTTGTCCTTTGAGGGCCGGGCGATACATGAAAACATTTTCGGTGACGAGCTGGCCATAGTCTTTGTCAGGGGTCATCATGTAGGTAGTGAAACCTTCGGCTTCAGCTTGATGGGCAAGTGTACCGATGACGTCGTCGGCTTCATATTCGGGGATTTCAACCACGGGGATACACATGGCTTGGAGTATCCGCTTGATGTAAGGGATTGCCAATGTGATATCTTCCGGTTGTTTTTCGCGTTTTGCTTTGTACTCGGGAAATATTTCATGGCGAAACGTTTTACCGCCGGGAGGATCGAAGCAGACTGCAATATGGGTCGGCTCCTCTTTTTTCAGGAGGTCATCAAGGGTATTGACGAATCCGAAAATCGCGGAGGTATTGAGGCCCTTAGACGTTACTCGCGGATTACGAAACAGGGCATAATAAGCGCGATAAATCAGCGCGTAGGCGTCAAGCAGGAACAGCTTCATATTACAGTTGATCAACTATAGATGGAGTGATGGAGGGCGGAGAGGGCAGAGTTGAGGACTGAGCGGGGAGCGGCGATGTTGAGGCGCATGAATCCGGTGCCTTCTGAGCCGAACATGGTGCCGTCGTTGAGAGCAAGTTTAGCTTTTTTTACAAAGATGTCAACCAACTCAGGCTGTGAGAGGTTGAGGCCGCGACAGTCAAGCCAGATGAGGAATGATGCCTGAGGGCGCAGGGGTTTGATTGCCGGAATCTTTTCTTTGCAAAAGTCTTCAACGAAGCGAATGTTATCTTCCACGTAGGCAAGCATTTCTTTGCGCCACGCTTCACCCTCGGGGGTATATGCGGCACATGCGGCGATATGAGCGAAAATATCTGCTTCATTTAGTTCATTTGCCGCCAGCCATGAGAAGAATTTCTCGCGGATCTCAGGGTTGGGGACGATAGCGAAAGAACTTACGATACCGGCAATATTGAAAGTCTTTGACGGGGCCTGGAAGGTGATGGAGTTTTGAGCGGCAACCTCGCTAACAGAGGCAAAGGGAATATGGCGGTTACCCCAGAGAGGCATGTCGCAATGAATTTCATCGCTGATTACTAAAATATTACGTTCCGCACAGAAGTCGGCAAGTCGCTTCAAGGTTTCCTTTGGCCAAATACGTCCGCCTGGATTATGAGGATTACAGAGAATCAACATA
>CAMWSN010000129.1 GCA_947176925.1 uncultured Porphyromonadaceae bacterium
GCTATGATTCGTGTGATTTACGAAGACGCATGGCGTCAGGAACCGGGAGCATCAGCAGATAATATCACCGAAGGGTGCGCATACGATATTCCCCTCAGCGTAGAACCCAAAGGTTTAGACTCGGAAATCGAAGAAATCACCACTGATGGGATGCTTGATGGTATATATGATTTACGCGGTGTGCGTCTATCAAAGAATCCGACTCAACCAGGAATCTATATCATTAACGGTAAAAAAATCAAGCTATAATAAAGAAACCGGGAGAGTCAATAATTGACTTTCCCGGGGTTTTTTAAAAGAAGCCGCTCATAAAAGCGGCTTCTAATTTTTAGAGGTTAGGGGCGATGAGCTTGTAGCCTTTACCGTGGATGTTGATGATTTCGATCGAAGGGTCGTCCTTTAGATGCTTGCGCAGTTTGGTGATGTAAACGTCCATTGAACGGGCGTTGAAGTAATTGTCATCAATCCAAATGGTCTTCAAAGCATAGTTGCGCTCGAGAATTTCATTAGCGTGACTGCAGAGCAGGCTGAGCAATTCGGATTCCTTGGTTGTAAGCTTAGCAGTTTTATCGCCATTGACAAGTGTTTGCTTCTGAGTATCAAATGTGAACTTGCCGAGACGATACATTGTGATATCCTTGTCTTTTTTGCCGTTGACGCGTCGAAGAATGGCTTCAATGCGGAAGACGAGTTCTTCCATAGAGAAGGGCTTAGTGATATAATCATCGGCACCAATCTTGAAGCCCGAAAGAATATCTTCTTTCAGCGAACGAGCGGAAAGGAAAATAATGGGTACTTCGGCATTGATACTTCTGATTTCCTGAGCAAGTTGAAAACCATCCTTTTCAGGCATCATTACGTCAAAGACACATAGATCGTACTTACCCTTGACGAAGGCTTTGTAGCCGGCATCGCCGTCAGGACAAAGATCAGCGCTGAAGCCTTTGGCCTGGAGGTATTCGCGGAGGAGCATGCCGAGGTTTTCGTCGTCCTCACAGAGCAGAATTCTTGTTTTTTCTTCCATATACTTGAATATTTTGTTTAATTATTATCAGAATTGGTGGTTTCAGAAATTGTAGGGAGGATAATGGTGAATACAGTACCTTTCCCGAGTTCGGATTCTACGGAAATTTCGCCTTGGAAGTCAGTAACCATCTTCTTTACGTAAGCCAGACCGAGGCCAAAACCTTTAACGTCATGCCGATTGCCGGTTGAAACTCGGAAAAATCTGTCAAAAATCTTCTTGAGATCTTCACGTCGGATTCCTATGCCGGTGTCTGACACTTGAATCTTCAATTTATTTGATGAGGGGTTTGAAGTGGAAACTTTTAGAATTATCGGAGCATCCTTTCTCCGATATTTAACGGCATTATCAAGCAGATTGAAAATTACGTTGGTGAAGTGCATTTCATCAACACTAATCATAGCGTTATGAGCCGAAAGGTCGGTTGAAATTTTTCCTCCATATTTTTCAACTTTGAGCTTAAAAGTACGATTAATTCCTTCAATCGCGCGATTAGCGTCTACCTCTGTAATGTTCATAGCCGATTGTCGGTCATTATAAAGTGACATTTGTAACACGGTTTCTACCAGGAAGCGTAGGCGTTTGGTATCATCGTTGATTACTTCGGTCACGTGTTTCATCATTATATCGGATTTTCTGACCGTAGGGTCTGCGAGCATTTGACCGGCAAGTGAGATAGAGCTGATCGGAGTTTTAAGCTCGTGGGTCATATTGTTGATGAAGTCGGTTTTCATCTCATTAACTTTCTTCTGTTTAAATGCCGTCATGATAGCATAAAGGAAAATCAAGAGCATGATCAGGGTAAAGACCATTGACGGAATCATAAATTTGATTGAGTCAAAAATATAGGTCCGCTTTGTCGGAAAGTAAACAGAAAGATAGTTAAGACGGTCAGCCTGGTCATTCGGAAAAAGAGTCTGGAAATACACCTCCGGATTATTAACTAACTTTGCTGAGGATTCCGAGGGAAATCCGTTAGTCTTATATATTATCGCATGATTGCGGTTAGTTACAGCAAACTCAAACGGAATATTCAAGCCGTTATTATCCAATTCATAGCGAAGATAACTGCGCACGAGCGACGAGTCGGCACGCTCGGTGATTGGTCTGGAGCTGTTGCGGGAAAGTATGTTTAGAATTACATCATCCAACAGGCCCTTTTGATAAAGATACTGGCCGCTGAGCGATGATGTCGTAGCTTTGTCAAGTGCTGAGCCATTGTTAGGCGCTGACATGTTTAATACTTGTTCAGGCGAACCTTCAAGTGTGAACCGACCGCTGAGTCCGCTGGGTGTTGTAAATCTCATGGCAACGCCCTCGGAGTTATCCCTCTTTTTATAAGGAGTGAAGTTTTCAACTTGAGCGAGATTTTCCTCTAAAAAATGTCGGGCTTCATCTTGTTCAAGAGCTCCGGTCACTTCGTAGAGTGCTCGCCTGACGTTTTCTTCAAACTGGTCATTACGCATTCTCACCATGCTGCTCATGTACAGAAACTGCACATAAATCAGCCCGATGAACGTAACCACAATGATAATGGTGAGGAACCAGATTGTAGATTTTTTCATATATTGTCAGTATGCTTATATTAATTTAACACTTAGACGGATTAAATGTTTAATAGTTTAAAACTAAATTTTAACATTTAAGTGCAAAATTAACTAAATTTTCTAAGACTGACAACTTTTTTTCTATAAATCTAAATCAAACGGAGTGCCGTCAGAATGTAGGATATGTTGGTTTGCTGAGCCGCGAAATGGAAGAGCGCGTGTTAACTGAGATTGTATAAATGGGCCGTCAACAATGGCGTCAACGTGACGGATAATTCTATTTAGGCGTGGAATATTGATGATTTGCTCATAGACGAAACCGGTGTATAACCATACTGTCTTTCCTCGTGCTTTAACGAGACAGATTAAACGCTCAACGGCATCCAAATCTGAATGTAAAAGGGGGTCTCCTCCTGTTAAAGTCATGTTAAAGCCATGGCTGATGACTATTTCAGCGACTTGATCGGGCGACATCTCCTCTCCACCATTGAAGTCCCATGACGCAGGATTGTGGCATCCCGGACAAGCATGTGAACATCCAGCCAAATAAACCGACGTGCGAAGTCCGGGGCCGTCTACCGACGTCCCCGGAACAATTTGGAGCACCTTTAAACTCATAAGCTTATTTATGAACTACTCTATCGTTAAGTTCGGCAAGTTTGGCTGAATTCCATCTGTCAGTCGTACCGACGAGATATCCGGTGATTCGCTGCAGGCGGTCAATGTTTGAACCTTTGCAGTGGGGACACTCGGTAAGATTTTCAGAGGCATCCTCATAGCCGCAGTCCATACACCGGTTGCGGTTATGATTTACGGAACAATATCCGATGTTATTTTTATCCATCAGGTCGACAATATCCATGATTGCCTGTGGATTATGGGTCGCATCTCCGTCAATTTCCACGTAAAATATATGACCGCCCCGGGTTAATTCATGATATGGGGCCTCAATTTGAGCCTTATGTGAGGGAGAACAGTGGTAATAAACGGGAACATGATTAGAGTTTGTGTAGTAGTCGCGATCTGTAATTCCTGGAAGAATTCCGAATGTAGAGCGGTCACGGCGTGTAAAGCGTCCGCTGAGACCTTCGGCGGGAGTCGCAAGGACAGAATAGTTATGGTCATAGCGTTCGGAGAACTCATTGGCACGAGAGCGCATGTGACTGATAATTCTGAGTCCGAGTTTTTGACTGTCAGCGTCTTCGCCATGGTGTTTACCGGTCAAGGCAACGAGACATTCGGCGAGTCCGATAAAACCGATGCCGAGTGTTCCCTGGTTAATAACAGTCTCGATTGTGTCATTTGGCTTTAAAGAATCCGCACCGTTCCATAGGCGGGACATCAGCAGCGGAAACTGTTTGGCTAAAGCTGTCTTTTGGAACATGAAACGATCGTGGAGCTGTTTGGCTGTGAGTTCAAGAACTTCGTCAAGGCGCTTAAAAAAGCATTCGATGCGCTCTTCCTTGTTCTGAATTGCCATAAGTTCAATTGCAAGTCGAACGATATTGATGGTTGTAAAACTTAGATTACCACGACCGACTGAGGTTTTCTCCCCGTATCGGTTCTCAAATACGCGGGTACGGCATCCCATCGTCGCTACTTCATAAAGATAGCGTTGAGGATCATTGGCATCCCATTTTTCATGCTGATTAAACGTGGCATCAAGATTGACAAAGTTGGGGAAGAAACGACGAGCGGTGACCTTACATGCTAATTGATACAGATCATAATTTCGGTCTCCGGGAAGATAACTTACTCCGCGTTTTTTCTTCCATATCTGAATGGGGAATATAGCAGTAGCGCCATTTCCTACCCCTTCAAATGTGCTGTTCAGTAGCTCACGGATTATGCAGCGACCTTCGGCTGAAGTATCAGTTCCGTAATTTATTGAAGAGAAGACGACCTGATTTCCGCCTCGGCTATGGATGGTGTTCATGTTATGAATAAAAGCTTCCATAGATTGATGTACGCGCGAGGCCGTCTTGTTAATGGCATGTTGCTTAAGGCGTTCCTTACCACTCAAACCGTCAAGAGGGCGTTTGATATAGTCCTCTATTTCTGCTTCATATAGGTCACTGAGATCGTCGCCGGTCAATTGTTCAAGAGTTTTGATTTCTTCCTTATATGACGAGCGTACATAAGGCGCAAGATAAAAGTCAAACGCTGGAATCGCCTGACCGCCGTGCATCTCGTTTTGAGCAGTCTCTAAAGAGATACATCCGATAATGCTGGCCGTTTCAATTCGTTTGGCAGGACGGGATTCTCCATGTCCGGCAATAAAGCCGTATTTTAAAATGCGGTCAAGAGGATGTTGTACGCAAGTAAGAGACTTGGTCGGATAATAGTCTTTGTCATGAATATGAATTAGATTATGGCGCACGGCTTCTTGGGCGTCTTCGCTCAAAAGATAGTCATCAACGAAAGGCTTTGTAGTTTCTGACGCGAATTTCATCATCATTCCCGCCGGGGAATCTGTATTCATATTGGCATTTTCGCGAGTCACGTCATTATTCTTTGCCTCGATTATTTCGATAAAAAGGTCACGGGTCTTGGCGCGACGGGCTACGGAGCGCTGATTGCGATATGCAATATATTTTCGAGCCACTTCCTTGCGGGGTGACTTCATCAGTTCGAGTTCCACGCGGTCCTGAATTTCCTCAACGGTCATCTGCTCCTTACCGGTCATGCCGATGCGGTCAGTAATGCGTTGAATAAGGGCTTCGTCCTCGCCTTGTTCAGTGGTCAGCATCGCTTTGCGAATGGCGGCTTTGATTTTCTCCTCGTTGTAGCCAACGACGCGGCCATCGCGCTTAATTATGGTCTGTATCATTATAGGGGTCTGAGAGGTTAGTTAAACGGACTGCAAAGCTACGTATAATTATCCGATTTTGCAAACTTTTTTCGAATAAAAATTATCAACAATTTTCAAAAA
>CAMWSN010000130.1 GCA_947176925.1 uncultured Porphyromonadaceae bacterium
TGCTCCCTTCGTCGGTTTAGCAAACCGGTGGTTTCAGCCACTCACCCACCTCTCCAGTGCTGTTTGCGGGTGCAAAGTTACGTTAAAAATCTGAGAAATGCAAATTTTTCTGCAACTTTTTTAAATATGCAGTATGTTTCGGAGAATAAACCAGATGATATAGAAAGTCAGATAAATGTAAGCGCCATAGCGGCTACACATAAAACCATAGAGTCGCGGGAGTTTCCTGCGGAACAGTATGGCAATAATAAGAAGGGCAAAGAATGGGATACCGAAGAGGAGGAAGTAGTTGAACCGGACGGCTTGGGAGAATTCACCATTTAGGAGAGCGTGGAAAGCCCGCTGGTTTCCGCAGGAAGGGCAGGAGAGTCCGGTGAGGAGCCAGACGGGGCACTTAGGGAAAAATTTGCCGTCGGCAACGGGGTCGAAGGCAAAATAGACAGTGAAAGCAGTTATCACTATTATCGCGAGGATAATAGTGATAACAATCTTATGATTATGTTCTTTAGTCAGATTCAAAAGTAGAGACCGGATGAGGCGATACCGATAGCGATCAGAATCCAGTAGAGGATGCAAACGCCTACGCCGGTGCATGCAGCAGCGATAGACCAGTTTTTAGAGGATTTAGCGGCTTGACGGGCAGCATCATATTGGCCTGACATCCAAAGACCGTTAACATTGGAGGCCTTAACGATAGCGACGATACCGAAGGGGAGACAGCAAAAGAGGGTGGTCAGTATGGCCCAAACCATGCCGTTGTCCGGCGGGAGTTGCTGCTGGGGATAGCCTTGGTTGTAAGGCGGCTGCTGATTATAGCCTTGGTTATAAGGCTGTTGCTGCTGATTGTAGCCTTGGTTGTAGGGCTGTTGATTGTATTGGGGGTTGCCTTGCTGATTGAAGTTCTCAGTTCCCATGTGTTTAAAGTGAAAAAAGTGTGAATAATAAGATATTTTAGAAATTATATGCAAAGGTACGGAGTATTTTAACCCCCCCCAATTTTTTAACGAAGTTTAACTTTGTTTTACAGATTTAAGCACTTGTGTGTCGTGAGGGTGTTACAGAATCTTCCCCGGGCTTGCGCCCGGGGTTTACAATGACGGCGCGCCTCCGGCGCTAAGTAATAATTTGACAGTTTTGCAGCGCCTTTTATGGTAGTGTTTTTCAGGAGAATTGGGAGTGGAGGGCGCGGAAGCGGGCGAGGTTTTGGGGGCCGAATTTTGCCATGGAGGCTTCAACGGCGGGGAGGGTTTTGCGTTGCATGGAGCCGGATTTGGAGTAGAATTTGTCGGCGTAGCAGATGAGGCGTTCGAGTTCGGTTTCGGGGATCATCTTGCCGAGTCCGGTGCCGGTGTGACGTTCGGCGACTCTTGCAGCCCATTCAGGGGCTCCTTCTTGGCGGAGGAGGGCGGCGCCGAGGGGGCCGTGGGAGATGTAGGGCTCGGTGCCGTGGCAGTGGATTCCGGGGGCATCGCAAAGGTAGATGCCGATGTCATGGAGCAGGGCGGCGGCTTCGATTTGGGCGGGGTCGAGGGCGAGATGCTTGCGTGTGGCGATTTCGAGGGCGAGGTCGGCGACGGAGCGTGCGTGGCGCATATAAATATCCCGAAGGGGAGTGCCTTCGGGATAATATTTGTCGATAATCAGTTGGGGGTCAAAGGATAGTGTTCCAGCCATGGGTGTCAGGGGCTTCGCCGTATTGGATGGCGCGGAGTCGGTTGTAGAGTTCGGTGGTGACGGGTCCGGGCTTGCCGTCGGGGGCAATGATGTATTTTTTGCCGGTATCGAGGTCGTCAATTTCGGAGATGGGGGAAGCGACGGCGGCGGTACCGCAAGCGGCGGCTTCGGAGACGGTTTCGAGTTCGTCGACAGTTATGTGGCGTTGCTGGACTTCAAGGCCCATGTCTCGGGCAATCTGCATGAAGCTTTTATTGGTGATGGAGGGGAGGATTGATTCGGACGCGGGGGTTATGTATTTTCCGTCCTTGATGGCGAAGAAGTTGGCGGGGCCACATTCGTCGAGGTATTTCTTTTCTTTGGGGTCAAGGAAGAGGACGGCGCTGTAGCCAAGAGCGTGGGCTTCGGCACCGGCCTTGATTGAAGCGGCGTAGTTTCCACCTACTTTGAAGCGTCCGGTACCTTTTGGGGCGACGCGGTCATATTTTCTGGTGATGCAGATTTTGGTGGGTCGGAAACCTTCCTTGAAGTATGGGCCGACGGGGGATACGAAAACGAGAAAGAGGTATTCGGAAGCGGCTTTTACGCCGACCTGGGCGGAGGTGCCGATTTCGAGGGGCCGTATGTAGAGCGACGCTCCGGTTTCATAGGGGGGTATGAAGCGTTCGTTGGCAAGAACAGCGCGCTTGCACATTTCGCAGAAGAGCTCCACGGGAATGGGTTCCATCAAGAGCCCCTTGGCGGATTCGATGATTCGGCGGGCGTTTTCTTCGAGTCGGAAAATGCGGATTTTGCCGTCTTTGCCGCGGAAGGCTTTGAGACCTTCGAATGCTTCCTGGCCGTAATGGAGCGAGGTTGCGGCCATGTGGATGTTGATAAATTCTGAGTCAGTTTCCTCAATGGGTCCCCACTGTCCGTCCTTAAAGCGACAGCGGACGTTGATGTCAGTCTTAAGGTAGCCAAAGGGGAGGCTTGACCAGTCAATTTCGTTTGAAGTCATATCTTTTATTGTTTACCTATTAGGACGGCTAACTGAATAGCCTCTAATTCACCTGCAAAGTTACGTACTTTTTTTGACTTTTTGACGAAAAAGACGATAATTTATGCGAAAAGATGACAAATTTTCGTAACTTTGCCTCCATGAAACGCAACCAAGGCTATAAACCGACTAAGAGATACAGGCTGACGTTTGTCAGCGAGAATACGTTGAACACCCTGTGGACCCTGCGGCTGAGCCGTCTGAAGGCCTGGCTATTGGGGGGCTTGTGTGTCGCCGCAATCGGGGCTTTGATAGCCCTGCTTTTCGGGTTGACGCCCTTAGGGTCAATCCTTCCGGGGTATATGAAGCCGTCCCAGCGTCGGAGCCAGATCGAGAATGCGATTCGCTTAGATTCCTTGGCAGAGCGTCAGCAGGTTATGAGCCTGTGGATCGAGAATTTAGAGGCGATCTTGAGTGACAGTGTTGCGTCGCATACGGTATCGGCGGAGCTTTTGACGGTCACGGATACGCTGCTTGATGCGTCGGAGGCCGAGCGTCAGTTTGTTGATGAATGGACCGAGCGTGAGCGTTTTAATTTGACCCAGACGACTCCGGCGGCAGCTTCGGGGGTGAATTTCCGCCTTCCTTTGGCTACGGAATTGCGCCGCGATACAATAGGCGGGGCTACCTTGCAGATTGCGTCGACACGCGGTGCTACGGTTATGGCTATTCAGGGAGGGATGGTCATTGACTCCCATGTTGATATCGCTTCGGGGCATCAGGTGGTGATTATCCAGCACGCGATGGATTTTGTGAGCCGCTATGAGGGTCTTGGCCGGAGTTTCGTTACGACGGGTCAGGCTGTTCAGGCGGGTGAGGCGTTGGGCCTATTAGGGGATGACGCTGTGCTTCGGATGACGCTTTATCGCGCGGGAACGCCGCTGTTGCCGTGATATTCAGCGAATAGGAGGAATAAAATTTATAAGATTTATAAGGTTGGTAGAAATAGTGTAGGGACGCGACATGTCGCGTCCCTACAGTGTTTATGAGGGTTGGTTATCAGGCTTTGTAGGTGTCGATTTCGGCGGGGGTGAAACCGGCGATGAATTCGCAGTGTTGTGCTACGAGGGCGTCGGTGAGGTTGCCGTAAACGATACAGGACTTGGTGAAGGATTCGTTGCGCTGGGCGTCGAGCAGGAGGAGGTAGCTCATGACGATGCTTCCGGCCATTTCGACGAGGCGACGACCCATGAAGTCAACGAGGGTCTGGTCTTTCTTTTCAACAACGGATGCAAGCGCAGCCTGGTATTTCTCGACGATAGATTCGAGGCGAACCTTTACGGCTTCGAGTTCGGGCTTGAGGGGTTCACCGGCGGCAAGCTGAGCGCGATAGCTTTCGATGAGGGTGTTGATGGTGCCGGAGGTTACGTGGCGAATGGCGGCGACAACCTGGAGCTGGGTGGTACCTTCGTAGATGGAGGTGATGCGGGTGTCGCGGTAGAGGCGTTCGCAGGCGTAGTCCTTCATGAAGCCGGAGCCGCCGTGGATCTGGATGCAGTCATAGGCGTTCTGGTTAGCGTATTCAGAGCCGAGACCCTTAGCGAGGGGGGTGCAAGCGTCGGCGAGCTTTGAATAGTATTTGGCTTCTTTCTTTTCTTCGGGGGTGAGGGGGCGCTCCTTGGCGATGTCGTCGTAGACCTTGTAGAGGTCAACGTAGCGAGCGGTTTCGTAAAGGAGTGAGCGAGAGGCGTCGAGCTTGGCCTTCATGGTGGCAAGCATTTCATAGACGGCGGGGAATTCGATGATCGCCTTGCCGAACTGCATGCGTTCTTTGGCATACTGGAGGGCTTCTCGGTAGGCGAGTTCGGAGCATCCGACGCTTTGGGCGGCGATGCCGAGACGGGCTCCGTTCATCAGGGCCATAACGTACTTGATGAGGCCGAGACGTCGGCTGCCGCAGAGTTCGGCTTTGGCGTTTTTGTAGACGAGTTCGCAGGTGGGAGAGCCTTTGATGCCCATCTTGTTTTCGATGCGGCGCACGGTCACTCCGCCGTCGCGTTTGTCGTAGATGAACATCGAGAGTCCGCGGCCATCCTTGGTGCCTTCTTCGGAGCGAGCGAGGACGAGGTGGATGTCAGCGTCACCATTGGTGATGAAGCGCTTGACGCCGTTGAGGACCCAGGTTCCGTCCTCGAGCTGGGAAGCTTTGAGCATCACGCTCTGGAGGTCAGAGCCGGCGTCGGGCTCGGTGAGGTCCATTGACATGGTTTCACCGGCGCATACGCGGGGAATGAATTTCTGTTTCTGATCTTCGTCGGCAAACTCGTAGATTGTTTCGGCGCAGTCCTGGAGTCCCCAGAGGTTTTCGAAACCGGTGTCAGCGCGGCTGACGATGTCGGCGGCCATGATGTAGGGGGTGATGGGGAAGTTGAGACCACCGAGGCGGCGGGGCATGGACATGCCCATGAGTCCGGCCTTACGGCAAGCGTCAAGGTTGACCTGGGTTCCGTCAGCGTAGATTACGCGGCCGTTTTCAACTCGGGGACCCTGATGGTCAACGTCTTCGGCATTGGGAGCGATGATTTCACCGCAGATGTCGCCGACGATTTCGAGGACTTTGTCATAGTTGTCCATGGCGTCGTCGAAGTTGTAGGGGGCATAGTCAAACTTCTCGGCGTCAGAATATTGGCGTTCCTTGAGCTCCACGATTTTCCGCATGAGCGGATGGGTGAGGTGGTGCTTGAGGTCTGGGTTGTCAGTATAGAAATTAGCCATGATTACTTG
>CAMWSN010000131.1 GCA_947176925.1 uncultured Porphyromonadaceae bacterium
TTTTCTTATATGGAACTATTTTTTACATCATGCCGGGCATGCCTCCCATGCCGGGGTTAGGCATCGGGGCGGGGTTATCTTCTTTCTTGTCGGCGATGACACATTCGGTGGTGAGGAACATGCCGGCGATGGACGCGGCGTTTTCCAGGGCTACGCGGGTAACCTTTGCGGGGTCAATGACGCCGGCGGCAAAGAGGTCTTCGAATGCACCGGTGCGGGCGTTATAGCCGAAGTCGCCCTTGCCTTCCTTGACCTTATTGACAATCACGGAGCCTTCTTCGCCGGCATTAAATACGATCTGACGCAGGGGTTCTTCAATCGCGCGCTTAACAATAAGGATACCGGTGGTTTCATCTTCGTTGGCGCCCTTGACACCATCAAGTTTTTCAGTGGCGCGGATGTAGGCCACACCACCGCCGGGTACGATACCTTCGGCAATTGCAGCACGGGTTGCGTGGAGGGCGTCGTCAACACGGTCTTTCTTCTCCTTCATTTCAACTTCCGAGGGTGCGCCGATATGGAGCACGGCCACACCGCCGGCCAGTTTTGCGAGGCGTTCCTGAAGTTTTTCGCGGTCATAGTCGCTCTTGGTTGCTTCAATCTGAGCCTTAATCTGGGCTACGCGTGAAGCAATGGCGTCGCTGCTTCCGGCGCCGTTAACGATGGTGGTGTTTTCCTTGTTAACGGTAACTTTTTCGGCGCGGCCGAGGGCTTCGATAGTTGCGTTTTCAAGCTTCATGCCCTTTTCCTCGCTGATAACAACGCCGCCGGTCAGAATGGCGATATCTTCAAGCATTTCCTTGCGGCGGTCACCAAATCCGGGAGCCTTGACAGCACAGATTTTCAGCGAACCACGCAGACGGTTGACAACCAAAGTGGCCAGGGCCTCATTGTCAACATCCTCAGCCACGATGAGGAGCGGACGTCCGCTCTGAGCCGTAGCTTCAAGGATGGGAAGCATATCCTTGAGGTTTGAGATCTTCTTGTCATAGAGCAAGATGAAGGGAGAATCCATCTCGGCTTCCATCTTCTCGGTGTTGGTAACGAAATAGGGGCTGATATAGCCGCGGTCAAACTGCATACCTTCCACGATGTCAACGGTGGTTTCCGTACCCTTGGCTTCGTCAACGGTGATTACGCCCTCTTTCTTGACCTTGCGCATGGCTTCGGCAATGAGTTGGCCGATAGCTTCGTCATTGTTGGCCGAAATGCGGGCCACGTCTTCAATCTTCTTGAGGTCATCACCGACTTCGCGGCTTTGGGCCTTGATGCTTTCCACAACGATGGCCACGGCCTTGTCAATACCGCGCTTGAGGTCCATAGGATTGGCGCCGGCCGCAACGTTCTTAAGGCCTACGTTGATGATGCTCTGAGCTAATACGGTAGCGGTAGTAGTGCCGTCGCCGGCATCGTCGCCGGTCTTGGAGGCAACTTCCTTAACGAGCTGGGCTCCCATGTTCTGGAACTGGTCCTCGAGCTCCACTTCACGAGCCACGGAGACACCATCCTTAGTGATATGAGGAGCGCCAAAGCTCTTTTGAATAATTACGTTTCTACCCTTCGGGCCGAGAGTTACTTTAACTGCATCGGCAAGCGCGTCAACTCCCTTTTTGAGTTCTTCGCGTGCCTTGATATTGAATTTAATTTCTTTTGCCATAATTAATAATTACTAATTGCTCATTACTAATTAATCAAATGGTGGCGAGGACGTCAGACTGACGCATGATGAGGATTTTCTCGCCTTCGAGTTCGATTTCCGTGCCGGCATACTTACCATAAAGTACTGTGTCACCGGGTTTGAGGACCATTTCTTCGTCCTTGGTGCCGTTGCCAACGGCGATTACTTCGCCCTTGAGGGGCTTTTCCTTGGCGGAATCAGGAATAATGATGCCCGCCATAGTTACTTCTTCGGCCGGAGTGGGCTTGATAACCACTCGGTCTGCTAACGGTTTAATATTCATTTTTTGGTTATTATATTTTGATTGTTTATTAATAGAAATGCGAAAAACATGCCAAACGGCGTCTCACTGACATTTTGTCAGCCTCAGCCACGGGGCATCTTTCTCACAGTTTCTAACGCCCTTCAAGGGGTTAAAGTTCAGCTAATCCCTCAGGGAGATCCATCAGGACACGGCGCTTTTCAGGGTCAACCTCAAGAATCATTTCATCGAC
The DNA here is from genome assembly GCA_947176925.1 of uncultured Porphyromonadaceae bacterium. Lineage (GTDB taxonomy): Bacteria > Bacteroidota > Bacteroidia > Bacteroidales > Muribaculaceae > UBA3263. The sequence goes on from CAMWSN010000131.1 coordinate 2,173, forward strand.
AGCCGGAAGGAGCTTTTCAGTTTCCTCCATGATGAAATACCAGCATCCGGGAGTCAGTTCGCGGACGTCGGCAATATGGCCCACGGATTCAGCCGTAGACTCGTCAATAACCTGATAGCCGATCAGGGCTCCGACGGTCATTTCTTCTCCATCGTCAAGTTCCGATGGGTCAACAAAGGCATAGAGCGTCTTGCCGGTAAGGTCGGCCGCTTGTTTTTCATCGGTAATCTCATCAAGCGTAATCAGCAGCGAATCAGCGCCGCGCGAACGCATAGAGCCGACGAAGAACGGGACGTCCAACCCCTCGATTTCAATAAAGAGACATGCTCCCGGGGCAAAGTCCTCGACCTCGGCACTATCGCTCATGATGACGTTCAGTTCGCCCTTGATTCCGTGAGGCTTAATGACAGTCCCGACGGCCAAACGAATCCCTTCCATCAGCGCTTGCGTTTCTTCTTTTTGGAGGTCGGGGCCTCAATTATTTCAAACTCGCGGAGTTTGGTGGTCTGAGTGGAAAGTCGGAGCTGTCCGCCGCTCATTTCGGCCAAATCCTTGAAGATACGGCTATCCGTAGCATTCTCCGGGTTTTCGCTCATCATGAGCTTTTTCATGTGATTAGCCAAGAGAATGACAAACTCTTCGCGGTCAGGGTCTTCAGGAGCCATAGCGATGGCAGCGTCAATCATCTGGTCAATATTATTGCCGTAGACTCTGCGAGCCATTCCCCTGGGAGGCAATGCCATCGGTTCCGGACGCGAACTGAGTTCCTCGGGAGTAACCGTACATCCTTCGGGATAATCTATATCGAGTTGGAAATTACTCATGATGGCAAGATGAGCCCAGCGCTGTGCACGCGATTCGGGGGAGGTGCGCGGCTGAGGATTCCAGCGGCAATGGGTATCGTTGATCCCGCGAGGGCGCTGGTTGCGCTCGTCGCGATCATCGATAGTCATACAGTGATCAACCATCTGCTGGATATGTCTCCCATATTCGGGCATCCGCAGCGGTTCCTGTTTGGTATTGTATTGAAGCATACGGGGCGATTACATGTTCATGCCGCCGTCGACCTGGATAACCTGGCCGGTAACGTAGCTTGACATATCGGAGGCGAGGAAGGTTGCAACGTCGGCGATATCTTCGGGCTTGCCGCCGCGACGCAGGGGGATTTTCTTGGTCCATTCGGCGCGCACTTCGTCAGGGAGTGCGGCGGTCATTGCGGTTTCAATGAAGCCGGGGGCGATAGCGTTGGCGCGGATACCGCGGCTACCGACTTCCTGAGCGATTGACTTGGCCAGGGCAATCAGGCCGGCCTTTGAAGAAGCATAGTTGGCCTGACCGGCGTTACCATGCACACCGACCACAGAGGCCATATTGATAATAGAGCCGCCGCGCTGCTTCATCATGATGGGCAGAACAGCCTTACAGAAGTTAAATGCGCTTTTGAGGTTCACGTTGATAACGGCGTCCCATTGAGCTTCACTCATGCGCATCATCAGTCCGTCCTTGGTAATGCCGGCATTGTTGACAAGGATGTCAATGCGACCGAAGTCTGCAAGAACCTTGGCCACGACTTCCTGAGTCTGCTCATAGTCTGCGGCGTTTGAGGCATAAGCCTCAACCTTTACTCCGAGAGCAGCGATTTCAGCCTTGGTGGCCTCGCCGTTTTCGTCAATGGCAAGGTCAGTAAAAGCAATATTGGCGCCTTCCTGAGCGAAACGGATGGCGAGAGCCTTACCAATGCCGCGAGCGGCGCCGGTGATGAGGGCGGTTTTACCTTCGAGAAGTTTCATAATGATTTCTGTTTTAGTTTATTAGTTGAATTATGAGTTTACAAAATTTGTCAGACCGGGACGGGTGGAAATTCCATCAATGATAAAATCGACCGATTGAGAAATCCATTGATCAATTTCTTCGGGCGATTTTTCTTCCTGAGCAATCATCCAGTCAGTTCCGCGCACGGTCATAGTGAGCATAATCGGGAGTCGTTCTGCCTGTTCGGGAACAAAATCGCCCGAAGCAATGCCGGCAGCTACAATCTCTTCAATCATCTCATAGATGCGATCGGCAACCATGGCGCGTATAGCCTTAGCGCGACGGGCATCGCTGCTAAAAAGAGATTTGAGCCAAAGAGTGTATCCATGGGCGTTCTCCATGGTGATTCTCAGGCGACTGAGCATCAGCGCCCGGAGCTTGCCGCGAGGAGAGGACTGGGCCTCGACCTCGGACTCTATATCGGTTCGGATTCGTTCGGTTTCGCGCTCGATGACTGCATCATAAATATCTCCTTTGGTGCGAAAATAAGTGTATAGTGTACGTCGCCCGCGGTCCGAGGCCGTGGCGATGTCGTTCATGGTGGTATTCTCGATTCCCTGGCGGGAAAAGAGCTGGCGTGCCACCTCGATGAGTCTGTCGCGAGTACGTTGAGCCATTTTTACCCTGCAAATTTACGCATTTTTCCCCAATTCACAAAATTCTTATCCTCCGGTTTCATAACGTACATCTTCTATTTTGCAACGTGCATCTTCTATTTTGCATTTTGCATATTTAATTTTTCATTTATTTTGCGTAACTTTGCGGTAATGAATTCAACTATTTAATCGATTATGGAGTTAACCCAACTTACCGCTATTTCGCCCATTGACGGCCGATACCGCTCAAAATGTGAGCGACTTGACGAGTTTTTCTCTGAATATGCCCTTATTCGCTATCGCGTCCGCGTAGAAATCGAATATTTTATCGCTCTGTGTGAGATTCCCCTTCCGCAGCTTGCCGACGTTCCCGCATCAGCTTTCCCGCTGCTGCGCGCCATTTATGAAAACTTCACTGTCAGTGACGCCGAGCGCATTAAGGAAATCGAATGCACCACGAACCATGACGTCAAAGCCGTAGAATACTTCATCAAGGAAAAATTTGCCGCCCTCGAGCTTGACGGTTGGAAAGAGTTTATCCACTTCGGCCTGACCTCTCAGGACATTAACAATACGGCCGTCCCGATGAGTATCTGTGACGCCATTGTGGAGGTTTACGCACCCGCAATTGACTCCCTGATAGAACAGTTAGAGGACCTTGCAGACAAAATCCGCGACATCTCTCTCCTGGCCCACGCCCA
>CAMWSN010000132.1 GCA_947176925.1 uncultured Porphyromonadaceae bacterium
ATTCATGAGCGTCTCGTGGGCTCGGAGATTCGTATAAGAGACAGACAATGCGGGCATCCCCCCTATTCCAACTTTATGAAACTTCATCCTGTCATTATAACATTTCTTTTCATGCTCCTTGCGCCGGCCCTTAACGCCCAGGTTAAGATCCACGGCAAGGTGAGTCATGGCGAAGGTGCCGACGTCGAACCCTTGGAGTTCGTCACCGTCGGCATCAAGGGTACAGCCATCGGTACCTTCACCAGCCTTGAAGGCGATTACTCCATTTCCGCACCAGAGGCGGACACCATAATAGTGACCTTCCATTGCGTTGGTTATCATGACATGGAACGCAAACTTATTGCCCCCACGGGCGACATTACCCTTAACGTCAAGATGCTTCCCTCTACCGTTCTCTCCGAAGTGGAAGTCACGGAATACAGGAAGCAAACCGGAGGGATCCAGAAAATCGACCATCAAGCCTACAAGTATGCGGCCGACGCCACCGGCGGCTCCATTGAAAACCTGCTGACGACGATGGCCGGCGTAAGCTCGTCAAATGAGATGTCGTCACAATACTCCGTTCGCGGCGGTTCCTACGACGAAAACTCCGTTTACATCAACGGAGTGGAGGTCTATCGCCCACAGCTGGTCAGCTCCGGCCAGCAGGAAGGTCTGAGTGTAATTAATCCGGCGATGGTCCGCGAAGTGGAATTCTCGACAGGAGGCTTTCCCGCCGAGTATGGCGACAAGATGAGTTCTGCTCTCTCAATCACTTACAGGCAGCCGGAGAGCTTTGAAGGCTCGGTGAGCGCTTCACTGATGGGTGCCTCACTTGCGTTAGGGACCGGAAGCAAGCGATTCAGTCAGCTCCACGGCATCCGGTATAAGCGCAATAACTCCCTACTCTCCTCCCTTGAGACCCAGGGCGAATATGACCCCAACTTTTTTGATTATCAAACGAACCTTAACCTGCGCATCAGTCAAAAATGGAAGGCCTCGTTCCTTGGCAATATCGCCATAAATAATTATAAATTTACTCCCGCTACCCGTCAGACCAACTTCGGCACCTCAGAAGACGCCAAGCAATTCACCGTCTACTTTGACGGTCGCGAAAAGGACCGCTTTGAGACATACTTCGGCGCGGCGATGCTTAATTTCCGTCCGTCACGCACCATGGACTTCACCCTTTTAGCGTCGGGATACTACACCAACGAATTGGTCAGTTACGACATTTCCGGTGAATACTGGCTTGACCAGGCCGGGACAGGCTCCGTAGGTGGCGAATTGGGAGTCGGTAAATACAAGGAGCACGCGCGCAACCGCCTGAGAGGTTCAGTCTTCACTCTTGCACTTCGGGGCAACACGGGACTTAACAACCACAATCTGAGCTACGGTGTGAGCTATAACACCGAGAGAATCCTTGACCGCTCGCGCGAATGGGAGATGAGAGACTCCGCCGGTTACTCGCTGCCGTTTAATCCGGATGCGGTTAAGGTTATCTATAACCTGTATTCTCATCATGACGTTGAGACTTCCCGACTATCATTTTTCCTTCAAGACTCATGGCGCATCAATTCCCAGGCAGGATTCCTGACGGTCAATGCCGGAGTTCGCGGCTCCTACTGGAGCTTCAACCGGGAATTCCTGTTTTCACCCAGGGCCTCGGTGGGTTTCGTGCCTGACGCTCATTCATCATGGGCATTCCGATTTGCCACGGGTCTTTACTATCAAAGCCCGTTTTATAAGGAGTATCGGCAGCCGGTTGAGGACGCTGACGGCAACATGATTATTCAACTGAACCGAAATATCAAGTCCCAACGCTCACTGCAATTCATTGCGGGCGCGGACTATTCGTTCCGATCCTTGAATCGCCCCTTCAAACTATCGGCCGAGGCTTACTATAAAGCATTAGGTAACCTTATACCATACGAGATTGACAACCTGAAGCTGAATTATTCAGGAGTCAACGGCGGTTCCGGTTTTGCCATGGGCCTTGACATGAAGCTCTTCGGCCAGTTCGTTCCGGGATCAGATTCGTGGATTTCATTCTCGCTGATGAAGACTCAGGAGAATCTGAACGGTGTAAAGGTTCCGCGCCCAACTGACCAGCGCTACTCCGTTGCGCTCTATTTTACGGATTATTTCCCCAAGTTTCCAAAACTGAAATTCTCATTGCGCGGTATCTTCTCTGACGGGCTACCCGTAACCCCTCCCCGCTCCACCCGTGACAAAGGATATTTCCGCACTCCCGCCTATAAGCGCGTTGACATCGGCTTGAGCTATGCACTTCTATCCGAGCCCAAGGAAGGCGAGACACGCAGCGGATTCTTCCGCCATTTCAAGAGTATATGGGTCGGCCTTGACTGCTTCAACCTGCTTGACATTTCCAACGTCAGCTCTTATTATTGGGTCACGGACGTCAACGACATTCAATATGCCGTGCCAAACTATCTTACCCGCCGCCAGTTTAACATCCATCTAAACATTGAGTTTTAAATGATTATCGGAATCGTCATTCTTAGCCTCCTGCTTTTGGGGGCTATTATATATATAATGCGTCTGACTGCTGACAAGGCGAAACTTCAGGCGCGCATAGAGGCCTCGGATGACAATGAGAAGCGCTTTCAGGCAATTGCCGGAGAAATAATGAATCGCCAACGAGCCGATCTACGTATGGAGACCACCTCACAGATGCAGACACTCCTTGATCCTCTTCGCCGGGAATTAGACTCTTTCAGTCGCTCTGTCTCCGAAAAATATTCCCGGGAAGCCTCGGAGCGTTTTGCCCTGCGCGAGAAGGTCGACGAGCTGCGCGAACTTAATCAGGCCATTGGCCAAGAGACCCGCCGACTATATAATGCACTGCGCGGAAATAATAAGGAGCAAGGGAAATGGGGCGAATTAGTTCTTCAAACCATACTTGAGAACGCCGGTCTGACGGAAGGGCGCGAATTTGTCACCCAGGAGGTCACCGGCGATTTGCGACCGGACGTAGTGGTTAATTTTCCCGGTGCGGGATGTGTGGTTATCGATTCAAAGACTTCAATGACTTCATATATGGCCTATTGCGATGCGGAAACCGAGGAGCAACGGCAGATTGCCGCCAAGGGTCATGTGGTATCGGTCCGTAGGCATATCGACGAGCTTTCGCGTAAGAATTATCAGGCCATTACAGGCCGGGATAAGCGCCTGGAGTTCGTCATGATGTTCATGCCTAACGAGGGAGCATACATGGCTGCGATGCAATTTGAGCCGGGACTTTGGGAGGAAGCGTATCGGAAGCAGGTAATCATCATTTCGCCTACCCATTTACTGTCAGTGTTACGTCTGGTTCAGCAAATGTGGCGCCACGATGCTCAGAATAAAAATGCCCTGGCTATAGCGGAAGAAGCCGGCAAGATGTATGATAAATTCATTTGTTTTGTCGAAAATCTATCCGATGTCGAAAAGAAGCTCTCGCAAGCATCCGATGCCTTGAACCGTGCGCAGCGTCAACTTGACTCCGGCCCGGGGAATCTTGCCTCAAAAGCTCTGAAACTTAAAGAGATGGGCGCAAAGACGAACAAATGAGAAATACAAAATACAAAATACAAAATAAATTGCCGGTTTAGTGTTGTTTATGCTTTCAACACTAAACACTAAACACTAAACTCTAAACAAAAATGTTACCTTTTGAGGCGTGAAGGTGTCTTATATATGAAGTTTAACCATTAATTCCTTTTAAATTATGTTTCAAGACATCACAAACCTCATAATTCCCATCTGCGTCTGCGTGGTTCTCCCCATCTCCATCGTATGGATTGTAATGCGCACAGCTCAACTCCGTGACCGCCAGCGCACCGACATTATCCTCAAGGCCATCGAGACCAACAATTCCATTGATGCCAACCAGCTGACGGAAGCTCTCTCAAAACCGCACAAAGCTCCGCGTACACCTCATCAGCAACTCAATCTGCGTCTGACCATCGGCTCTATCTTTACTCTGTTCGGCGTGATGTTGACCGGGCTAACCGTTTGCGCCATAATTGAAGAACCGGTATTAGGTTGCATTATGTCAATCTTCTGCATGGCCTTCCTCAGCATCGGCATCGGCTTCCTTATCAGTTATTATTCGATGCGTAAGCAAATAAATGCTGAAAAGTGAACCGGCAGGATTTCATTCACCTGACCACAAAGCACCTTGAGGACCTTCGGCGCACGCTGACGGCCCTCTGCTGTGGCGACCGAATGACGGCAGATGACCTGGCTCAGGATTCTCTCCTTAAGGCTTATATCCAGATAGATACGCTTAAAGATGCTGAAAAATTCCGCCCGTGGCTCATGAGAATCGCTTACACTACATTTCTCAACTCACGGCGCGCAATCAAACCAATGGAAAGCGTGGATAATGCCACCGGAATTATGACCGATACCCCGGCCGACGGCTCATTTCATTATCAGGAGCTATACGCGGCCCTTAACCGCCTGACGCCGATGGAACGCACTTCCGTGACGCTCTATTATATAGAAGGATATTCAATTAAGGAAGTGGCGGAAATCATCGGTGTGAAGCCGGATGCCGTCAAACAACATATTTATCGCGGACGCCAACATCTCCGCACAATTTTATCCTCCCACCTATGAATCAAGAAGATAAAGAAATCCGGGAAATACTTGGTGCCTTTGCCCCGGACCAAAGTTCGGAACTCGACTTTATGGCTCGGCTGCAAAACCGCATGGATACGGTCGACGTGGTCAAAGATCAAATTGCGGTTGAACGCCGTCGAAATCGCCGCGCCATTATTATAGCGGCCCTGAGCGGTTGCTTAGTCGGTATACTGCTCACACTTGCCATCCCCCTGATTATTAACGTGATAAAACCTATTATTCTCTTCTCGGCTATGGCTGCTATTACTATCGGGGTTTCAATCGGGACTTACTATCTGTGTCGGATTCTGACCCCGATAGGAAACCTCGTAAAAATCAAAGAATTATGATTAATTGTTGAAAAAAAGTTAGCGAAATATAGCAGTTTATATTGATTTTTTCAGTAACTTTGCAAACGAGTATGGCCACAAAAGGCCGACAATAAATAATGTCAGAACTGATTAACCGCCACATTATCACGCTTCTTCGCCGACATGACTGCGTAATCATGCCGGGAATCGGCGCGTTTATCGCAACGAAAGTGGCGGCCGGTTTTGATTCCTTAACAGGAAAATTTAATCCCCCCGCCCGGGTTCTGAGTTTCAATCCGGCGATTAATCATGATGATCGGCTCTTGGCA
>CAMWSN010000133.1 GCA_947176925.1 uncultured Porphyromonadaceae bacterium
AGCTTTCACTCTCAGATAATAATTTCCGCCGCATTTACAAGCGGCTTCACCCAACTTCAGCAATATGAAAAAGTATTTTATACCCCTGGCCTGTGCTCTCGGACTCCTTTCATGTTCCGCCAAGGCCTCAGAACAAACTGACGAATCAAACACTGACAATCAAAATTCAAATTCAGAAACTATGGCAACTTTATCCGATAAAGAGACCCCTGCGGGTCCCGATAAGAAGGTCGTCATCTCCACAACGGAGGGCGACATCGAAGTGACGCTCTACGGCGACACCCCCAAACATCAGGCAAACTTCATCAAGTTAGCCAAGGAAGGCTACTATAACGGGACTCTGTTCCATCGCGTTATCAATGAATTTATGGTTCAGGCCGGCGACCCTGACAGCAAGGATGCGAAGCCCGGCCAGCATCTCGGCTCCGGCGGCCCCGGCTATCAGATTGACGCCGAATTTGTTTATCCGAAGCACTTCCATAAATATGGGGCTCTTGCAGCTGCCCGCACCGGCGACCAGATGAACCCCGAGCGTAAGAGTTCCGGTTCGCAGTTCTATATAGTAACCGGCAAGAAATACTCCGAAGCCGAAATTAAGCAAATTGAAGAATACCTGAAGAGCGAGCCCATGCAGAGACGGTTTTATGAACTGATGCAACCACATCAAGCCGAGATTATGCGTATGCAGCAAGAGCGAGACCAGGCCGGCCTTCAAAAGCTTCAGGAACAGCTCGTCAGTCAGGTTGAGGCCGAGTTTGCTGACAAACCCGGTTTGACTCCCGAACAAAAGGAGGCATATACGACCATTGGAGGCACTCCGCACCTTGACGGTCAATATACCGTTTTTGGTGAAGTGACCAAGGGTATGGACGTCGTTGAAAAGATTCAGAAGGCTGAAACTGACGGCGCTGACCGCCCCAAAAATGACATCAAGATTACCGGAGTGAAGGTGATTGACTGATGTTAATTAGCATTGTCATACCGATTTATAACGTTGAGGCATACCTTCGGGAATGCCTCAACTCGGTTATGGCTCAGACTTATCAGGATTGGGAATGTATAATGGGTGACGCTGCGTCGACCGACGGTTCACTGGCCATAGCCGAGGAATTTTGTCGGCTTGACGGACGTTTTCGTTTGATTTCACTTGCAGAGAATGGAGGACCTTCCGCAGCGCGAAATGTAGCTTTGGATTCGATTTCCGGAGATTTGGTCGCGTTTATTGATGCGGATGATTATGTCAGCAATGATTTCCTTGAATTGGGCTGTCAAGCCATTGGTGATTCGGACATAGTTTGCTTCGGATTTAATGGCGCAAAAGGAAAGAGCGAGGATTATACCGGACGAGAAGCCCTGAAAACGACACTCTATCAGACGGTGGCGGAGCTGAATCCCTCTTTCTGGGGTAAGATCTATACGCGTAGAGTGATCGAAGGGCGGCGATTCACGCGTGGTCGGATTTATGAAGATTTGGAACTGTTTGTCAAGATTGTTCAGGGCGTAAAACAAGTCCGGGTAGTCGATAAACCGGTGTATTTTTATCGCCGTCATGATGATAGTACTATTCATGCCTGGAGCCACAAGAGACTTGATGTCCTGAAGGTGACTGAGGAGATAGAGACACGGTTTGCGGAAGATACAGACCTCCTTCGGGCGGCTCGTGCGCGCCGCTTTGCAGCAAATTTCAATATTCTTTTGCTGCTCAAAAAAAATGGGGCAGGGGACTCGCCCGAGGCAGACGGATGCCGCCGGGAACTGATGCGGCTTCGGCGGGGAGTACTGATGGATTCCCGGGCTCGTATGAAAGACCGTATAGGGGCGTTAGTTGCCTATATGATTTAATGTTATAAAAATTTTTCTTTTTTCATATATTTTTCGTAACTTTGCGGCCATAAGTATAATTCAATTTTAATTCACACATTATTATTTATGGCTAAGCTACGAAATTATCCGCTTATGCTGCTTGTTGGAGGTGCCATTAGTGTATTTCCCGGGTGTATTGACAAGAGCTTTGACCTTGACAATATTGATGACACGGCTCGATTGGAAGTGAAAGACCTTACCCTCCCTTTGGAATTTACCGGGGCAGTTACGTTTGAGGACGTCGTAGGCGATTTAGAGGCAGAAAATGACTTGGTTCACGTTGATGCTGACGGTAACTATATTCTGATTCAAGATAATTTTTTTGAATCAGACGTTATCGAAATCAATCCCATAGTTGCCGAAGCGAATGTTGAGAATTTTGATAGTGAGGAGCTTACATTTCCGGCTGTTAGCGGCGTTCCGGTCGATTTAACGGCTCTCAACGTTGGCGAGTATGCCAAATTCCCGTTTGAATTTGACTTTGACCTTGTTGATAATTATATTCGTGACATCACGAGTGCTACCGTGGTTTCAGCAATTGACTTTAAGGTTCAGACCGGTTTGGATTGCAAACTAACTGATTTGTCATTCTCCATTCCTAAGGGGATGGATGGCTATCTGGAGTCAAAGTTTAATGGCAGTTTTGACCCTACGACCGGTAAGATTACCTTTAAGGAAGTGCAGGTTAGTGCTACTTCTCCTTTTATTTTTAAATTCCATGTTACAGAACTGAATATCAAGGAAGCCGGAGGCAAGTTTACCTATCATGGTAATGGTGAAAACGGTGTGTTCCATCTTCAAAATGAAATCTCGCTCAATGAGGGCAAACTTGTTGCTCTTCAGAGCGGTGAGGCACATATCGTTGCATCTTTTGGTCTGGAACCCATTGACATCAAGACCATTTCCGGTAGCCTCAAATATGAAATGGAAAACATTACCGAGTATGCCGACATTTATGACATGCTTCCTGAACTTCTGAAAGACCCGCAAACCCGACTTGCACTGATTGACCCGCAGCTTTATGTATCGGTTGATAACCCGTTTGCAAAGTATGGTTGCAGCGCGTCCACAAAAGTTACCCTCAACCAGATTCGCACTGATGCGGCTGACTATCTCCCTGAAAGTCAAAAGAGTGTGACGACCTCTGCGCCGGTTGAAATCGTTGCTCCTGACAACTTCCCCGGTGACTATTATACGGATACTTTCGTGTTCTCCGGAACTGAACATCCCACGTTTATTTATGACAAGTTTCCCGGCGCCAAACCGGTCTTGCTGAAGAACCTCGGTAACATTATTTACGGAAAGGGCCTTCCCGAATCGCTTGAGTTTGTGTTTACCAACCCGGTGATTGACAGCGATAAAGTTCGTAATTTACCGATTGGCAAGCCGATTGGTCGCGTGACGGGTCGCTACTGCTTCTACGCTCCGCTGAATTTTGCCGACGGCTCACAGATTGTCTATTCTCAGGAGCAGACCGGATGGGACCTCTCTGATATGGTCATTAACAAGTTTGAGATAACCACCACCGTAACCAGCACTGTTCCCGTTGATGTGGTTCTCTCGGCTCACCCCATAGTCAAGGACGATAGAGGTAACTATATTGTTGATAACAATGTCAAAGTTTCGTCAACCGTTATTGAGGCTAACGCCAAGAATAAACCCGTGGTAATCAAGATGGAAGGTCCTGAAGTCAAGAACCTCGACGGTATGAAGTACACCGTGACACTCAATTCAAAAGGTAACGGCGGATTGCTTGGTGAGAACAGCTCTCTGGAGATGAATCAAGTGCGAGTAACCGTCAGTGGCTATTATGACTTTTATGATTCAAACGATGAAGGTGAATAACCCCCAAAAGAACATGACCAATTATGAAACTTCACATTAAATATCTTGCAGCCGGGGTTATTGCAATGACCTCACTTGCTGCCGCAGCTCAATCTCGCTCGGCCTATTTCCTTGATAATTTCCTGTATAACTACCAGCATAATCCGGCTATGGGGCGTGACAGCCTCGCCAAGGGGGAAGTGGCAATGCCGATGCTTGGCAATCTCAATGTGGGCATAAGCTCCAACTTGGGTCTTAGAGACCTCTATTTCAGAACTGCTGACGGGCGGTTAACTACTTTTATGAATCCTTCGGTTAGCGCATCCAAATTCATGAAAGGAATTAATAAGCATAATCGCGTAGGGTTTGAAATGCGCGAACAGATTATCGGCTTTGGATTCAAGGGCATTGGCGGTTATAATCATGTCAGCGTCAATGCTGTAGCCGACCTTCAGGCTCGAGTTCCCGGCTCCCTGTTCTCATTCCTCAAGGAGGGAGTGACAAACAAGACCTATGAAATTGGACGCGTGGACGCCAATCTTCAATCTTTTGTGGAAGTTGCGTTGAACCACTCTCATTCTCTGGATAAATATGTTCCCGGACTGCGTGTCGGTGGAACTTTTAAGCTCCTTTTAGGACTTGGAAATGCTGATATTAACATGGATCGTGCCGACCTTATTCTCGGTCAGGATGCATGGCGTGCGGTTACTAATGGAACGGTCCGTATTAATGTCGGCGGTGTTCACTTCAAAACTGATGATGACGAAGTTCTTGACGGCGCTGATATGGATGGCTTCAAACTCGGTGGCTTCGGTATGGCCCTTGACTTTGGCGCTACTTACCGTCTGAATCAAGACTGGGACTTCGCCTTGGCCTTTAATGACATTGGCTTTATTAAATGGAACTACAACGCTGAGTATGGAACTAACGGCGAGCGCACGTTTTCAACCGCTGACTATAAGATTGATCCGGATAATTTCGAGGATTCTTTTGATGCTATGAGCGATGCTTTTGATGCTCTTTATCAGCTCAAAGCTCATAAAGGGCTGACCTCAAGAACCCGGGCTATTGCCGGCACAATGAAGGCTTCGGCGCGGTATACACTGCCTCAGTATCGCCGCCTCTCCTTCGGATTATTGAATACAACTCACATGCAGAAGCGATATGCGTGGACCGAGTTCCGCCTCAGCGCCAATGTTACTCCCGTTGACTGGCTTGGAGTCAGCTGCAGCTACGGCTTAGGCACTTTCGGTTCTTCGTTTGGTTGGATGCTTAACATCGCTCCCAAAGGCTTCAATTTCTTCGTCGGCATGGACCATACGTTCGGCAAATTGGCTAAACAGGGCATTCCGCTTAACCTCGACGGTCAATTCAGCATGGGTATTAACTTCCCGTTCTAAGATATTTTTGCCAGTGCAAGTCAGATTCTTCAATGGAATCAGATTTGCACTGGTGTTTATGTTAAAGAATGTGAAAGATTTCTAAAATTGAGGAAAAATTCGTAACTTTGCACCATCAGCAACGGAGGGGGCTACGGCTTCTTCCTT
>CAMWSN010000134.1 GCA_947176925.1 uncultured Porphyromonadaceae bacterium
CTGCGGGCTTGAGCCAAAATTCAATATATTTGCCGCCTTCATAGTAAGCCTCATACTCCACTCCGGAAGCCATCAGAAAACCGACAAGGGCAATCACCGACACCAAAATAGGATTCATCAGCGAAAGACCGAAACGACGCTGCAGGCGCTGAGCCAAAAGATAAATCCCGAAGGTCAGCGCTATCAGGAAATATGGATTACGAAAGAAATCAATCATGACGACGGAAACGTTTTACGGCACGGCGGGTCCATTGATGAGTCCACCCCGTAACGGCTATAATTATAAAAGTGCTGACGATTACGGATGTCACTATGGGCACCCACTGGTCAGCAATCAACCCGAGGCAACGCATGACCCCTACCCCTGCCGGCACAAAAAAGAAACCTAAATTGCGCGTAAGGAAGTCGGCAAACTGTTCAACCTGACATAATTTAAGGCGTCCGCTTTCAAGCGACGCTGCAAGTAGAATCATCCCGATGATACTTGACGGGACAGGGACACCGGTGAGATAGACAATCAACTCGCCGGCGGCAAGAAAGCCGAAAAGAACGGCACACTGTAAAATCAAATTCATGGCCACAAAGTTACGCAGAAGTTTGGAAATTTGAAATAAAAAGCTTAACTTTGCAGTGAACAAAATGGACACGAGAGTCATTATTAAAGTAGACATAACGATAAACGCCGCATCAAAGCAGATTGGGAAACTCTTCAAATCATTCAAAACTCCCGAGACAAGCTTTAGGGACTAATGGCGGGCTCCGCTCCGATTCGTCGGAGAGTGAGAATTATCTCACCGGGAGATTACAAAGGTTCCTTAGCACTCAAATCCTGTCATCAGTGAGTTTTCTCCAAATCCTTTGATGCGGATTTTTTATGTCTAAGGGAAAACATTCGGAAATGGATTTGCATTGCGCGACAGGATAATTTTACCTATTTCCGAATCACCATAGAAACTCCTGACATTTTCAAGCTGAGCCTCTGAGAGCGGAGTTGAATCATATTGAATCTGATTGAAAAAGGAGGTCATGGTCAGCAAATCAAGGAGCAACTGTGAAGGATTGTCAATTACTTGACTAAGACGAGCTTTCGTGTCCGCCTGCCAATCGCTGACGGACTTCTCTCCAATAGGAGTAATACCTACGGGAAGATCCTGCAAAAGATTGCTGCAAACAAAGCGTAGACTATGCGAAAAATCATTGAGCATAGCTGAAGAGAAATCGCAATCATTCAAAAAACGATAAAACTCCTCATCAGGCTGCTTTATGTTATCGGGGTTAACACCAACAAAGTCCACACCCCAAGTTTTAGCCCGCCGAACGTATGGTAAGATACGTGTTGCACAATAAGTTCGCGTCAGGTCACTTTCAATCCATTGCCGCTCATCATCTGTCAAATCAGCCGCGGTCAATGATTTTAAATTTTCCGGCATCATTGATTGTATTTGCCATTTTAAGAAGCGATTAGAGTCTTCCCAATCCTTCGCGGAAGTAATAGTTGTAAAGCCAAAATCAGAAAGAATTTTGCTATAACGACCCGACAAATCAATGCGGCCGGTGCCTCCCTCGTGGATGACGTCAACGAGATGATTGTTTTTATCAAATTTCAAGGTCAGACTCAGCGGTTTATCTTGGTGAAGACCAATTCCGATGCTCTCAATGACTTGGCCGCGTTTATTTTTGATATCAAGACAAACATTATCGCGATAAAATGTCTCCATAGGGACTTTAGCCGTTCCGTTCTGAAAATAAACCGGTATCAGTTGCCGCCACGTCCCGTCATTGGTAACGTCAAGTAAAGTGGTCCACAATATCTCACACTGCAAGCTATCGGCCGTCCACGTCCCTTCCGATTCAACCGCGAGATTAACCTTAGCAAACCCTTGACGCACCTCATTCTCAGGAAATGCGATTGTTCCACAATAGACTCCTTGAGCAAAAAATAGTATGTATATCAAAAATCCGAATAGTTTTTTCATGGCTTCAAAAGAGGACCTAAGTAAAAATTCCAATCTTTTTTGAACATTTGAAATGTTTGTGAAGAATTATTGTGCAAAGTTATAAAAATTATTGGAATTTATCAATATGTTTTTTGCTAAATAGCTGTAAATTTGCTATCTTTGCAGGTAGTTTAAAAGACTAAAAAATAGAGAGATGGATAAAATAATATATGCTGTTTGTTGCTTCTGCATAATTTCCGCATTATGCGGGTATGGAAAGGAACGTAAACTCCCGAATGAATATACGTTTCTTATTGAGGTGCGCGACAATCTGACGCGACGGGCTCTGGATTTTGCGGAGGTGAACATAACCGTGCAGAAAGACTCGAACAAATCCACAATTATGGGGTTTACCCGCGATGGAGAGGCGGAAATAGCTGTACCTTCCGGGGCCGTTAAATATCCTATAGCCATAACCTATCGGCCGAATGAACCGGATAAGAAAATGTGGGAATATGAGACGGAACGCATTGAGTATGAGGTCAAGAACAAGTATTCACGCATCCAAAACGTCGGAACCGTATATCTTAAACATAAGAAGCAAATTGAGCTCAACGAAGTATCGGTGACTGCCTCTAAGGTTATGTTTTATTATAAGGGAGACACTCTCGTTTATAATGCAGACGCCTTTGTCTTGGCTCAGGGGACGATGCTTGATGGCCTCATCTCGCAAATGCCCGGAGTGGAACTCGATCGCAAAGGGCGAATCAAGGTTAATGGTCGGGAAGTGAGTAGTCTGTTGCTCAATGGCAAGGACCTCTTCAACGGCAACCGCCAGTTGATGCTTGAAAACTTAGCGGCATACACCGTCAGGGACATTGCTGTATATAACAAGGCCGGATTTGAAAGCGAGGCTCTTGGAATCAATGCAGGCTCTAATTATGTTATGGATGTCAGGCTCAAGCGTCAATATAAGCATGGTTTTCTCGGCAATGCCGAAACGGGATATGGGACCGACAATCGCTATCGTGCCAAACTCTTTGGGATGTGGTATTCCGATAATGTGGGTATGACCGCCTTCCTCTCCAGCAATAACCTCAACGATGACGCCAAGCCCAAACCGGGCTACTCTGACGGCTCATGGAGCGATCTGAATCCCTCTGCCGGAACAGGATCATACCATTCAGGGGGCATTACCTACAATGCCGAAGGTCCCGACCGAAAATGGCACGCACAGGGCGATGCGATTGTCCGCTATTCCGATGGCACAGTGAGACAGACACAGACCTATGAGATTCTCATTCCCGGTAGCGAAATGTATCAATATAGTTGGAACGACAATCGCTCCAAAAACTTATCAATCAGCACTTCTCACACTTTCAAGGCATCAGCGGCCAAGCGTACGGTGTTCACCTTGATACCTCAGTTTGAATACACCAAGAACCGATCACAGAGTTCCTACCTCTCTGCCTCATTCAACCAGGAAATAGCCGATGTATCGCGCTCGATAATTGAAAATATATATACCGGAGAAACCTCGTATAGCCAGCATCTTATCAATCGAAATCTTGTGACGCGACTTGGGCGCAGAAACGGTCTGCGACTTAACGCCGACGGATCTTCGCTTATCAAATTGAACCGCTATGACGGACGCTCAATGCTCACTCTGGGAGCCGCCGCCATAGTGGAGAATCAAAACTCAGATGAATACACTTATCGCCGATTGAATTTCCAAGCCTATCCTGAGCAAGACTATTCAATGCTTCAACATAATGACCAATCGCCCTATCGCGACCGTGAATATAAAGGTTATGCCCGATTCAGCCAAGATCTCGGTTTCTGGAATGCCTCCTTGAAGTTAGACTATAACTTCACACGTAGTGAACATACCCGCACATCGCTACTCTATCAGGATGAAATCGCGCAAGATTTCCTCACCCCTGCTATGTTGCCTACCTTCGGCTCCGACCTACCGCTTGATTTAGCTGAAAGTTATCGAAGCAGCGAATGGGAAAACCGTCACTCGCTCCAAGCCTCTTTCTCGTTCTCAAAGCGAAATCCTGACTATCGTAAGTTCTCATGGGGCGCAAGTATAGATGTACCATTGGTGGTTTCGCAACGCAAGTTAGATTACACGCGAGGGGAAAATGGGCAACATATCAGCTCAACCAACTTCCTGCCTGAGGTCAATGCTTCATTCTATGGGCAATGGCAACCTACTCGGGGCCATTTTTCCTACACCATAGGCTTTACCTCCTCTGTTAATCAACCACACTTGCTGAATATGGTCGATGTGATTGACAATACCAACCCTATGAACCTGATGTTAGGTAACCCGAACCTCAATAATTCGCGCACCAACAAAGTTTCAATAAACTTTGCAAAGCAAGTTCGAAATCCTCATCACCGCGTTAACATCTCATACAGCACAATCAACAACGCAATTTCACAAGGCTTATATTATTTTCTAAATACCGGTCAACAAATCAGTCGCCCCTATAATGTGGACGGTAACTGCATTGCAAACGCTTCATATACAATCGGTTGGCACACGTATGAAAAGTGGTATATCAACAATACTATCAAAGGCTCGTTTGTACGCAGCCGCGAACTGATTGGCTCGGCCTTGGCATCGGATGCCGACTTTGACCTCGGCACTGCCCCGCCAACAAACCGTGTAGATAACTACGCCATCAGTGAAGAACTTGACGGTTACTTCAAATTTGGCGGTAAACATACCCTCAAACCCTTTGTGAAGCTGACTTTCCGTCAATATCGCAGCCCCAATTCCGCTATCAACAATGATATGACATTCTCGGGTAGTTACGGAGCCTCCGCCCTGCTGAACTTCCCATACAACTGGGGACTGAATACTGACCTGAGCCTCTACACACGCCGTGGCTATATGGATTCGCGACTGAACACCACCGATGTACTCTGGAATGCCCGCGTCACCAAATCATTTATCAATGGCAATCTGGTCTGTGCCATAGAAGGCTACGATCTTTTGCGCCAACTGAGCAACGTCTCCTACACCGTCAATGCCCAATACCGAACCGAAACAGTAACCAACGTAATCCCCGCCTACTTTCTCCTCTCAATCAAATACAATTTCAACAAACAACCCAACCGAAATTAAAAATGATGGTGTTGCCCTATTTTTGTGTTTTGACTTGCATATCAGTTACTTATAGATTCGTGGCGCTGACGCGCCAACGCGGCGAGGGCGCCGCGAAGCCCGGTATTTCGGCC
>CAMWSN010000135.1 GCA_947176925.1 uncultured Porphyromonadaceae bacterium
GGTGATTCGGCCACTCCCAAGGGCATCAAGGCTGATGGTCACCTGATGATTAACGGCGGAGGAAACTACGTCAGCGCTCGCGGGATTGGGGCTATAGGAATAGAATCCGGCTATGGTACGGTTATTGACGGCGGTGTCACCTATTCATTCGGCACTAAGATGGGTATCCTGTTCGGCACTACCGGCGCCTACGTGTCAGGCACGGTGCTTGCCGGCGGCGAATCCAATTCCGATTTTAATAATGCTTACACCATGAACCTTTCCAACGTTCAGGCTCAAACCATCTCGAAAATCATGAGTGAAGACGGCAAGCAGCTTCTCGGCTCTTACCGTTGGCCTGTAGCAATGCCGTCGGCCACGTTGACCTTCCTTAAATAATCAGGACGGTTCCTTGCGATAATCATATTGATTGCGGAGGCGTTCAAACTGACTTGGATTCAGTTTGAGCGCTTCCGAGTCTTTTACGGGGTCGTAACTTTCTCTGATTTGAGTTAGAGAGGGCGATTCCGCCACCGGAGGGACAGACATTTCGATTTCCGGGAGAATCGCATGAAGAGCCATGGCCGTAGCGCGCTGTTTGCCTTCAAGGGAATATCCGGCAATGTGAGGTGTTGCGATGGCGGCTTTCCGGAGGAGTCCGCGGTTTATTTCCGGTTCTCCTTCCCAGCAGTCTATCGCCAAGGTCTGAGGGGCTTCAAGAAGAGCCTGAGTGTCAGCGATGGAACCTCGTGAAGCATTGATTATCAGCGCATCGGGGGAAACCAAACTTAGCCATTCACGATTAATCATGTGGTGTGTGGTTTGGTCTAAGGGGACGTGAAAAGTGATTACGTCACAGCGTCGGGCGATCTCATCGGCACTTACGAATTTTTCGTTACCCTCAACGGCTGCGCGGGGAGGATCACAAAGCAGAACGTTGAGCCCGTTTGATCGCGCCCAGCGTTCGACGATAGATCCGACGTGGCCCACACCGATAATGCCGATACACTGACAGTCAGGTTTTAATCGTGCAATAATCGACAGGACGTATTGAGCCACTCCCGGAGCGTTGCATCCGGGGGCATTGAAGACTTCTATACCGTGACTGCTACAGTAATCAAGGTCAATATGGTCCGTACCGATAGTGGCCGTGGCGATTCGTTTAACCTTGGATCCTTCAAGCAATGAGGCGTTGCATTTCGTGCGCGTGCGTATTATTAAAGCGTCGGCATCCTTTACGTTTTCGGGCGTAAACTCATCGGGTTCAAGATATTTGACCTGATGGCCGGCAGACTCGGCAATTCCTCGGATAAACGGGATGTGGCTTTCAATCAGAATCCGCATAGTTCCTTGACGATAAAGCCTGTGATTACGGTCCAGATGATCAAGGCAAGCACCCATCCTGCGCGTTTATTTGCGGCAATGAAGTGAGCGGCATGGTAAGCGCCGCAAAGATTGATGAGTGGAAGCCAAAGGAGTTCGCCTCCATTGGTAAATATGGGAAACGCTATGGCAAAAATAGTTACGACAAAAACCGCCATGTTTTGCGCTCTCATTTGCGCAGGATAGCCGTAGGCCGTCAGGAAAGTGGCCAGTGCAAGAAGGGCGCAAGCCGATGCGGAGAATACGTAATTATCAGTGAGGGGAATGGGAAAATCGAATAGCGGATGCCGGTAATTGTCAATCAATGCAAGTAGAGGTTCCAGAGATTGAGTCGAGGCAACGGTGATAATCGGTATAAGGATAAAGGGTGTCAGCAGACCCAGGATAGCCGCAACCAATCCGCGCAACGAGAAGGAGCGGATAGCTATCATTATGAAGATAGAAACTCCGGCCCACAGGAGCCACGCCGGAGAATAAACGGCTCCAATCCCCGTAAGAAGATACAGGAGGAAGAATGTGCGCGTAAACTCGGGCTGACCGAAACAGAAAAAGTAGACTATTATCGACGCGAAAGCGAAGATGGCGAGTCCCGCACCTTCGAGCGAGCCGGGAGCAGCAGCCTGAAGAAGGAGAAATGTAGGGAGCAGAGGGATACCGCTTCCCTTGAACATAGCTCTTGAGCGGACTTGGATTGAGGCGAAAACGCCCAAGATAATGGAGAGAAGTAATGCGAGATTATCAGCGATACCCCCGCCGCGAAGCGCATAGACCGTGGCTCCGCATAAGCTTAAAAAGATGCAAAATGCGGGGCTGAGAATTATGCGCTCGGGACGCGTTTTCGCTGAGGTCAGCATAAGTCGGCGGCGATGTCGCGGCGGAAATATTTGCCGTCAAAGTCAATAGCCTTGATTGAGGCAAAGGATTTGGCGGCGGCTGAGGGAATATCTTCGCCATAGCTCGTGGCGGCAATCACGCGACCTCCGGCAGTGATGAGTTGGCCTTCTTCATTTTTGTCTGTGCCGGCATGAAACAGGAGGCTTTCCGTGACGTTTTCCAGTCCTGTCATCACTTTCCCTTTGGGATACGAGCCGGGATAACCGCCGGAAACGGCCATAACGGTTACGGCAGTGCGCGGGTCTTCTTCAACCTTCATGTCGGCCAAGTCACCCTTGGCTACGGCTACGAGCGCCGGGAGAAGGTCAGAGGCAATGCGGGGCATGACGGCCTCTGTTTCGGGGTCGCCCATGCGGACGTTATATTCAATAACCATCGGCTCGCCGCCTACGTTGATAAGACCTAAGAAGATAAAGCCTCGATAGTCAATGCCGTCTTCAATGAGGCCTTTGACCGTAGGGACAACTATACGGTCCTCAACCTTCTTCATAAATTCGGCGTCGGCAAACGGGACGGGAGAAACGGCACCCATGCCGCCGGTGTTGAGGCCGGTGTCACCCTCGCCGATGCGCTTGTAATCCTTGGCAACGGGAAGGATTCGATATTGTCCGTGGCCGTCGGTCAGGACGAAGACGGAACATTCGATTCCGCTGAGGAATTCCTCGATGACAACGGTTGATGATGCCTGACCGAACATTCCGCCAAGCATTTCGCGCAGTGAATCCTGCGCTTCTTTGAGGTCGGAGATAATCAGGACGCCTTTACCGGCGGCGAGTCCGTCAGCTTTCAGGACGTAAGGAGCCTTGAGTGTTTCCAGAAATTTACATCCGTCCTCAACGGTTTCAGCCGTGAATGAGCGATAGGCGGCAGTGGGGATTCCATGACGCTGCATGAACTGCTTGGCAAAGTCCTTGGAGCCTTCAAGTGCGGCACCGTCAGCAGCGGGGCCGACGATGAGCATTTCCGGCATTTTTTCAGCGAAATAATCGCGAATACCGGCCACGAGGGGATCCTCATTGCCCACGATGATAAGTTCCACGCCGTTTTCGCGACAAAACTTTTCAATGGCGGGGAAGTCGGTCGGTTTAAGGTTAACGTTGGTGCCGAAAGCGTCCGTGCCGCCGTTTCCGGGGCCGATGAAGAGTTTGGTGCAGAGGGGACTCTGAGATATTTTCCAGGCAATTGCGGCTTCGCGGCCGCCGGAGCCAAGCAGAAGGATTGTCATAAATGGCAGATATTTTAGGGTTTAAGATTGAGAATCGTCAGAAGATTTGCGGCGCCAACCCTTGCGTGCGGGAATTGAGGGCTGCTTGCCGATGATTGATTCCAGAGCTTTGACATTACGGCGGGCAGCAAGAGGGTTTTCGCTGTGTTCGAATGTCCGGGGTGCTTCGGTGTCGTTATGCTCTTCGTCGCGGCGCTTGAAGGGTTTATGCTTGTCGAAGGGGCGGTTAGACTTGTTGCGGGGCTTGAATTCGCGGCGTTCACGGGTCTGGAGCTTGCCACCGGATGCGCGGAAGCTCTTTTTGTCGCCCTTGAAGATTACGTATTCGCGCAGTTCACATTCCAGTGCGCCGTTAAAAATCGGTTCGCGGAATGAGGGTGCAAGTCCTATTTTGGCAAACTGCTCGTCGCGATAGCCGATAATCCATGCGTGATAGCCGGTGAAGACGTGTTTCAGCTGCGAGCCTATGAGCTCATAAAGGGCGTCAAGGTCATCCGGGCGGAGGCGTTCGCCGTAGGGAGGGTTGGTGACGCGCACGCCATCCGGTTGCGGCGCTTCGGTCCATTTGCTCAGGGGCTTGAGCTCAAGGGTGACTTTACCGGCCATTCCGGCGCGTTTGACGTTTTCAGTTGCGATGGCGATGGCTTTTGGCGACATGTCAGCGCCGATAATGGGGCACGTGATTTCGCGCTCGGCGGAATCATCATTGTAAATCTTGTCCCAAAGCTCGGGGTCAAAGTCAGCCCAGCGTTCGAAGGCGAAGCTCTTGCGATAAACTCCGGGTGCGATGTTGGCGGCAATCAGAGCGGCCTCCACGAGGAATGTGCCTGAGCCGCACATCGGGTCAACAAAGGGAGCATCGCCGCGCCATCCGGTTTTCAGGATGATTCCGGCGGCAAGGACTTCATTGATGGGAGCTTCGGTCTGGGCTTCGCGCCAGCCGCGTTTATGAAGCGACTCTCCGGAGGAGTCAAGCGAGAGGGTCACTTCCGCTCCGGAGATATGAACGTTAATCAGAACATCAGCGTCAGACAGGCGAACCGACGGGCGTTTGCCCCGGGGGTCACGGTCAGTGAAGAAATCGACTATGGCGTCTTTGACCCGATAGGTCACGAAGCGAGAGTTGGTAAATTCATTGCTGTTGACCGTCACGTCAATGGCAAAAGTCTTATCGGGAGTGAGGAGCGAGGTCCAGTCATATTCCTTTACGCGGTCATAGAGCTTTTCGGGCGTATGTGCGCGAAATGAATAGAAGGGTTTGAGGATTCTCAGGGCGGTGCGGCAGCAGAAGTTGGCCTTATAAAGCATATCCTTGTTGCCTCGGAAGGAAACCATGCGGCGGCCGGGGGGCACATCGTCGGCGCCCAGTGCGCGCAATTCGTCGGCCAACACGTCTTCCAGGCC
>CAMWSN010000136.1 GCA_947176925.1 uncultured Porphyromonadaceae bacterium
GAGTAGCAGTAGGGCGATAGGCAATTTCGGTTTTAAAAGTTATTAGATATTGTTGTTTTACGAATTGCAAAGTTACGAATAATTTTTGAATCCTCCAAACTTTCTTAAACCTTTTTTGCTCAAAAAGTGTTATAATGATGA
Organism: uncultured Porphyromonadaceae bacterium; assembly: GCA_947176925.1. Classification (GTDB taxonomy): domain Bacteria; phylum Bacteroidota; class Bacteroidia; order Bacteroidales; family Muribaculaceae; genus UBA3263. The sequence continues at coordinate 142 of CAMWSN010000136.1, forward strand.
AAAATAACTTAACTTTTTAATCATTTATTTATGAAAAAGACATTACTCGCTCTCGCCATGATGCTTGGTATAGCAGGCGGAGCAGCCGCTCAGGAAGTGGCTATCAGCTATGGCGGTTACACTCAGATGGATGCCGTCAACAATCACAAAGGTTTTGATAAAACTAACAATGCTTGGGGTGCAGTAAACGTTAGTCTTTACCTCCCCGTCGCTAAGGGTGTGAAGGTAGGTCCCAGCTACACATATTCAAGCCAGTTTACTCCCGCTGCCGCTTACGAAATCCCAGGACTGGAGGGTACTTATGACCTCAAGAGCAAGGTTGGCTATCACGCTATCATGCTCAATGTCAAGGTGGATTACTGGCATAACAGTATTGTTAACCTCTATGGCCATGCAGGTGCAGGTGCAGTCATTGCCCACATGATGCCTAAGTATCAGGAAAGCTACAACAAGGGTTATTTCTGCGGACAGATTTCACCCATCGGTGCTGAGGTTGCATTTAATTCTCATGCCTATATGTTTGGTGAACTTGGCTTTGGTGCCCAGGGTCTCGTTCAGGTCGGTTTCAAATACGCCTTCTGATGAGACTTGATTCCGAAGAAAAGAACTCATTGCCGGCATCGGATTTCGGACTCCCTGACCGCAGGGAGTATCCGATGCCCGATGCGGCTCATGTTCGGGCCGCCGAGGCTTATTTCCGATATTGTCCGGAGAGCTTACGCCCCGAATTGGCAAAAGCTATTCTCCAGAAGGCCGCCAAATTCGATGTCGCCATTCATTCTCCCGAAATCCTATCCTATCAGGGGTAGGATTTCCGCTATATTAGAGAATAGGCGGTCAGCGTGAGGAGCGATAACATCTGCCGGAAGGGTAGTGGACATGCCCCATACATGAGCGCCTGACGCTCTGCCGGCCATCACTCCCTGAAGCGAGTCTTCAACCACGATGCAGTTCTTCGGGTCTTCATTCAGGGCTTGGGCTGCAAGCAGATAGCCTTCCGGGTCAGGCTTTCCCTTTGTGACCATAGACCCGTCTATGATTACGTCGAAATACCAGCGGAATTGGGGCAATACCTTGTGGAATTGCTCCATTTTCTCTGAATTTGAGCTGGTGACTAAGGCCGTCTTGAGGCCTTTGGCTTTCAACTGCTTGAGCACCTCCTCCGCTCCCGGAAAAGGTGCGTAGGTCAGGTGGCTGTCAAAATCATAAATCTTGGCCAGTATCTTGGGGCGGTCCTCCTCGCTGAAATAATTCATTATGCTTTTGAGGTTCGTCCCTTTGATTTTTTTTGCGAAGTCAGGAATTCCCGTCGGAAATTCCCGTTCAGTGTCGGCCCAAAAGCGCGTGTACAGTCCTTCACTGTCAATCAGTACCCAGTCAAGGTCAAATAGGAATGCTTTAATCATTTCGCTCCCAAAGGTAAAGTTTATCAGAAAGCCGCACTTTTTCCGGCACTTTTATGGAGAACAGATCTCCTTTTTTGACCGTTTCAGTCGGACCGGAGTCCAAGTGCATCTCATTTATTGTCAAGATAATGGAGCCCGTGGTCGGTCCGATGATGACAATTTCATCACCGCACCGGATTTCACCGCTTTCCATTAAAAACTCACCCACGCCTAACTTGGAAAAATACTTGGTGCATTTGGCGCAGTAGCGTTTGGTTCTTGTGGCTGACGAGCCGTATTTTCCGCTCCATTCTCCAAGTCGCTGGCCTAAATAATAGCCGTTCCAGAAACCGCGGTTGAAAATGCGATCCAGGCGGAAGTCCCATTCAGCAACCTTATCATCTGAGAATGTTCCGTCACAAACAGCCTCCAAGGCCTCGGAATAGCAGTTCACCGCTTCCGAGACGTATTCAGCGCCACGCGCTCTGCCCTCGATTTTGAATACAGTCACTCCCGCATCAACCATTTTATTCAGGAAATGGATAGTTTTCAGATCTTTGGGCGACATGATGTATTGATTGTCAATCTCGAGTTGTTCGCCTGACTCTTTGTCGGTAACGGTATAGGAGCGGCGACATATCTGAGTGCATGACCCGCGATTTGCCGACGAGTTTTTCTCATGGAGGCTCAGATAGCATTTGCCGCTGACGGCCATGCAGAGCGCTCCGTGGCAAAACATCTCAATCTTAACCGGGCCGCCGCCCGGGCCACAGATGCCTTCGCTGATAATGGCCTGATGTATCTCCCGGACCTGCGCAAGATTAAGCTCGCGCGAAAGCACAACTGTATCGGCATACTGAGAATAGAATCTGACCGCCTCTATATTGGAAATGTTAGCTTGCGTGGAAATATGGATCTCGACGCCTTGCTCTCGCGCATATAGAATAGCAGCAATGTCTGAGGCAATGATGGCTGAGATTCCTGCGGCTTTGGCAGCATCAACGATTTGACGCATTTTGGTCAAGTCGGCATCATAAAGTATGGTGTTGACTGTGAGATATGTACGCACCCCGGCCGCATGACATTCTTCGGCAATCGAGGCCAAGTCATCTATAGTGAAGTTCACGGCTGCGCGGGAGCGCATGTTAAGTCCTTGAATACCAAAATATACGGCGTTGGCTCCCGCATTGATGGCCGCCCGCAAAGATTCCGGGGAGCCTACCGGAGCCATGATTTCAAAATCATTCCGTTGCATTGCTTACTTTGTTGGTTTGTTTATGGCCTACGACGTTGATATCACCCTTGAGGTTATATTTCTTACCGTCAGTTCCTTTAGCGCGAATCACGTAGAAATATACTCCGGGTCCAACGGTTTTACCTCCGCGTTTACCGTCCCAACCTTGCGACGGGTCTGTCAGGTGGGCTAATTGACGTCCATGGCGGTCAAAGATATGACATTCAAATTCTACGATCGACTTGTAGCTTACCTTCCATTCATCGTTAATTCCGGGGGAGGTGCCGGGCGAGAAGGCGTTAGGTACTTTCAACTGTGATTCGCCGATGAAGACTTCGTATGTATCACTGAAGGTTTCGCATGAACCGTCGGCATTGGCACCGACCATTCTGACATATATAGTTCCCTGTTCGCGAAATGTATAGGAGAAATCTAAGTCGCGTGAACGCATGAAAACTTGCTGGAATTCAGAATCGTATGCCATTTCCCACTCGTGGAAAATCGTGGCGTCGGTAACTATTCCTTCAAACGTGATGTCCACCGGGCCGCTGCCGCCGAGCCCCGCGTCAACTTTCACTTCGTTGTCATTATCGCGTTCATCCTGAGTGGCTTTCGTGCGGATTGCTACGGCTATCGGGTCATAAGTGGGACTGGTTATGCTTTCTTCGCGCCCCCATTGACGCTGGAATCGGTCGCCGGAAAGGGTAAAGTCCGTCTGGCAGAGTGGTGAGGGGCATTGAATTGTTTCATCCGAAAATCCTTCAATGGTTTCGATCTTCTCAACTTGTTGATACTGAAATGATTCCTCGTCAAATTCAAGAGTGGAGTAGGTGAGGCGCAAATCGCGGCTGATCCATTGCGGGATGCCGTTGATAGAGTAATATGGCAGGCGTTCGCCTTCGCCGTCAATATCAAGCCAAGTGGTCCCACATTCCGTGTCGGTCGGATTGAGCTTGATGTCACGTAGCGCGAAAGGATATGCCGAATAGTTGAGTATCCAATAATAATGCGTTTTACCGCCGGATGTCACTGCGTATCCGACGTTACCCTCCGGGCGGCTTAGGATACTGTTTTCGCCGGCCAATGTGGCTGCTACGTCTTCGCCATAGGCCGCTCCCATAGCGCTGAATCGCTGCCATTGAGCGTCGGTCGCCGGATAACTAACTTCCATGCCGTCAATGGATTCAACGACATAAACCTTATCCAACCCGGTCGATGACGGCGGATCGATTTCTATAGCCTGAAAACTCAGATTAGAGAAGATGAGTTGAGCACCAGCCGTTTGAGTGGCCAATGCTAACAAGAATAAAATTAGTATTTTACGAATTATCGACGGCATACCCATGCATCAGGAAAAGCCGAGCGGAACCCGTCGATAGCCTCGGCTGCAATCAGGGCTTCCTCATAAGAGGCCCCGGCAGCGCAATAGACGCGATAGTTATCGCCGCTCTGCAAGATTTGCAGTCCGGAAAGGGCTGATTTGGAAATGTATACTTTTGCCTGCTCAAGAGTTGAAAGCGATGCGATGACTACGACATAATTTTTCGGCTTCTCCGGCTCGGGTTTCACTGTGGAGAGGACTCCGTCGGCCGGTGCGGATACAATGTTCAGTTCCATTCCGGCTGGAGCGGGCAGAGGCTCGAAAATTTCAGGCTCCGGAGCCGTAAAAGCGTGAGCCGCTAATGACGCATTTTGAGCCTGACGGAGATCAATCGGAGTTGAGAGGGCAAAGCTGATCAGGAAAACTATCATGGCGGCAGCGGCAGCCCGCAGGCGGCGCAGACGCAACGGAACGCGCACCACGGCTACACTCTTGTCCCGGTCCGCCGAAGGAAGAATAACTTCAAATGCCGGAGCAGATTGATGAACTGATTGACAGTTCACGACCGGAAGCAGCGGGGTCCAGGCAGCAGCGGGACGGAAATCAAGGCGCGAGTCCGAGCGACGGTAGAGGGTACCCACTCGGGAAATCATCAGCGCTCCTTCGGCCTTCAGACGCCGCCGCATGAGTTCCGCCTCTTCTTCAACGCGTTCGCGAGCTTGCTCAAAACTGATTTTCATGCGGCGGCTTATCGACGATGCCAAGAGGCCATCATCATG
>CAMWSN010000137.1 GCA_947176925.1 uncultured Porphyromonadaceae bacterium
AAAAACATTGCCGTCGGTGCCCCGGTTGAGATTGAGGTTGACGCAATCCCCGGAGTGAAGTTTGAAGGTGAAGTGGAGTCAATCTCCTCGGCAACGGGAGGTGCGCTCTCGCCCCTGCCTCATGATAATTCTTCCGGCAACTTCGTCAAAGTGCGCCAGCGAGTGCCCGTGCGCATCCGTTTCAGTAATTCAAACCCGGCTGACGAAATGTCAAAGCTACGGGCCGGAATGAATGCCGAATGTGTCATAAAATAATTAAGGCTTAAATGTTTGAAATTCCTGACGTTCGCGACTTTGTCCCTACCCGCCTTAAGCCCTGGATATTTATCATTTTCGTAATCATCGTCCAGTTCTCGGGTGGACTTTATCTGGCGGCTGCGTCAGATATGGTCGGCACCACGGGATTGATGCAGGAGGATATCCTGATGGCCGGATATGCCTCGCTCATTGGCTTGGCAATCAACTTCGCGGTGATGTTTCGCATCAAATTTCGCTTTTCAACTTACAGCCAGCTCCTGGTATGTGCTACCGTACTGATTATCTCTTTGATAATCTGTTCAGTAACGGATTCCGTGGTCATTCTGGTTACAACTTGTCTGATAGCCGGATTCTTCCGAATGCAGGCTACCTTTGCCTGCAACTCGACGATTCAGCTTTGGCTGACCCCTACGCGTGACATGTCCGTCTTCTTCTGCTACGTTTACCTCATCGTTGAGTCCGTCATTCAGCTGAGCGGCATCGCGGCAATATACTCCGCCTTCCATCTTGACTGGGAACTGATGCACCTGATAATGATTGGAGCCTTGGCGTTAATGATTCTGCTGATTCAGATTCTTTTACGTCCCGTTAGGCCGCACATGTTCATCCCGCTCCTTGGCATTGACTGGCTCGGCGCTTTTCTTTGGAGTGTCGTAATGTTGGCTTTTACTTTCGTATGCGTCTACGGCAACTATTTCGATTGGTTCTCCGCACCGGAAATATGTATTGCCTCACTAATCGGATTGACCTGCCTCTCAATCAACTTAGTGCGTGCCGGCTATCTCCGTCACCCTTACATTTCATGGCCTGCAATGACGAACAGAAACGTAGTCCGCGCGTCCGTAATATATCTGATATTTTTCACCCTGCTCGGTACCGAACACGTTATCGAACATTCTTATGCAGCTTCGATTCTCGGCTTCGACGAAACCAATCTGATTGACCTTAACTGGTACGTCTTTTTCGGAATCCTCGCGGGATGCGCTTTTACCTATATATTCTTTGCCCGAAGAAAGTGGGGATACCTGCCGATGACGATTATCGGATTCTGCTGTTTAGCGGCTTATCTCGCCTGGTTTTACTTCAACATAGACTTTAACCTTGAAAAGCAACAGCTTATATTACCGTTATTTACACGCGGATTTGCATCTGTCACGATCTCAATCGTCTTCCTCACTTCAATAGTCAGGTCGGGACTCCCCTTCATGGTATTCCCTCAGGCTTTGGTGGTAAATGGTTTCACCGGTGCAGTCATGGGTGCTACTCTCGGTCCGGCGATAATCGGCGAATTGTTAACCCACACAATGGCCAAAAATTTGACCGTTCTTTCCGAAGGAATCTCACCGGACCTTCTCGCCTCGGCTCAAACTCAGGCCCTCATCATCTCATGCAAGGAAATCTACGGATTGCTCCTGATTCCCGCCCTCCTCTTTCTGGTTATCCTCCTAACTCGCGCCGCAACAAAATTAAAATTTTTTCATTCATAATTCTCAATTTTTAATTATTTTGCATTTTGCATTTTTAATTCTTAATTTTTTTCCCTATCTTTGTGGAGTAATTTTTAAACCATTCATCATTTTCATTTTATATGAGCTTCACAAAATCACTTCTTAAGGCGGCCGTAATCACTTGCGGCGTAGCCCTTTGTGCAACTCCCGCGTTGGCTGATGTCAATGCCAAACCCTTTACCGTCCCGGAAATATCCGGATGGAAAGGCGGAGCAGGCAAGTTTATCCCGACTTCAACCTCACGAATCATCACTGACGCAAAAGACCCCGCCGCTATTACCGTAGCCCGAATGCTCAGTCAGGATTACACAACTCTGACCGGTTCAACTCTGACCTCTGCCCCCGGCGAAAAAGCTAAAAAAGGGGATATAACCCTCAAAATCAAACCCAATAAGAAGGCCAACGCCGAATCATATACCATCGCCGTCACTCCCGAAGGTGTAGTAATCACCTCTCCCACTGAAAAAGGTCTCTACTGGGCCACCCGCACCCTACTCCAGCTCAGTGAGCTTTCTGATGACCTATCACTCCCCGTAGGCGTAATCAACGACTCCCCCGAATTTGCCCTTCGCGGTTTCATGCTTGACTGCGGACGCAAATACATTCCGATGGATTACCTCTACGCTCTGGTCAACGCTATGGCTTACTACAAGATGAACACCCTTCATCTGCATCTTAATGATAATGGCTTTAAATATCACTATGACGATGATTGGGACAAGACCCAGGCCGCATTCCGCATGGAAAGCAGCAACTTCCCCGAACTGACCGCTCGCGACGGGTCTTACACCAAACAGGAATTCCGCAACCTGATTAAATATGCCGCCTCTAAAGGCGTGGAAATCATCCCTGAAATCGACTTCCCCGCCCATGCTCTCGCATTCACCAGACTGAAACCCGAGATAGCAAGCACCGGACGCAACGGACGTGACCATCTCGACATCACCAAGCCTGAAACTCATGAATTCCTTGAAACCCTCCTGGAAGAATACATTGGAGGCGAAGACCCCGTATTTTCCGGCCGCAGATTTCATATCGGCACTGATGAATATCAGGGCGACTCTCTGACCATGGAACAATTCCGCGGATTTACGGACCGATACATCACCTTCACTAAAAACCACGGCAAAGAACCCGTAATCTGGGGCTCATTAACCCATGCCAAAGGCCAGACTCCCGTTCAGAGCGACGGGGTCCTGATGTATGGCTGGAGTAACGGTTATGCCAATCCACGCGACATGATCAAACAAGGCTATCACATGGTTTCAATCCCTGACGGTTACGTCTACATTGTCCCCGCAGCCGGTTATTATTATGACTATCTGAACAATCAGATGCTCTATGACAACTGGACTCCGGCCAATATCGGAGGTACCGTCTTCACCGGCGACACCATCAAGATGATTGAAGGCGGCATGTTTGCCGTGTGGAATGACCATCCCTCCAACGGAATCACCGTCAAAGACATCCACCACCGCGTGATGCACTCGCTCCCCACCATGGCCGCCAAGACCTGGAGCGCGGACAAAGTCACCGTCCCCTTTGAGGAATTTGACGCTCAAAGCCATAAACTCTCTGAAGCCCCCGGCCTGAACTATCTCGCTCAATATGGTCTCGAGCCCAAAAACGTCATGGAAGAAGCCGTGGTTACTCCCGGCCAGACTATGGCAATCGAAGAAATCGGCTATCCCTATACCGTTGAATTCGACATCGTCGGCGGCAACGAACAGCTTGGCACCAAGCTCTTTGAAAGCCCCAACGCAATTTTCTGGCTCTCTGACCCCATCAGCGGACAGATGGCTTTCAGCCGCGAAGGTCACCTCAACACGTTCCGCCAGAACATTCTTCCCGGCGAAAAACTCCATGTTAAAGTTATCGGCACCAATAATAGTACCAAACTTTATGTCAACAATAAGCTCGTTGATGACCTGGGCATAAGCTGGGACTATCACGCTGAAGGCAACAGCAAGGAAGCAAGAAGAAAAATAGCCCATGTTCGCACCCTTTTCTTCCCGCTGACCAAGGCCGACACATTCAACTCACAAGTAACCAACCTGAAAGTTCAAAACTTCGTAAGTGAGTAAAGCTCTCTATTCCACCCTCGGGTGTAAACTAAACTTTGCTGAAACCGGAAGCATTGCGCAACTGATGGCCGACCGCGGCATCATGCGCATTGCCCCGGGTGAGCAACCTGACTTCTGCATCGTCAATACATGTTCCGTCACGGCCGAGGCCGACCGCAAATGTCGCCGACTTATCCGCTCGCTCCACTCCCGGTTTCCTCAAGCCAAAATCATAGTCACGGGCTGCTACTCTCAGTTGCAGCCCGTTGAAGTGGCTTCCCTCCCGGGAGTTGCCCTCGTTGTCGGGATTAATGACAAACTGCGCATTGCCGACTATTGCGCCGGACTTATCGAGGAAATAAATCCTGTGGTCCCCTCGAAGACTTTGCGTGAATTCATGCCCTCATGCTCGCGCGGCGACCGTACCCGTTATTTCCTTAAGGTTCAGGACGGTTGCAATTATTTTTGCTCTTATTGCACCATTCCGGCCGCACGCGGACGCTCGCGCTCCGGAAACATTGACGAACTCGTCTCTATGGCCCGCCGGGTGGCTGATGAAGGCGGCAAGGAAATAGTCCTCACCGGCGTAAACATAGGTGACTTCGGCCATGGCACCGACCGCAATTTTTCCGACCTCGTTGACGCTCTGAATCAAGTGGAGGGAATTGAACGCTTCCGAATCAGCTCGATTGAACCCGACCTGCTGACTGACCGCATCATTGACATAGTCGCTGCCGGTCCCCGGTTCATGCCCCACTTTCATATTCCCCTCCAAGCCGGCTCTGACGATGTGCTCCGACTCATGCGTCGCCACTATGACACTCAGCTCTTTGCCGACAAAATCAACCGCATCCGCCGCCTGATTCCTCACGCTTTTATCGGCGTGGACCTCATCGTCGGTACTCGCGGCGAAACCCCGGAACTGTTTGAGGAAAGCATCAATTTCGTTAAATCATTACCCATCTCGCGCCTTCACGTTTTCCCCTACTCCGAGCGTCCGGGCACCCGTGCCC
>CAMWSN010000138.1 GCA_947176925.1 uncultured Porphyromonadaceae bacterium
AAGTCGAATGGCTGACCCTCTAGGAAATTTAAGGCGAGGTTCTAAATCTTAAACTCTAAACTCTAAACCCTAAACAATTCAGGCGGAGGGGGCGTTATTTGGGTATGAATAGAGCTATTATATCCGTATTTTTGGCTGCCGTAGTTATTCTGTTGATTTCCAGCCATGAAACTTTTGCTTCTCGCCAGCGAAACGTTCCCGGGACTCCGCCTCGCGAGATTCAACATACATCCGGAACATTCCGCCCGTCAGATCTCGGCACCAAGAACGTCAGTCTTACGCTCTGGAGCAGCAACGATGCCGCCAGCCGTATTCAAAACATGCAGCAAGCCACTAAAGCAGCCAAAGACCCAAACCTGACCCATGTAGGCATAAACTTAGAAGATTCGCCTGAGATGTTTCGCGATTTTCTTCATCGGGATAATCTCTCTGACAATCCGACGCAATTCTTGGTCAATGATGAGGTGGCCCACTCTCTTGCGTCAACCTACGGCTACGGTACCTGGTACTATTAAGGCCGAAGCCTGAGCGGCTATACCCTCGCCTCGCCCGGTGAAGCCAAGGCGCTCGGTAGTCGTGGCTTTCACGCTCACGAAATCAATATCTATTCCGAGATCCGCGGCTACGATCTCGCGCATGCGTTCTATATAAGGAAGCAATTTGGGCGCCTGAGCTATGATGGTCACGTCGACATTTCCCGGCTTATAACCTTTTTCGGCTATCAACTCCACGACTCGACGCAGAAGGCGCCGCGAGTCCGCCCCCTTATAAGCGGGGTCAGTGTCGGGAAAATGAAAACCGATATCTCTCAATGCAGCGGCCCCGAGCAGGGCGTCACACAGGGCGTGCAAAGCAACATCAGCATCACTATGACCCAGAAGCCCGAGCGAGTGCTCAACCTTCACGCCACAAAGCCACAGTTCGCGTCCTTCGGCGAACTTGTGAACGTCAAATCCATTTCCTATTCTGATCATAATTGATGCAAAGTTACGCATTTTTTTGCCTCCGGATGCAATAAAACGGCAAAAATATGCGTTTTGCCTATGTTATGAAACGGAAAACCCTCATTATCGCAACAATATTGGGCGCTGCTTCGGGTGCCTTGTGGGCCTCTGACTATGAGACCGCCAATCAGTTTAACCCGCTGCAGACGGGTGTGAACTCACTTGACATCGTCCCCGATGCGCGTGGCGCCTCGATGGGCGACCTTGGTGTGGCCTCTGACCCTGATGTCAATTCCCAGTTCTGGAATTCCTCAAAGTATGCCTTTGCATATTCCAGTGCCGGAGTGTCATTGAGCTATACCCCCTGGTTGCGCAAACTCGTCAACGACATTGCCCTTCTTAACCTCACCGGCTATTGGAAAATAGGTTCCGGCGATAATCAGGCGCTTTCCGCCTCACTGCGCTACTTTACCCTGGGCGAAGTGACTTCGGGCATTGACGGCGACGGATTGATGAGCCTTCACCCCTATGAAATGTCAGTGGACCTCGGATATGCGCGCAAGCTCTCTGAGAAATACTCCATGGGCGTCGTTTTCCGCTATATCTATTCTGACCTGGGATTCTCCACTTCCGAGAGTGAGACCCAGCCCGTAGGCGCCTCCGCCTTTGCGGCTGACATCAACGGCTATCTGACTACATTCCCTATGGTCGGCCGCTCCGAATGTCAATGGTCATTCGGCTGGAATCTGAGCAACATCGGCTCGAAGGTCAATTATGACCACGGCAACCAGCCGGCCTTCCTTCCCGCCCAGCTCCGCCTTGGCACTTCATTTACCTTCCCTCTGGCCGACTATCACCTGCTTTCTCTTAACCTTGACGTAAGCAAAATCCTTGTGCCTACGATGCCCCGCGAAAGCGACTACAATAATCTCCTGACCCTTGAAGACCAGGAAAAATATGAAGACGCGATGCAGAAATGGCAGAACATGAGCTCAATCACGGGTATTTTCAAGAGCTTCACCGATGCTCCGCGCGGATTTAAGGAAGAACTTGAGGAAATCCGTTTCAGTCTTGGTGGCGAATATTCTTACAATGACCAGTTCTTTTTCCGCGCCGGTTATTTCTTTGAACATCCCAATAAGGGTAATCGCCAATACCTTGGTGTAGGTGCCGGCTTCGCGCTGAAAGTTGTTCGCCTTGACGCTTCTTACATGGTCGCCACAGCCGCCTCCTCTCCTCTTGACCAGACTCTGCGCTTCACCCTGAGCTTTGACATGGACGGCATCAAGGACCTCTTTGGCCGCCGCCGTTAAATTTTGTTAAAAATTTGTGGGGGGGGGGATAAATTTTACCTAACTTTGACGCAGTAATTAATATTCATCCAAAACTCTTACTGCTATGTTGAAAAAATTTATTTATTCTATCATCATTGCGTTGATCTCCTTCGGGACTTCTTTTGCTCAACAGCAAAAAAAGTATCTTACGACCATGAAGGTAGCATCCGGTTCCCCGGTGGACCTTAATTCGCGTCCGCTCCTGATTATTGACGGAGAGGTAGCCTACATTCAGAATCTTGATAGCTTAGGCCTGAATCAAGAGGATATTCTTAAAATCGATATTGATAAAACCGCCGATGCCATAAAAAAATATGGCGAAGCAGGAAAACATGGTGTAATTGAAGTCACCACAAAAAATGCAGTCAAAGAAGAAATTACCTCTGATAAATTGACCGATGAACAGCCCTCATATCCCGGAGGCAATGAAGCGATGTACATGTTCCTCGCTCAAAACATACGTTACCCTGAAAAAGCCGTCATAGACAATGTGCAAGGCATTGTAAACGTTAAATTCATGGTCATGAAGGATGGTTCCATTGAGCAAGTTCATGTGGACAAAAGTGATAGCGAAATGCTCAATGATGAATCTCTTCGGGTAGTTAAACTGATCAAGAAGTTTAATCCGGGCAAGCAAAATGGTGAGCCAGTTGATATGTGGTACACCCTACCCATTTCATTCAAAATGACATCCATATAAAGCAAATATGGCCGGGGAATGATATATTCCTTGGCCATTTCTAAAAACATAAACATAGCAACATGAGAATTTTTGGATTGATATTTTGTGTTTTGGCTTCTTGCCTTGCTTTCGGGCAGACTCCCGAGGATATTCAGCGTGAACATCTGAGAAAGAAGAATATAGCCGTTGCATCACTGAAAGAGGATAAGAATTCCAACCTTATTGATAAAATTCCGTCAGGCTATGTCGGGACCGTAGCTCTCGAAATCAACGCTCCGGGAGCTTATCCGGAAAGCGCGGCAGGAGTTGAGACGGTTCACGGCTGGATGGTCAAACCTAAAATTTTTCTTGGTGCTGGCGTAGGTTATATCCATTCGATGCGTTATAACGAAGGGGTCATCCCAATTTTTGCTGAAGCCAAATTTTATTTCGCATCGGAATATATGCGCCGCATATATCCTCACTTAGGGTTACGTCTCGGAGGTCAACTTGCGACGGAAGGCGGCAGCGGAATTTACAGTCAGGCCGCCGTCGGTTTCCGCATCCCCGTTACTGAGAAAATCGCTCTCAATTTAGAAGTCGGACCGCAATATGTCACCAAATATACCCGCGGCGGCCGCCATGACTCAACCGTCACCTATAAAGAGCCCTGGGCCACTAATGGCTATACTTTCGGATTCTTCGGACGGCTCGGGATAGAATTTTAATGGTTTTTAGGCCGAAATCCTTGGCGGTTTCGGGATTTTTTCTTACCTTTGCGTGCAATATTACAACCAAAAACCAACTAAAAGAAACATTTTATGTCGTTTATTGCCGATCGAGTTAAGATGGACGGACTGACCTTTGATGATGTCCTCCTGATTCCCGCTTACTCTGAAGTACTTCCGCGCGACGTGGAACTCACTACCAAGTTTTCCCGAAACATTACTCTCAACGTTCCGCTGATTTCAGCAGCTATGGACACCGTGACCGAAGCCCCCTTGGCCATCGCCATAGCCCGCGAAGGAGGTATCGGCGTTATCCATAAAAACATGTCAATTGCCGAACAGGCCCGCCAGGTTCACGCCGTGAAGCGCGCTGAGAACGGTATGATTTATGACCCCGTGACCATTAAGCGCGGCTCCACCGTGGGCGATGCGCTTGCCATCATGGAGGAATATCACATCGGCGGTATACCCGTCGTGGATGATGAGAAGAAGCTCGTAGGCATCGTTACGAACCGTGACCTCCGCTTTGAAAGCGACCTCACCCGTCCCGTTGACGAAGTTATGACCAAGGATAACCTCGTTACCACATCCCAGTCAACTGACCTCGAGGAAGCCGCACGCATTCTCCAGCGCCATAAGATTGAAAAACTCCCGGTTGTGGACTCGGAAGGTCATCTGCTCGGACTTGTAACTTATAAGGATATTACCAAGGCAAAGGATAAACCGATGGCTTGCAAGGATAAATATGGTCGCCTGAGAGTTGCTGCCGGTGTAGGCGTAACTGCTGACTCACTTGAGCGCGTTGACGCATTAGTTGAGGCCGGAGTTGACGCAATTGTTATTGACACGGCCCATGGCCACAGCAAGGGAGTGGTCAACGTTTTGCGCCAGGTCAAGGAAAAATATCCGCAGATCGACGTAGTCGTAGGCAACATAGCCACGGGCGAAGCCGCCAAATATCTTGTAGAGAATGGCGCTGACGGTGTCAAGGTTGGTATCTGTCCGGGCTCCATCTGCACAACCCGATTGATTGCCGGAGTCGGTGTACCTCAGCTTTCGGCTGTCTATGACGTAGCTAAAGCCTTGGAAGGAACCGGAGTTCCCTT
>CAMWSN010000139.1 GCA_947176925.1 uncultured Porphyromonadaceae bacterium
TTCTTAAAGGGAATATTTGAGGAAACTTATCTTCGTGATATAAAGGAAAGATATAGTATTGAAAAGGAAGAGGAACTTGAGAGGTTGCTTGATATTATATCTTCAACTGTCGGAAGTCTAACTAACCCTCAGAAATTGGCAAATGGTTTTAACTCAATGATAAAGAGTAATCTATCTGCGGTTACAATAAAGAAATATCTTGAATATATTTGTGATTCATTCTTGGTGGAAAAAGCCACCAGATATGATATTAAAGGCAAAAAATATATAGATACTCCTTATAAATATTATTTTGCTGATCCAGGTCTTAGAAATTCCCGAATAAACTTTCGACAGCCGGATCCAAGTCATGTAATGGAGAATATCATATATAATGAGCTTCGAAAACGCGGCTTCAATGTTGATGTCGGAGTTGTTCCGGTCGTGGTAAGGGAAGAAGGCAAACAAGTTCGCAAACAATATGAAATAGATTTTGTATGTAATCTTGGAAGTGCACGTTACTACATACAATCTGCCTATCGTATGGAAAGTGAAAGTAAAGTTGCCCAAGAAGAAAAATCTTTACGTAATGTAGATGATTCGTTTAAGAAAATAATAATACTTGGAGAGCATACCCCGGTTTTAAGGAATGATGCAGGTATCACAACAATTAGTATCTACGATTTTCTACTCAACGAAAATTCACTTGAGTTTTAAATTTCTTATAGCTAATATTAGCCTAATTTGGCGAGCCAGTAGAGGGCGAAGGAGTCGTCGGGCGAGGCTTCGAGTTGCTTTTCGAGGGCCTGGCGCGCTTCGTCGATTTTGCCTTGCTGGATCTTAACCAGAATCATCTGGCGGTCAATGAAATCAATGAGCTTTTGAATGTGAGGGCCGGCGTCTTCATCATTGAGCTGCTCCACGAGTTGGTCGCGCAGGTTAGTCATCATAACTTCAAGGCGGGGATCACGCAGAGCTACGAGCGTCAGGATATATTGTTCGGTCCAGCGGACGCGATGCTGCTGGAAAATAATGTCGATATAGTAATATGAATCGCGGTAACGCCCTAATTTATAGAAGCTGACACTCAGGAAGAAGCAGATGTCAAAGAATTGCTCCAAGAGTTCCTGGGGCTGAGATGAGGGATTGTTCATCTGTGGCGCCAACAGGTCATAAGCATTCTGGAGATAGAATGAGGCCTCAAAAAATCGGTCAGACGTAAATAGCACCTTGCCCCAGTAGAGCGAGTAGGCTGCGTCGCCGGATTTGACGAGGTTAACAAGGTCCTGTTCCTCAGCCATATATTCGGCTTCGGCCTTGTAGATTTCCGGACCGCCGCGATGTATACCGATAGTTGACGAGAAAGCTCGGGGTAGTGTTTCAGGGGAGCCCGTGGGGCGGAATGAGTTGGCGGGAAGGCCCGATTGCATTACGTAGGCGTTTATCGTATACAGGCGGTCGTCAGTGTTGGTCAGCCGGAGGATAACGTGGGTGTCACGGTGTGTTAACTTGTCCTGTTCAATGACGTCAATAAAAGCGTTTTCGGTGATTACGGGGTCCTCGCTATTGATATCCTCTTTCAGCAGAATCTTCAGCGGTTCGATTTCCGAAGCTTTTTTCGTGGAGCTGACTCCATTGATTATGATTTGAGCATCGTCAGACGGTACATTGCCCGAGATGCGGTCAATCATCTCCGAGAGAGTGAGTCGCGGCATCTCAAACCAAGGTCCGTCCCAGGTCTTGCCTGATTCCTCCAGTTCGGAGCGATGGATTACGTAGGCCGAGTGAACCGGCGGCATGGAGTTGCGAATCAATGGGTTGCCGTTTCCTTCCAACTGCTCGTTAAAGGCCTCGACAAAAAGGCGTTGAAGGTCAAAGAAAGTGGTCAGCAGGTCAATGAGATATTCAGCATCGGCCCGGGAGTTAAGAAGGCGAAGTCCCGAAGAATGGAAGCTTACTTCGAGCATACTATGGTCATCGTTGGGCGCATAGGTTGCCTTGATGGGGGTGTTGCGGTTATTCGTGGCCCCGACAACCTGCTCAACGATGGCAATATTTTCCAAAGTGGTTTCAAAGCAGTTGAAAAAAGATATGCTGGCGTGTTGGCGCGAAGGCATATAGATGGCATAGAAGTGGCCACCCTGGAAGCGGAAACTGACAATTTTATCGTCGTCGCGGTCGTAAGTTTCAGTGATTTCAGCCTGAATGCGTTCAAGGCATCCCCTGAGGTCGTCGTAAGAATAGCTGGCTGAGTCTTTTTCGCCGCGGAGCAGACGGGCAATCGAGCCTCCGCGGAGCAGGTAAAGAGTCATGAACGGGACTATTAGCCCCACGAGGGCCACAGTCAATATAACATACCAAATCATTTTCTAATCAATCGATAAATCTCACCAATCCAAAGGACTAATGAAGTTGAACTAATAATAATCACCCAGTCAGTCAGCTTAATGGGTTGGACACTGAAAAATGCGCCGCCGACATTGATTATGAGCAACTGCCCGCCGAGAATCAGCGTGGCAATCAGAATGAACTCGCCGCAGCCTTTCAGGTTTAAGGCCGAGCCGTGGGAGGCAAAGGCGCGGGCATTAAACATGTTCCAGAACTGGAGGAAGACGAAGAAGGTGAAGAACAGGGAGAGTTCATAGGTGTCAAGGCCATGGAACGCTACGAGCGGAGCACGGAATATCTCAGTGAGCGAAGTAATGTCAGTGTGTTCAAAATAAATCAGCAGGCCGAATAGCAAGATGAAAAAGGCGAGTCCGACGCCGACAATGGAGGCCCACATAGCGCGTGTAATGATAAATGCGGAGCGTGACCGTGGTTTTTGGCTCATAACCTTGGTGGAGGGGGGTAGGGAGGCAAGGGCCATAGCGGCGAAGGTGTCCATAATCAGGTTGACCCAGAGCATCTGAGTAACCGTCAGGGGCGATTGCACACCCATGAAGGCCCCGCAGAGTACAATCAGGCAGGCCACTACGTTGACCGTCATCTGGAAGAGGATAAAGCGCTGAATGTTAAGATAAAGTGAGCGCCCCCACATAACGGCATGACCTATCGACGTAAAGGAATTGTCGATAATCGTAATGTCTGATGCTTCCTTGGCTACTGAGGTGCCGTCGCCCATTGAGAGTCCAACGTGGGCCGCTTTCAGAGCCGGAGCGTCATTAGTCCCGTCGCCGGTGACGGCAACAATCTCTCCGCGGTTCTGAAGGGCCTCGACCAGGCGCTTTTTGTCCATCGGTCTTGCGCGCGCAATGATTTTAAGGTCATTTACTCGTCCGGGGAGCTCGCTGTCAGGAATAGCGGCAAATTCTTCTCCGGTGATGATATTGGAGGCTCCGTCGGTCGCGTCATTCCACAGTCCGATTTGCCGACCGATTTCGCGTGCCGTAGCGGGAGTGTCACCCGTGACGATTTTGATGTTAATTCCGGCATCAAGCACTTCCTTGACAGCTCCGGGGACGCTTTCGCGGACCGGATCGGAGATAGCGCAGATACCTATGAAAGTCAGATTTTCGGCAACAACGCGCTTGTCAGCAATGGTTCGGTCGCCCGATTTGACAATCTGATACGCGAATCCGAGGGTACGCATGGCGCGATTCTGATAGTCCAGGAGCAGAGCATTGACTGAGTCCTGAGTGACTCCGCCGGGGAAATTGCGACAAAGATTGAAAACAATTTCCGGAGCGCCTTTGATGTAAAGAATCTCCGTCCCGTCGGCATGGCGGACCAGGGTAGCCATATATTTTCGTTCGGTTGAGAAGGGAAGCTCCTCGATAGCGGTATTCTCCGCCCGGAGTTTCTGATAGTCAATTCCTTTGCTTTCAAGCCATAGGAGCAGGGCGCCCTCCGTAGGGTTCCCTAATACTTTTGATTCTCCCGATTTGCGGTCCAGTTCCGCCGTGGAGTTCACGGCCATACCTTCATAGATGTGTCCGGCATCGGATTCGGGAATGAAGAAATCGGTTTTGAAGACGCGCATCCGATTTTCTGTCAACGTTCCGGTCTTGTCGGTGCAGATAACTGTTGTGGCACCCATGGTTTCGCATGCGTGAAGCTTACGGACCAGGTTGTTTGACCTGAGCATGCGGCGCATGGAAGTGGCCAGACTGAGCGTGACGGCCATAGGCAAGCCTTCCGGAACAGAAACCACAATCAAGGCTACGGCGATCATCACTGACTTCAAGAGGACGGACAGGAACGGCAACCATTCAAAACCGTTTGAAGCAAGGAATAGACCCGTGCGTCCGAGAATAACTATGGCGGCCAAGGTGTAACTGATTCGGCTGATCAAGACCCCAAGTCGGTCAAGTTGTTCATTAAGCGGTGTTTTTGCGCTGCTGTCAATCTGAGCGGCAGTGAAAACTTTTCCGTTTTCCGTATTGTCGCCGACGGCCTTGACCTGCATGACTCCGTGGCCCTCAATAACTCGGGTGCCGCGCATGACTTCGTTTGACGGGAAAGTCGCTTCAGAGTCAAAATGATTCGGGTCGGTCGTTTTGCTGCAAGAGGGCTCGCCGGTCAGGGTCGATTCGTCGACCGTCAGGGAGACGGCTTCAAGCAGTTCACCGTCGGCCGGAATATCATTGCCGGTGTTGAGAATGACAATGTCACCGACGACTATCTCTTTTTTGGGGACTTCGGAGACTCCTCCGTTACGAATCACCTGGACCGGATCATCATCATTGACCTGATTGAGTAAGTTAAACTCGCGTCCGGCTTTTTCCTCAAAATAGAAGGCCAAGCC
>CAMWSN010000140.1 GCA_947176925.1 uncultured Porphyromonadaceae bacterium
CCGAAAGCGAGTGCAAAGTTACGCCAACTTTTTGACATACGCAAATTTTTTGTTCTCCAAATTTTTATGCTCTACAACATATTTTTCGCAACTCATTGATTTTCCCGCCATTGCACAAAACTATATTTTTCACACTTTAACATTCTTTAACTTTTAGAGATGAGAGAAACAGGAAAAATAGGAGGGTATGGGAAGGATTAATGCGATGGAAGGATGGGGTTTGGGGGAGAATTAATAATTTTTCAAAAAAAGTTTAAGGAAAATTTGCACGGTTCAGAAATTTTACGTAACTTTGCGGCGTTGAAAGACGACATGGCGATTTAGTGTAGTGGTCTAGCACGCCGCCCTCTCACGGCGGAAACCCGGGTTCGAGTCCCGGATTCGCTACAAAGAATCAGCGGACAAGCCCCACAAGGTTTGTCCGCTTTTTTTCTCTAAAAAATACTTACTATAACACATTATGTCAGAAACGAAAAAATATTACGCGCTACCTTTTGCATTGGTATCGGTGCTTTTTATGCTCTGGGGCATCGCCAATAACATGAATGACACTTTGTTGGCGGCGTTTAAACGAATAATGTCGATGAGCGATTTACAGACGTCGCTTGTTCAGTTTGCATTTTACGGCGCTTATTTCTGCATAGCTCTTCCGGCTGCACTTTTCATCAAACGCCATTCCTATAAGAGCGGCATCCTGTTAGGGTTAGTGGTCTATGCGACGGGAACGATGCTCTTTTACCCCGCCGGGGAATTGGCGAGCTATCCGTTCTTTTTGTTTGCCATCTACGTGATGGCGTGTGGCTGTGCGGTGTTAGAAACCACGGCCAATCCATACATTTTAGCTATGGGTCCGCGCGAAACGGCCACACGCCGCCTGAACATAGCCCAGACCCTGAATCCGCTTGGCGCCATTATCGGCATCCTGCTCAGCCGCATGTTTATTCTCAGCGAACTTAAGGAAGCTGATGCCGCCGAGCGCGCCCAGATGAACGGCGATTTGCTGCGCCTGATGCAAACCCAGGAACTCAACGCCATCTCCGGAACCTATATGATCATAGGCTTTGTGCTCTTAGCGCTTATGATAATCATTGCCATCACTAAAATGCCGGCGATGAAAGACGACGGCGAGGATGAACCGAAGACACAAGGAGGGATTTTCCACCGCCTTTGGGCCATCCGTCGGTATAGATACGGCGTTATCGCCCAGTTTTTCTACGTCGGCGCCCAGACCTGCGTCTGGTCCTTCACCATCCGTCTCGTAATGGCCGAGACGGGGATGCTTGAAGCCGCCGCAAGCGATATATTCCTCTACTCCATCCTTGCGTTTACGGCCTTCCGCTTCCTATTCACGGCGTTGATGAAGCGCTTTGCTCCGTCACAACTGATGATTTGGGCCGGTTTAGTCGCCGTGGCGCTCACCCTGACGGTGATTTTCGGCCATGGGATGGTTGCAATAGTGGCCTTGGTAGGCATTAGCGCCTGCATGAGCCTGATGTTCCCGACGATCTACGGCATAGCCTTGGAACACATCGACCCGGCCGATGCCAAGATTGGCGCCTCGGGGCTGATTATGGCAATCTTAGGCGGCGCGCTGATCACTCCGCTCCAGGCCCTGATGAGCGACGTCACCGGCTCCGTCTCCACTTCATTCTGTGTCCCCTTAGGATGTTTCATCATAGTATTAATCTACGCAATCTCAGTAACTAACCATGGAAAATAAATCTATCTCCTCCGCTGCCGAACCCCGCAAGAAGGTATTTGTCAGCGGCTGTTATGACATGCTTCATTCGGGCCACGTGGCCTTCTTCAAGGCCGCATCGGCCTATGGTGACCTCTACGTCGGAATCGGTTCCGACGCAACTATTCTTGACTATAAACACCGCCCGACAGTCTACAGCGAACGCGAACGCCTCTATATGGTCAAATCCATCCGCTACGTCAAGGACGCCTTCATCAATCCCGGAAGCGGCATCATGGACTTCGTCGAGACGGTTGACCGCGTCAAGCCTGACATCTTCGTGGTCAACACCGACGGCGGCTCCGAGACCAAGCGCCAATTCTGTAAGGACCGCGGAATTGAATACATCGAGCTTCAGCGAGTCCCCGATGACGGGCTTGCGGCGCGCTCGACCACCTCGCTGCGTTCAGCCAACCTCTGCGGCCTACCCTATCGCATCGACTTGGCGGGCACCTGGCTTGACCAGCCCTACGTTTCATGTCATCATCCGGGTTGGGCACTGACGGTCTCCTTAGAGCCCACGGAGGAATTCATGGAGCGCGGCGGCATGTCGACCTCCACGCGCAATGCCGCACGCAAGATCTGGCCCTACGAGCTCCCCGCCGGAAACGAGGAGATGCTTGCCCGTCTGCTCTTCTGCTTCGAGAATGATCCGGAGCAGGACAAGGGACACATCAGCGGCGCCCAGGACTCCATAGGCATCTGCATGAGCGGACTGAACCGCCATTACTATGACAACACCTATTGGCCGAGCCGCATCGAGAGTTGCCACGACGAAGAGATTCTGAGTTGGCTGGAAAGTCACCTTTGCCTGGTTCCGATGTTCCCGCGCCGCCCGGGATGCTCGGTGGTTGAAGGCAAGGATATCACCCCGGAAAAAGCTGCGGCCTTAGCCGAGGCGGCAGACCGCTGCTGGGATGCCATAATGAAGCGAGACCTCCAAGGGTTCGCCCAAGCGTTTGCCGACAGTTTCGCGGCTCAGATTGCGATGTTTCCCGCAATGATCCAGCCCGGAGTGCAGGATTTCATTGATAAATATGCCCCCGTCTCCCTGGCCCATAAACTTGCGGGGGCCGGCGGCGGAGGCCACCTGGCCCTGGTCATTGACGGCCCGCTGCCTGAGGGAGCCCACCCGCTGACAATCCGCCGCCGCGAATGAGAATCACCTGGCTGCTGATATTGGCGAGCGTCAGTCTGCTCTGCGGATGCCGGCGGACCGACGCTGAAACCTTGGCCCGATTAGACCGGGCCGAGGCTATGGTCATGGACGATGCAGATTCGGCCCGAGCCGAGCTGCGCGAGATTGACCCCGCCAAGCTGCAAGGCAAAGACGACCGGGCGCGCTATGAATTGCTTACCGCCATGGCGCGCTACCGGCTTAACGACTATGGCCACCCCGATGCCGATTCGCTAATCAGCATTGCAGTAGACCGCTTTGAGGACACCTCAGACCGCATGCGCCTGATGCAGGCACTGTTTTTGCGAGCAGATTTGCGCTATCAACAAGAAGAATACACTGACGCAATGGGTGATGCCTTGCGGGCTTATGATATTGCAGAAAAGGGAACAAATGAAGACTGGAAAGCTCGCACGGCTGAACAAATTGCTGACATCTTTGCCGTTACTCAGAATTTCAAAGAAGCTATTCCTTATATAGATAAAGCGATTGAACACTATCGCGCTGCCGGGAAAGAACGTAACGTCCGCTTCTCCCTCTGCGACAAAGCCGATGCTTTAGAACGCATTAATCAAGCCCGGGAAAGTATAAGGCTTACTGATAGCATCATCACATTAGCCAAGCAGGAACCTGAGGATCGACAGCTTCTCGCATATTGTTATATAAGTATTTTCCCGTCATTATATAAACAGGGCCAATTTGAACGCGCGTTGCAAATCTTAGAAGATTATGAAAAGCTAAGCCCCCTTTCATCTACTGAATGTTCTTATATGGCTGAAACACTTGTGAGACTTGATAAGGTAGTAGAATCCGAGCCATATCTACGCCGCGCAGATTCACTTGCATCAAGCCGTATTGAGCAATCAAACAAATATCGAGCAATGATGTTCTATCATAGAGCATCGGGGAATCTTTTGCGTGCTAATGATTATGCTGACAGTTTGCGGACAATAGTTGTCGCTGAAGTTCACGACATTCTACAACAGACACCATTAGCAATTCAAAGGGACGTATATAATAAAAAATACGTAAATGAACGTGAGCGTTATTATCAAACTTTAAATATCGCCATCATCGTAGCTGCAATACTCGTAATCATCATCATCTCCACGACTTTATATCTTACTTACAAAGTAAAATTACAACGCCGGGATATTGAAAATAAAATGGAGGAAATTCATACTCTTTCCTTAAGATTAACGGATGCGCTCGGAAGTGAAGACTTAAATAATCAATTGCAGGAGTCTGTTGAAAGCCTTTTCCGAAACCAATGGCAAACCATTAACACTCTATGTAATCGTTATTTTGAAGATCCTGAAAGTGAAATTAGTAAAACCCTGATTTTCTCGGAATTTAAAAAAATACTCTCTCAGATGACAAACAAAAAGAATATGCGTCAGCTTGACGAGGCAGTTAATACTTATATGGATAATATTCTCATCCGACTTAGAGAAGAATATTCAAAAATAAAGGATGAGGAAATCGAATTTATGACGCTTATTTTATCCGGATTCTCAGCCAAAACTATTTGCTTGTTTTCAGGGATGACACTTAATAATTTTTATACAAAAAGAACTCGCCTAATCAAGCGAATCTGTCAAAACGTGTCGCCCGAACTCGCAGAGTTAATAAAATACCACACATAACAAGCTGGCTATCAACTTAATATAGTCGTTTTAACCGTTCTATACTTTTGTAACTTATTGATATAGCTCAAGTTACGAAAGTGTAGAATATTTTGTTTATCCATCAATCATAAACTACTACTAATCAACAAATTACAAAAGGGTGTGTATAATAT
>CAMWSN010000141.1 GCA_947176925.1 uncultured Porphyromonadaceae bacterium
ACAGTGACTTGACCGTCAGCTTTCAAGAAATAAAACACCTTTCTCCGGCAAGCATTGCGGAGCTGGCCCGCGAGCTTCGTGCACTTGACCTTGTCATTGAAATTATGGGTTATCATCCGGGCAGTTCTGTTCTTGTCGGGCTTTATCCGAAGGAGAATACCGCTGAGAATCAGCAGGGAGTATCCGAAACTCTGCGTAAGATGCCCGAACGTATTGCTCGAGCCCGAAAGAAGGCCCATTCACTTCTGAATCGTTGGATTTTCAAGCGTACTCCGGAGGAAATTCTCGGAAAGGATAAGGAATGGAGGCGCCTTAGTGAAATCGCTTCGATTGATGCTGAGAAGCAAACAGATCTCACAGTCCTTGAGTCACATATTAACAGGTGGATTACAGCATTGGAGGAACTGCGCACCTGGTATCACTTCACGGAAAAAGCGAAAGTGATTCGCCGATACCAATTACCTTCGGCTCTTAATTATTTTCTTGAAGGGAATAGGGGCGATAAGACGGCAGATGCCGTTGAGCAAGCCTATTATAGCGCCTTATCTTATTATGCGATTGATACCAACAGCGCTTTGCGCGGATTCAACGGTAAACTCCATGAGGAATCTTTAGATAGATACCGCAGTAATGACGCCGAGTTCCAGATACTCCGTAACAAGGAGCTCGTAAAGAAAATGCTCAAGTCTGTCAGTACCGCACAATTAACGGATGAAGAACGGAGGCAGTTGGCTCTTTTGCAGCGACGGCTGCAATCCAACGGCAGATCCGTATCCATGCGTAAGATTATTTCGGAGTCATTTACTGTGATTCAGCGCCTGTTCCCCTGTATGTTGATGTCTCCGCTAAGCGTAGCTCAATATTTAGAGATGTCTCCGAATCTGTTTGACGTTGTCATTTTTGACGAGGCTTCTCAAATGGAAACTCCTGATGCCGTCGGGACGATTTCACGCGGTCGCTCGTTGATAGTTGTCGGTGACCCGATGCAGCTGCCCCCTACCCGATTTTTCTCCACTCAGACTTCCGGAGGAGAGGAGACGGAGGAGAGTGAGGATGGTGACTCTATTTTGGATGATTGCATTGCCTTGGGGTTGCCGTCGCGTTATTTATCGCGCCACTATCGTTCGCGCCATGAGAGCCTTATAGCCTTCTCTAATGCTCATTTCTATGATAACCGTTTGCTGACGTTTCCATCTCATGACGATAGTCTTCGCAAGGTATCACTGATTGATCCTCATGGAGTTTATGACCATGGTAAATCTCGAACCAACCGGATTGAGGCTGAAGCCGTAGTTGAGAAAACATTACATATTTTTGAGGAATCCGAGGCGACCCCCTCTGTCGGCATCGTCGCCTTTTCAAAGGCTCAAAGCAACCTCATTGAGGATATACTGACAACAAAACTTCAGCACAATAAGAAACTCCAGCAAAAAATTGACGAGGCGGAAGAACCCCTGTTTATTAAAAACCTGGAGAATGTGCAGGGTGATGAACGTGATATTATCATCTTTTCCATAGGTTATGGGCCGGACAAGAACGGCAACGTATCGCTTAACTTCGGGCCGCTGAATCAGGGAGGCGGCGAGCGGCGTCTGAATGTGGCCGTGTCGCGTGCGCGCTCCGAGATGATTATTTTCAGTTCACTCCTTCCTCGTCATATTCCATCGGGAGTAGTCGCTCCAAAGGGAGTCAATGCGTTGAGGGAATTTTTGACTTTCGCCATTGATGGAGTGCTTCCCTCCGTCGAACCGGATTCTGCGGAAGATACGTGTGATTACATCATTACCCGGATTGCCGACGGATTACGCAGCCACGGGCATACGGTCAAAACCCGCATAGGCCGAAGTACCTTTAAGATTGACCTTGCCATCGTTGATCCTGAGAATCCTGACCGCTATAAACTCGGAATCATACTTGACGGAGGAGATTATTACTCGCTCCCGTCGGTGCGCGACCGCGAAATCACGGCTCCAAGCATGTTGACTTCGCTCGGATGGCGCCTCTATCGGGTATGGACAATCGACTGGTTTCTCAATCCTGAGGCCACCTTGCGTCGGCTTCTTGACGCTATTTGACGGCTGCGAAAGGCGCAAATTGAGCCGCACGGGCCATCCGTGGCTGCGGTTGGCGTCCTTGCGGGCGCACCGGAGCGCGATTGATTATGTCGGCATATTTTGTCATGCTTTATGCCCTCCTATCTGAGAATTACGTTGACGCTGGGTGGCTCCTTCCGCATAGTTTAGTCCGGTCAGAATGGCATTTTTACCAAACTGCTTTTTGATAGTCAGGATTGTTTCCTGGCGTCGGCGTTCGCGTTCGGTTCGTGAGGTAAGTTCATCGTAATCTACAAAAAATTCCAGTTGGATCGGCGGAGTATCGGCCTCCGATGTCAGCCTGTGGGCGCCTATAGTCAGTCGCCGAATCAATAGCAAAGGGTTGACAATGCGGTCAAACAGTT
The DNA here is from genome assembly GCA_947176925.1 of uncultured Porphyromonadaceae bacterium. Taxonomy (GTDB): domain Bacteria; phylum Bacteroidota; class Bacteroidia; order Bacteroidales; family Muribaculaceae; genus UBA3263. The sequence continues at coordinate 2,459 of CAMWSN010000141.1, forward strand.
CGCCAATGGCCCCGGCAAGTTCGGAACCGGCCGACGTAGGGCGGCGAAAATTCGTCGTACCATGTGAATGAACCGGCACCGGACGTCCGTAATGGTCGGCCTTAATTTTGCCTGTATATCGGGCTCGTATTTCGGGATTGAGGATATTTTCGTGGTCATAACTGATGGTCAATGTAATCTGATCAGTCAGCAGTTGATGGTCAATCAGTTTAAGCGAAAGACTGTCAATCATCTCCAGGGCTACGATACGAGCTTTGGCTGCCGAATATGCCTCCGTCAGCACTTGGCCGCTGGAGAGGGAGTGAGTGGCCGGACGATAGGCTTTCACTTCGGCCATAGTGACCGGTTCATAGCCCCAGGCGTGGTCAATCAGAAACTCGGCGTTGACCCCGAATTGACGATACAGAAGCGGCTCATTATCAATTGAGCAACGGGCAATGTCGCCCATAGTAAACATTCCGAACTGAGCCAACCGCCGGGCCGTACCTGCCCCTAATCGCCAGAAATCCGTCAGCGGTTGATGTTCCCATAGTTGCTCCCTATAGGTCATTTCATTCAGCTCGGCTACGCGGACACCATTTTCGTCCGGGGGCATCTTTTTGGCCATAATATCCATGGCGATTTTACATAAGTACATGTTGGTCCCTACTCCGGCTGTTGCCGTTATTCCGGTAAAGCGGGAAATATCTCGGACTATCTTTCGCGCCAGTTCAACGGCGGAGATTCCATAGAGTTGCAGGTAAGGTGTGGCGTCAATAAAGACCTCGTCAACTGAATAGACGTAAAGGTCTTCTTTCGAGATATATCGCAGATAAATTTCCTCTATCGTGTGGCTGTATTCAAGGTATCGGCTCATTCGTGGAGGTGCCACTATATAATCAATCTTTAATTGAGGTTTTTCCGTCAATTCTTTGAGTGAAATAGATTTACGCCGCCCGTGGCGTTCGCGATTAGCCATCCTGATTTTTTGTTCAAGCTCAAAAAGCCGGGGTCTGCCTCCAGTCTTGAAGCTCTTGAGAGCGGCGGATACCGCCAGGCAAATTGTCTTGTTCGTGCGTGAGGCATCAGCCACCACCAAACAGGTGTCAAGCGGGTCCATTCCGCGCTCCACACATTCCACCGAAGCATAAAATGACTTCAAATCTATGGCAATAAATTGACTCTCTTTAGTTTGCATATTGACAATACTATGTTGTAATAATGCAAAGTTACGAGTTTTATTTTTACCAACAAAATATTTTGGTAAAAATTTATCATTTTACCAACCAAAAAAAGGCGGAATCACCGGAGCAGCTCCGATAATTCCGCCTTCCTATTTCTATGCTATTGAAAATTATTTTTTGCGGATGGGGTCGCAGGTGAGGCCTACGCCGAGCTTTTTGAAGATTTTGCGGTCTACTTCGCCAAGCATCACCGTAGAATGGACCTGACAGCCTTGAAGCTCCGGAAGCTTGGCAAGGGCACGGCGGCAGTTTTCATCGCGGGTGGAGACGACGGAGAGAGCCACGAGGACTTCATCCGTATGCAGGCGCGGATTCTGACTGCGGAGATAGTTGATTTTGGTGAACTGAATCGGCTCAATCATCTCCTGCGGTATGAGTTTGACGCTATGGTCAATTCCGGCAAGATGCTTTATGGCGTTAAGAATGAGAGCGGCGCTCGGACCGAGGAGCTCGCCTGACTCAGCCGTGATGATGGTGCCGTCGGCCAGTTCAATAGCTGATGAGGGCTTGCCTGACTGCTCGGCGCGCTGCTTGGCGGCGGCTACGGGCCGACGATAGGAAACGTCAATTTTAGCCTGCTTGAAGAGCAAGGCAATCTTGTTGACCTCGGCATCGGCCGATTCTCCCATAGCCAGACGGTTCAGCGCGTCATAATATCGGCGGATAATTTCCATCTTCGAGGCTGAAGAGCATACCTCGTCATCATCAATGCAGAAGCCGACCATATTGACGCCCATATCCGTGGGCGATTTATAGGGATTCTCCCCATAAATGCCCTCAAACAGAGCGTTGAGCACCGGGAAGATTTCAATGTCGCGGTTATAATTGATGGCCGTCTTGCCGTAAGCCTCCAGATGGAACGGGTCAATCATATTGACGTCGTTAAGATCGGCCGTAGCGGCTTCATAGCCGATATTTACGGGGTGTTTCAGCGGTAGGGACCAGACGGGGAAAGTCTCGAACATGGCATATCCGGCTACAATTCCGCGCTTGTTCTCATTATAAAGC
>CAMWSN010000142.1 GCA_947176925.1 uncultured Porphyromonadaceae bacterium
ATGAAGATTCTCAATATTGTGGTTGCTGACGGGAGTGGAACTCGGTTCGGTGCTGACAGGACTAAGCAGTTTTGTCTGATGGCCGGTTATACCGTACTCAGTCATGCCGTTAAGAGGCTTAGGGCGGCTACGGATGATGCCCCAACAATAGTCGTCATTTCCACCGGATTTGAGGACGAGGTACCTGTGGGGTGTTTGATGACTTATGGAGGTGCAACCCGCGGAGAATCAGTTCGAAACGCGTTGAAGGCACTTGAAGGACTGGAAGCCGACGTGATTTTGGTTCATGACGGCGCCCGTCCGCTTCCCGCTGAAGGGTCTATCCATGCTGCCATTGAGGCTTGTAAGACTCATCATGGGGCAATCCCGGTAGTGCCGGTGATTGATTCACTGAGGCGGGCGTCGGATGGCGCGCCGGTTAATCGCGCGGATTTTCGTTGTGTTCAGACTCCTCAGGCTTTCCGTGGCGATATGCTCAGGACGGCTTATAAGAAGACTGGGGGAGAGGAGTTTACAGATGATGCTTCGGTGATGACAGCTGCCGGCTTTGGCGATATAGCCTTGACTCCCGGTTCTCCTCAAAACTTGAAAATTACTCTTCCTCTTGACCTTGAAATCGCTGAACTTTATTTGAAAAAGGGATGACGCCGGAAAGTGACATAAAGTACCTTAAAGGCGTTGGGCCTCAGCGAGCCGAAACATTGCGTAAGGAGTTGGGCGTCACGACAGTGGGAGATCTGTTGAGGCATTATCCATCGACTTATGTTGACCGCTCCAAGATATATAAGATTTCAGACCTTCAAGGCTCTGAGCTGCCGTTGATTCAGATTCGCGGACGTTTTGTGAGTGCGTCGGTTCAGGGTGAAGGCTTCAAGCAGCGTTTGGTATGCTTGTTTTCCGATGGGACCGGTACGATTGAAGTGGTTTGGTTTCGCGGTGTCAAGAATATACGTGAGCGCATAAATCCGGATACGACTTATGTGCTTTTCGGGAAGCCGACGGAGTATAACCATCATTGGCAAATGGCTCATCCGGAGATGGATACGGAGGCCGCGGCCGAGTCGCAGAAGGGTCTGCGTGGAGTTTACCCATTGACGGAGGGACTGACGCGCAAGAATATTACTTCGCGTCAGCTCCATAACCTGATGATTGCGGCTCTTGATAACCTTGAAGGAGTAAAGGACCCGTTGCCTCAGGAAGTTATTGATTCTCAGCATTTGATGCCCTTGGCTGAGGCATTGCGGGCAATACATAAACCTGCCAATATGATTGAGGCTGAGAGGGCACGTTATCGCTTCAAGTTCGAGGAACTTTTCTTTTTGGAACTTAACATTGTCCGTTATAGCCGTCATCGCTCTCAGCAGTTGTTGGGCCATCGATTTGACCGCGTCGGCGATTTTTTCAATCGATTTTATAAGGAATGTTTGCCTTTCCCACTGACTGGAGCGCAAAAACGCGTGATAAAAGAAATCAGGGCTGATATGAATACGGGCCGACAGATGAATCGTCTTTTGCAGGGCGATGTCGGCTCAGGAAAGACTTTGGTGGCGTTGCTGACCATGTTGATTGCTCTTGACAACGGCACTCAGGCATGTATGATGGCGCCGACTGAAATTCTTGCCACCCAGCATTTTGAGAGCCTTTCAGAAATGGCAGGTCAGATTGGCGTAAATATTCGTTTACTGACGGGGTCAACCCCCAAGCGCGAGCGTGATGAAATCCATCGTCAACTGCTTGACGGCTCATTACATATCCTGATTGGTACTCACGCGGTAATTGAAGATGCCGTTCAGTTTAAAAACTTGGGCTATGTGGTAATAGATGAGCAACATAGGTTTGGAGTGGCTCAGCGCGCACGGTTATGGCAGAAGGCGTCAATTGCCCCCCATGTCTTAGTCATGACTGCTACTCCTATACCACGCACTTTGGCAATGACCGTTTATGGTGACCTTGATGTCAGCGTTATTGATGAATTGCCTCCCGGCCGAAAGCCGGTGATGACAGTTTTGCGCTTTGATACGCAGCGTCAGAAGGTTTATGACGGCATCCACCGTCAACTTCTTGAAGGGCGACAGGCATATATCGTTTATCCTCTTATTGAGGAGACGGATAAATTGGAGGCACGCTCCCTGGAGGAGGGTTATGAATTCATAAGCCATCTTTTTAAAGATTTCCGTGTCGCGATGGTCCATGGGCGCATGAAGCCGGCGGATAAAGACCGGCAGATGGAGCTTTTTGCATCCGGCAAGGCGCATATCTTGGTCGCTACAACAGTGATTGAAGTTGGTGTTAACGTACCTAATGCGTCGGTTATGCTAATTGAGAATGCCGAACGTTTCGGCCTTAGTCAACTCCATCAGCTTCGCGGGCGCGTAGGGCGGGGTGCGGATCAAAGTTTCTGTATACTGATGAGCAAACCGAACATAAGTACAGATACCCGTAAACGCCTGGAAATAATGACGGCGACGACTGACGGGTTCATTGTGGCTGAGGAGGATATGAAGCTTCGCGGCCCGGGAGATATTGAAGGCACGATGCAAAGCGGGCTGCCGATTAATCTTAAAGTGGCATCTTTGGTTTCCGATACTCAGATCATGGAGATTACACGCGCCGAAGCCATTAAGCTTCTTGACGCTGATCCGCATCTGATAGCGCATCCTGACGTTGCTGCGACCATTTCTAAACTTTTTGACCGCTCGATGGATTGGGCAAGGATCAGTTGACTATGCGACGTTATTTATTATTCATTTTATTCTTGCCGCTGCTGATGCACTCAAAGGTGCATTACTTAGAGGCCGAAGGAAAGTTGCCTGAAGGAAAGATCTCGGCGGTAGAAGTGAGGGTGAGTCTTTCCGGTGCGAAGATCGGAAAGCTGAGTCAATGGACCTTAGGGTGGAGTACGGACTCAGTGACGGTCATTTTTGATTGCCGGGACGTCATTGAGGGGATTTCCGATCCTACCGTGATTATTTCAGCCGGAGATAAACATGCGGAGGTCAAGGATTTGAATTGCTCAGGAGGCTGGAACTCACTGGCCGTAGAATGGGATGGCGCCAAGGCTCGAATTCTTGCCGGTGCGGATAAATTGAGTCCGGTAATGGATGTCGCCGGACTGAGTCGCCCTCAAAGTGGTAATCTGACAGTTACTTCTACTTCCGGAACCCTCAAGATCAACGATTTCATTGCTGAGACTGATGACCATGACTTACAGACCCTTATGACCGATGCAGACCTTGAGTCGCTAACAGTGTTGACTTATTTAGATTCCACGGAGTCTCTATCGGGACGAATGGGGGGCAGCTATCAACTTGGACTGTTGCCGACGGCCGAAGGTTTTGACCTGGTATATCTTGGTGGCGCACGAGTCAACTCTAATGCCTGGATGCCCGGAATGAAGAAGGGCTCGCTTACTTCCCGCGGGTTCCAAAATCATTACATTCTGACCTGGATTGACGCAACGGGTCGTCCCCTCCCGGGCGAACATTATGCCACCTATGACTCCGCCGAGGGTCTCCTTACTCTTAATTTCCCCGCTCTGAAATCAATCATACGACTTGCCCGCTAAATTTTTTCAAGTGAGACTAATTATTAGATTGGCTATAATCAGTGTGCTTATGTCTCTTACAGGATGTCAGCGCTATAAACGTGCCAACGATTTTGAGAACTACGTAGTAGAGAGGGCAGAGAGCCTTGCTCGAGCTGAGTTTACTGAAGAAGTAAGGAGTGATTATATTAAAAGCATAAAGGAACAACCGGAAAGTGCGGATTATTGGTTTAAGGATATGAAGGACAGGAAAGTCAGATACCGAAAAAACCTCCATAAAAGGTGTCGTTATATTTACACATTCGATTCTATCCAAGGTAGAGAAGTTTCCTTTTCCGAGTTCTATGATTCTATAATGGCTTTAGAAGATACGTCGGCAATTATTACGGATGATATAAAATTGCAGAGGGTCATCTGCAGTTATAATTCGGTAGAGAAGAGATTATATCATTTTGAAGAAACAAAGAGGTATCTGAAAGGGAAAACCAGGTAAATTGTAATTTTTTTCTAAATTCATTTAAATTATTCATTTTAATTTCGTAACTTTGCGGAAAATTCTGTCTCTGATATGATTGAAAGCGAAAATTTGCTGCAGCTGATTTCGGAGGGCGTTGATGCGCTCTCGTTTCCGCACAATCTTCCGGGCCTATATGAACCGATACGTTACACTCTTGAGGCCGGGGGTAAGCGTTTGCGTCCGTTATTGACCTTGGCGGCGTGTCAGGCTTGTGGAGTCAGTGCAGAGGAGGCTTTAAATCAGGCCCTTGGCATTGAGATGTTTCATAATTTCACGTTGCTCCATGACGATGTTATGGACCGCGCCGAAACCCGTCGCGGACGCCCCACGGTCCACGTGAAATGGAACACGGCGACTGCTATTCTTAGCGGAGATACTATGTTGACTCTTGCGACGCAGCTCATTGCAAAATGTCCGGACGAGAAATTATCCGAAGTGTTGGCTTTGTTTAATCGCACGGCTATTGAGATTTATGAAGGTCAGCAGATGGATATGGATTTCGAGCAGCGCACGGATGTCAGCGTTGATGAATATTTAGAGATGATTCGCCTTAAAACGGGTGTTTTGCTCGGATG
>CAMWSN010000143.1 GCA_947176925.1 uncultured Porphyromonadaceae bacterium
AAGGTTGGTATCGGTCCGGCCTCCAGCTGCACAACCCGAGCGATTGCCGGAGGCGGTGTACCTCCGCTTTCGGCTGTCTATGACGTAGCTAAAGCCTTGGAAGGAACCGGAGTTCCCTTGATTGCTGACGGCGGCATCCGCTATAGTGGCGATATTGTCAAGGCCTTAGCCGCCGGTGCTTATTCAGTAATGCTCGGCGGAATGCTTGCCGGCGTAGACGAAACCCCGGGAGACACCATCATTTACAACGGACGTAAATATAAGGCCTATCGCGGCATGGGTTCACTTGAAGCAATGGAAAAGGGCTCGAAAGACCGCTATTTCCAGGGCAATGTAACCGATGCCAAAAAGCTCGTGCCGGAAGGTATCGCCGCCCGTGTGCCCTATAAGGGTTCACTCTATGAAGTGGTCTATCAGATGCTTGGCGGACTCCGCAGCGGCATGGGCTATTGCGGCGCCAAAGACATTGACGCCCTCCATCAGGCCAAATTCACCCGTATTACCAACGCCGGAGTTGCTGAAAGTCACCCCCATGACGTGGCCATCACCTCCGAAGCTCCCAACTATTCAGCCTCTCACCAGTAAAAAAACACAGCTTTATATGAAAAAGATTATAATTCCTATTGCGGTGCTTGCCCTTGGAGCGGCTCTGTGGGCTAAACCAAAGGACCCCGTCGTCATGACTATTGACGGTCAACCCGTGACCCTCAGCGAATTTGAATATCTACGCCATAAAAATGCCGGCCAACAGATTGAGGAAGAGTCACTGCAACAATATCTTGACCGCTTTATCGACTATAAGCTTAAAGTTATCGAAGCCCACAAGGAAGGCCTTGATACCACTGCCGACTTCCGCAACGAATATCTCAGCTATCGCCGTGAATTAGCTCAGCCGTATCTGCAAGATACCACAGTCATGCAAGCTGTCTATGACCGCGCGTACGCCCATACACTTGAGGAAGTTAACATTGACCACCTGATGGTTGCGCTGACTGATCGCGCCCGCATTGACTCAATCCGTAACGCCGTGGTCAATGGAGCTGATTTCATTGAATTAGCCGGCAAACTCACTGTTGACCCCTCTTTCAAGCGTAATGGAGGTCACTACGGTTGGGTACGTACCGGAGTGTATCCCACGGCATTTGAAGATGCCGCATGGGAAACCCCTGTAGGTCAGGTATCTGAAGTAATCACGACTCCCTATGGCTATCATCTTGTCCAGGTTTTGGACCACCGACCTGCCGAGGGTCAGGTTCACGCCTCTCATATCCTCGTGCCTACGAAGGAGCAGGCTGATTCTCTCTACGTCCTCGTTACCGGCGGAGCTAACTTTGCCGATGTTGCCCGTGCGAACAGCTCATGCGGCTCCGCACCCCAAGGCGGCGACCTCGGATGGTTCGGCCGCGGACAGATGGTTCCAGAATTTGAAAAAGCGACTTATGAACTTGCCGACGGTCAGATTTCCACGCCTGTGCAAACCAAATTCGGATGGCACATCATCCTTAAACATGGTTCCCGCCAGCCTGAAAAGGCCGAAGTGATGGAAAAAATCAAGGCTCAGGCCGCTCGCGACGAACGCTCCATGCTTCCCCGTACCGCCCGCGCCGAACAGCTGAAGAAGCAATATAAGAACCGCGTATTTGAAGAAGGCCGTGCCAAGGTCCTCGCTGCCGTAACTGACTCCGGCTTTAAGTCTGCCATGGAAATGCTCAAGGCTGACCAGTCTCCCCTCTTCCAGGTTGAAGACTCCGTTGTCACCATTGCCAACTTCTTCTCCCCCAACCCACCCTCCGTCAATCCCCGCGCTGAAGCTTCAACCCAGGCCCACCAGGTTAACGAAGCCATTGACAACCGCCTGAACTCCATTGTCCTCACCTACGAGAGCAATCGCCTTGGTGACAAGTATCCCGATTTTCGCAATGTTGACCGCGAATATCGCGAGGGTCTGATGGTTTACGCCGTTAGCGACAAACACGTATGGCAGCGCCCGACCCAGGACCCCGCCGCCCTCGATGCATATTTCCAGGCTCACCGCGATGAATACAAGTATGACCGCCCCCACTGGAAAGGCTACGTCATTTACGCTACGACCGACTCTCTGATTCAGGAAGTCAACAAGTTCCTTGAAGAAACCCGTCCCGAGCCTGCAAACGTCGGTACGGCCCTCAAAGAGCGATTCCCCAAGTATATACGCATTGAACGCGTAGTTCTCCCGGAGAAGAACAATCAGGTTGTAGACTATATCGCCTTTGGCGGTCCCGAACCCAAGTTCCACAACTCCGTGATGATGCGCTATTTCACCACTTATTTAGGCCACATGATTGATGCTCCGGAAGAAGTGGCCGATGTTCGCGGCCGAGTGACCGAAGATTTCAATCAGGCCACGGAACGCCAGTGGGTCAGCGAATTGCGCCAAAAATACCCCGTAAAAGTCAATGATAAGGTTCTCAAGAAACTGAAATGAGCCTTCTGAGACATATCTTATCCCGTGCGGTCGCCTCGGTGAACAGCCTGCTGCTCCTGAGTGCGGCCGCGCTCACTTCTTGTGGCGAAAAAGATATAAAAGCCGAAGGACTGGCCGGAGTTGGCGACAAAACCCTGACAGCCTCGGAAGTTGCCGCCGCAATTCCTGTCGGGCTATCAACAGCTGATTCTACCCGAATGGCTGAAAACTATATTGATCAATGGATTATCAATGAACTTTTAGGCGAAGTCGCCGAAAAGAACATCGCTAATCTTGACGAAATCAACCGTATGGCGGAAGAATATCGCCGCAACCTGATTATTGACGAATATCGCCGTCTGAAACTCGCTCAGGACACCTCGCTCGCCATTACTCAGCAACAAATAGAAGACTTCTATGCCAATTACGGTGGCGAAATGCGGCTTGAAGAACCTATGATTCGCGGAATCTTCATTGCCATCTCCGCATCCTCGCCTCAACTTTCCGGGATTAGGCGCTGGTATATGTCAAGCAAAGAAGATGATATCGAAAAGTTGGAAAAAGTAGGATTGACCGAAGCAGTCAACTATGAATACTTCCGTGACCGATGGGTTCCGCTTAGTGCCATTGCCGGGCGTTTCCCGGCTCCTGCGCCGCAAGTAAGCCGCAAGGGTCAGAATATTGAAACCTCCGACGACAATACAATCTATCTTCTCTCCGTGAGTGATTATCTTCCTGCCGGCGCATCAATGCCACTGAGTAGCGCCGAACCGGAAATCCGCCGCCGTCTCGAAACGGCACGTAGAACCCGAATTGATGCCCGGCTTAAACAACAACTTTACGACGACGCCATTGAGAAAGGAAAAGCATGGAAGAAATAACAACCCGCGAACGCCAACGCGGAATCTTTCGCATTACTATCATTGGTAGTTTAGTAAACCTTGTCCTCGTTATCGCCAAATTTCTTGGCGGAACTTTAGGGCGCAGCTCGGCATTGCTGGCCGATGCAGTCCATTCGCTTTCAGATTTCCTGACTGACGTCATAGTTATCGTCTTTGTGAAAATTGCCGGAAAGCCGCAAGACGAAACTCATCATTACGGCCACGGGAAATATGAAACACTCGCCACTATAGTCATTGGATTAATACTGAGTTTTGTCGGGGTCGGCATGATCGTGGACAATAGCCGGCTCATAGCCCGCGCGATTAACGGGGAAATTCTTCCCCGGCCTGAAATGGTTGCCCTAATCGTGGCCGCTTTCTCCATCCTTGCCAAAGAAGGACTTTATCAATACTCCGTGCGTGCCGGCCGCAAACTTCAGTCAAAAGCCTTGGAAGCTAACGCTTGGCATCACCGATCAGATGCGCTCTCGTCTATCGGGACTCTCGTTGGTATCGGTTGCGCCATGTTCCTTGGCGAGAAATGGCGTATCATGGATCCGATTGCTGCCCTGGTCATCAGTGCATTAATTATTAAGGTCGGAATGGACATAATCAAACCGGCTCTTGACGAACTATTGGAGCGTTCGCTGCCCACTCCGACGGTGGTGGAGATTGAAAACATTATGTATGAAACTCCGGGAGTCAGAGGTCTGCACCATCTTCGCACCCGCCGCATCGGCAACAATATTGCCATTGAGGTTCACCTGAAAATGGATGGTAACATGACGCTGACCGAGGCCCATGAAATCGCCTCCGAAGTAGAGCGACGACTGCGTGACAAATATGGTTCCGGTACGCATATAGGAATCCACATGGAACCTGCTTGATAAGGGGTTAAGTTTCGTCGGGCTGTAAACTTTATGTAAAGAAAATACGTTAGACTATTGCATAGTTAATTTTTTTAACTTAATTTTGCTCCCGAAATAGTTCACTACTTATTCCAAAATTCAAAATCTATGAAAAAATTACTCGTTATTGCAGCCGCAGCCTTAGTAGGACTCGGCGCACAGGCCAAAGACATCGTCGACGAAATTGACTTCTCCAAGGTTTATGTCGGCGGTAACATCGGTGTATGGCACAATCAGAGTGCTGACGTCACCACAGCCACCATCCTCCCTGAAATCGGCTATAACTTTAATCAGGACTGGACTTTCGGCACTCAGATCGGTTATCAGTATAAAGGTAACAGCGACGTTCACAACAACTCATTCGTCCTGAATCCCTATGCCCGTTATAC
>CAMWSN010000144.1 GCA_947176925.1 uncultured Porphyromonadaceae bacterium
ATCATATTGACGCCGTTAAGATCGGCCGTAGCGGCTTCATAGGCGATATTTACGGGGTGTTTCAGCGGTAGGGACCAGACGGGGAAAGTCTCGAACTTGGCATATCCGGCTTCAATTCCGCGCTTGTTCTCATTATAAAGCTGGCTGAGACACACGGCCATCTTGCCGCTGCCCGGGCCCGGAGCCGTCACGATTACCAAGGGGCGGGAGGTCTCGACATAGTCATTTTTGCCGAAGCCTTCGTCAGAGGCAATGAGGTCAACATTGGCGGGATAGCCGTCGATAAGGTAATGGACATAGGTGGTGATTCCCTGACGTTCGAGGCGCTGACGGAACGCATCGGCGCTCTTTTGTCCGTCATAGTGAGTTACGACTACGGAGCCAACCATGAATCCGCGGTTGATAAACTCGCGACGCAGGCGCAGGACGTCTTCATCATAAGTGATGCCCAAGTCGCCACGGACCTTGTTTTTCTCAATATCCTCGGCGCTGATGACTATGACTATTTCCGCCTGGTCCTTGAGTTGAGAAAACATCCTCAACTTACTGTCAGGCTGAAAGCCGGGGAGGACACGGCTGGCGTGATAGTCATCAAAGAGCTTGCCGCCAAGCTCCAGATAGAGTTTATTACCAAATTGCGCAATGCGCTCGCGGATGTGTTCTGACTGAATCCGCAGATACTTTTCGTTGTTGAATCCGTTCTTCATAACGGGATGCAAATTTACGCATTATCCCCGACATTTCCAAAAAAAAGATTTTTCAACAGAGAAATTAATTCAAAAAATCAGCGCTTGACAAGGGCAGTAAAGAGGCGGTTGAAAGTCTCCTCCGGCGATGATTCGGGCGGAATAAGTCCGGGATGAGGGCGCGAAGTCTGAATTACGCAGCTTTTGACGGCTGAAAACCAGCGGAAGCGCTCCTCAACGGGCAAATCGGCCAAAGCCGAAGAATCAGCGGCAAACATCTTCAGCTGATTCTCAAGCGCCGGAAGGTCTACGGCGGGGTCAAACGCGCGCAGTCTGGACTCGTCAAGCAGAAACTCCGAGCGGAACCAGCGTCGGCGTTTGCACATCATCAGCAAGCCGACGTTGACAAACTCCTCGCGCTCTATGTCAGGCACATAGCGCACCGTGGCATACTCATAGATTAAGGCGTCGGCGTTCATCGATGGCTTGTTTTACGAAAATGGATGAATTTTTAAGTCGCTCGGTCAGAAACTTCTTGTAGACGTCACGCACCTCTGCCGGCGACATATCCCTACCCTCCTCCTGCAGCCAGGAATCGGGCAGAAGGTCAACAATCTGATTGAGCGTGCGCGGAGTGATTGCCTGGCGCATCAGCTTATCCGCTTCCTCAAGTTTTGACGCATAAGGAAGCAAGGCATGATTCTTGATGAAGGGAAACGGATCAAGCGCAGCATCGACCGGGTCACGCCATGAATGATGGAAATAAAGCGACGCACCATGGTCAATCAGCCAAAGCTCGCCATGCCAGATTAACATATTGGTGTTCAGGCGTGTGCGGTCAACGTTGGTCAGGAACGCATCAAGCCAGACAATTTTAGAGGCCGTCAGCGCGTCGACATGATTAACCGAGGGGTCCATAGTCATCGCACGGTCAAGGAAGTGAAGCCCCAAGTTAAGGCCCTCGCTGGCGCGCAGAAGGTCCTGAACCTCCTCGTCAGGCTCCGTGATTCCGAAACGGCTGTCAATGTTCAGAAACACCAGTTCAGGCACGCGGAAGCCAAGCTTATGGGCAACCATGCCCCCAATCAACTCCGCAATCAGGGCCTTGGCGCCATGTCCGGCACCTCGAAATTTCACCACATAGCGAAATCCGTCGTCAGCCTCGGCCAGAGCGGGCAACGACCCTCCCTCACGAAGCGGCAAAATATATCTGATTAATTCCTGAGTTCTAAGTTCCATATCTGCAAATTTACGGATTATTTTCCAGAAATCCGCCGTTTCAGCAAATCTTTTTCCTTGTCTGACAAATTCCGTGGCGAAAGATTAAACCTCGGATTATCCTTGGAGAGAATCAATACCCGGTTAAAAGACATAAATGAAGTCATTGAATCGCCCAGAATCTTTTGCCAGACTGCATAAAGCTTCTCTGACGGAATCACGAAAATGGTGTCCGGATTATTGATAAAAATATAATTGACAAGATGGCGAAGGAAAAAATGTGACGGCAACAATCCGGTCGCCAGCGGCTCATCATCAATGGAAAGATAGGCCGTAGAATTAATAACGGCAACATTATCCATCACCGTTTGATCATCAATCTTAAACCATGAGGCCCAACGGCGGAATTGGTCAAGCCAATGGCGATAAGTCGGCGAGTTATAGAGGTCCATAGGATGCACCGGAGGCTCAAAACCATGTAAATTATCTGTTTTATCATAAAAACTCTTCCCGTTAAGTAACCACCATCCGCGGAAGTCATCAAAAAGACGGGCAGCCACTTCCTCAGTCAACCGATGGTCTTGGAGGGTTTGGTTTGCAATGCGGGAAACGAAATCGTCATAACGAGGAGCGCCACCGAGGATAATGACTCGAGCATTTACCGGGTTGCCATACCAAGGTTCGGGAACGATATATGATACAAAGCCTTTGTTACATCCCCCGGCCTGAAGATTATACTCGCGAATCAATTCGGCATCGCCCGGAAAGGCTACGAAATTACCAAACTTATAGAGTTTATACCAATCAGCCTTACCGGCCGCCACTCTCCATCCGTTGATTTCATCAAGCTCCTGACGGCTGAATTTATTTGAATCAGCCGCAAGATAATGACCGGCATCAGGAGTAAATCTGACCCTATATCTCCGCATCAGAGATTCAACCAGGAGATCAATATCAACATCAAGCGTATTCTTGCGCCGCAACAGCATCAGTCCGGACACAGAACCGCCCGTAACTTCTGAAATAAGATTGCATACGCCCAGATGCACGTTATCTTCGGTAACATGGGAATGGCTCTGCAATATTTCGCGGACACACTCATGGAGGTCAAATCCATGAATAACAGCTTGACCAATTTCAAGGAGCTTCTGCTCTGCCGAAATCCACTTGTATTCCGAGCAATAAGGGTCAAAATAGGTTCGATAAGTTCTGGGAAGGCTCATTTTGAATAGATTTTTGAGAGTTGGGTGATTTTCCGTTTGATTTGGTTGCGGAGTGATTGAGGAGCGAGAACTTCGACTTTCGGACCATGGGAAAGAACCTCCATGATGAAGTCATAAGTCGGACAAAGGCGTAAAGTGAATGTTACCGAATCTGTTGTCTCGCTAAGGACATTCTGGGATTTATGAAGCGGCTGAGAGAGGAAGTAATTTGCCTGTTCACGCTCCACTTTGATAGTAATGTTTTCCGGCTGAATCTCTTTTTCGCGGATAATGCCGAAAGAGTCGGCAAACAATTCGTCAACATCAAATGCTGAAGGTGTGGTTTTCTCCCCTTTCTTCATCAAAAGGATTCGGTCAAGCGGGAAGCTATAGGTTGACCCGTCAGCAAGCTCAGCTATGATATACCATCGGCGGCGAAATTGCTTGACGGCAATAGGTTTGACCGTATAAGCCACTTCTCGGTTAGGGTCATAATTATGGCGATAACGAAGGCGGAGTTCGCGCCCTTCGGTGATGGCATCCGTAGCCATAAAAAGCAGAGAAGAATCCTCCAGAGCCTCTTCCGGGCGAATGAAGCGGGTCATCTGCGGATTGGTCTGAGCCCGATTAAAGAGGAGCGCAATGTTAAGCATCTCCATTGTAGAGCGCCCGAAGTCAGGCACCGAACCCGGCGCAAGCGAATAGAGATTCGTGGCGCGGTCACATTCAATGATGACGTTAAACAGGTCTTCGACATCCTTCCGATGATTCTCAAACGTTCTATGATGAAACACCTCGTCATCACTATTAAGCGACGACCGCTGCCAGTCGTCATCAATCTGCTTAAACGAAATCGGCCCTTTAGCCGCAATCTCGCCATATAGCCACAAAAGCCGTGCAAAACGATAACCTTGATTATTCATAACAATGCTTGAATTATAAATTACACTGCAAAGATAGCAAAAGCTTTCACCAAAACAAAGTGAAAGCTCCAAAAAATCTGAGAGATGCAATGTATCACCATCTCGCTTGAGACTATCACAAACTCAAACATTAGGAAAATATCAAAATTTCTATTCATTCATTAGTTCCAATTCTTTTGATATTACAATAGATAAAGCAATATTATGTAGCTTTGGGTCCTCCACATCTATGTCTATGTACTTAAAATACTTCATTGCCAATGTTTCTGCAGCATCCCAGGGATCGCCTATTTCATCAACAAACTCATTATGTTCTACAAAGTCAAATATTTTTTCTATCAGAACTCTTAACTCATCTCGGTTCCATTTATGGCTATAATAGGCGTAGAGCGAATCAATATTCTTAATCATTTCTATTATTAAATCAAGATTCTTTTTTGCGTAATATGATTCTATATGTATATCACTTGGCGTGCAACTAAACATTCCTTGACAATATTGACGATATGCGACAGACTTGAAATTAACACTAATAGGTTTATTATTAAAGCTACTCCCATATATAGAT
>CAMWSN010000145.1 GCA_947176925.1 uncultured Porphyromonadaceae bacterium
ATCGTTGACATAGGCCCCCTTGCCGGTAGAAAGGGTGGGGAGGTAGGGTTTCAGGGAACTCCTAAAAAGATGCTTAAAAGCAAAACCCTGACGGCAGATTATCTGACCGGGCGCAGGAAGATTGAGGTACCTGAGACGCGCCGTCCAGGCTCGGGAAAATTTCTGACTTTGAAGGGCGCTAAAGGACATAACCTTAAGGATGTTACGCTGAACATCCCATTAGGAACCTTGACGGTGGTCAGCGGAGTCAGCGGATCCGGTAAATCATCACTTATCAATGGGACTCTTCGTCCGATTCTGACTGCTAAACTATATCGCTCCCAACAGCAGTCGCTCCCATATTCTGAATTGGATGGTTTGGAGAATATTGATAAGGTTGTAACCGTTGACCAGACTCCACTCGGGCGTACTCCTAGGTCTAACCCGGCAACATACACCGGTGTTTTCTCCGATATCCGTTCGCTATTTGTCAATCTTCCGGAGGCTAAGATCAGAGGTTACAAACCCGGACGATTCTCCTTTAACGTCAAGGGAGGCCGGTGTGAAACCTGCAAAGGTAATGGGTACAAAACTATTGAGATGAACTTTTTGCCTGACGTCCTTGTGCCATGTGAGGAGTGTTTCGGCAAGCGTTATAACCGTGAGACTCTCGAGGTTCGGTTCAAAGGGAAATCTATTGCTGATATATTGGATATGACCATCAATCAAGCAGTGGAATTCTTCGAGAATACTCCGGTAATCCTGCGTAAATTGAAGGTCCTTCAGGAAGTTGGTCTTGGTTATATAAAACTTGGCCAACCGTCAAGCACTCTCAGCGGAGGTGAAAACCAACGCGTCAAATTAGCTACGGAATTGGCCAAGCGAGATACGGGCAAGACTCTGTTTATTCTTGATGAGCCGACCACCGGATTGCATTTTGAGGACATCCGAACTTTGATGCAACTGCTCAATAGACTTGTTGACAAAGGCAATACTGTATTGATTATCGAACATAATACTGATGTCATCAAACTTGCGGACTGGATTATCGATATGGGTCCCGAAGGAGGCGATGAAGGCGGTCGGATCATCGCGGAAGGAACTCCCGAACAGATTGTGAAGACTGACTCGCCGACGGCGCCATTTATCGAACTGTAGCCAACAAGGCCGAAATGGCTTTTCTGACTTCAGTTGAGTCCGGAGCGTTATTAACCATGATGGCTATTACGTGAGACGGGAGCTTGGTTTGCGGATCGATTCGATAGCCGCAATAACAGACCACTCCAGTCATTGATCCGGATTTGAGCAGGAAGTTTTCACGTCCGGGGACGTCCTTCATCAGCGAGCGTATGGTGCTACCATCTTGTCCAACACGCGCAAAGGAACTTACATAATCCGTATTTCGTGCCATAAAGCGAAGTACTTCGGCCAATTGGCGCGGCGAAATTGCATTGTGGCGACTCAGACCCGAACCATCGGCAATTCGCATATATTGCATTGGAACGCCTTCAAGGGCTTTCCTTTCGGCTGCGATAGCCGCTGAGCGTGTACGCCCCGGTGCAAGAAGACGCTGAGTCGCTTCCGCCATCTGATTATCCGAACGAATCATCAGCGAGCGAGTGACATCACGCAACGCTGGTGAGGTGTATGTTAATAGTACGGTTGTATCTCCGGAAGTTGAAACTTTGGAATTTTGGCTGCATGCAATCGAGTCTATCTTTGAAACGAGGACTGATGTCGGATTCGGCATTGAGAGGCGTAAAGCTGCTCGGGTCTGCTTCTTACCAAGCTGTCCGCTTATAGTTATGTCATCACTTCCGGGGTTACGCCAGGCACTCAGTCCAGAGGAAGATTTTTTCCACTGTACATTGAGATTAGGTATGGAAGGAGTCGCAACCATTGAGGGAACCATTAGGGTGAACACATTGTCGCTCCAGTTCAGGCGGTAGAATCCGGCTCCGTCAATTCCGGGAACATCTTCCAGTTCCCATGAAGGGACAGCGCCTTCGTCGGGCCACGCTTGTGACGCTATGGTGCGTCCTTCGACTCGCTGGATTCCGTGACGCTTCAACGATTCAGAAACCATTTGAAGAAAATCCGGTTGGTCTTCGCTGAAATATTTTGAGCCAAGGGTAGGGTCTCCCGAACCTTCAATGATTATATTTCCGTGAAGAGTCCCGTCTTGAATTTTTCCGACGGCCATAACCTTGGTCTCCCATTTATAGTCGCCTCCTTTTTCCTTTAGTGCGGCGGCTACGGTTACAGACTTCATTACAGAGGCCGGAGTAAGCAGTCGGTCCGATTGATAATTATATGTAGCAGCTTTAGTTGCATCAAGAGGAGCAATATATACCCCTATAGATGCCACATTACTTCCCTTAAACGAGAGCGGGCAGTTGCTAAAGGCAACTGCCACACTCATCATCAGGCTAATGCCTGAAATCATGCGTTTTACGTTCATTTAAAGTAGTGATACCGAGCGTTTAACAAATTCATTAAGATCCTTGCCTTTAAGCAAACCTGAGCCAAGGAGAGCGAGGTCAATCAACTGTCGTACCAAAGGTTGTCCGGCAGCATAATCAGCCGAGGTCTTTCGAATTTCTTCTCGTTCCTTACTCATCTCTGCTTCATATTCCTTGGTTTTGACCGTCTGTTCTTCTGTCGGCTTGTTTTCCTTGATTTCGTCGTGAACAGCTTTCAAAGCTGCTTCGGCACCGTTAAGAGCGGTGAAATGTTCGTTAACTTTTGAGCCGATTGATTTTTCAGCATCCGCTTTGATTCGCTCAATCAGCGGATGTTTTGTGTTGACCACCATGGTGTAGCTGTCAGGCAACATTCCATAGAAGTTCATTCCCGGCTGCATGGAAGCCATTTCCTTCATTCGGCGCATATACTCGTTTTGAGTGATCGTAACGGGTGTTTCCGAATTCGCGATAGACTCAAACTGTATCATAAACTCAGCTTTGTCAACGTCGGGAATCTGGGATTTGAATACTGAAGTCAACATCTCAACTTCGTCGGGACGCAATTCGGCAGCTTTCTTATCTCCTTTTCTGATTAGATTGTCAATGATGTCTGAGTCAACACGGACAAAACGTGAACCTTCAATCTTATGTTCCAAAAGTCCTACGAAATGGGAATCAAGCTGACCGTCCATAACAAGAACGCCGTATCCCTTTGCGGTTGCAGCATTAATGTAGCTATATTGAGCGGTGGGGTCAGTGGTGTAGAGATAAACAATCTGTTTATCAGCATCCGTCTGATTTGCTTCAATCAGTGTCTTGTACTCATCAAGAGTATAATATTTGCCTTCAGTATCTTTGAGGAGGCAGAATTTCATTGCCGAATCACAGAATTTTTCGTCGGTCAACATGCCATATTCAATGAAGACTTTGATATCGTCCCATTTATCTTCAAAATCCTTTCGGTTGGACTTAAAGATTTCTTCAAGGCGACCGCTAACTTTCTTGGTAATATAACCGGAGATTTTTTTAACGGCAGAGTCACTTTGGAGATAAGAACGGCTGACGTTCAGCGGAATATCAGGCGAGTCAATGACTCCCTGAAGGAGCATCATAAATTCCGGTACCACGCCTTCGACGGAGTCCGTTACGAAAACCTGGTTGCAGTAAAGTTGAATACGATTCTTTGTCAGTTCAAAGTTATTCTTAATCTTCGGGAAATAAAGGATGCCCGTTAAGGTAAAGGGATAATCAACATTGAGGTGAATCCAGAACAAGGGATCGTCCTGACCGGGATATAATTCATGATAGAACTTTATGTAGTCTTCATCGGTCAGTTCGGAAGGCTTTTTAGTCCAAGTAGGCTCAGTTGAGTTAATAATTTTGCCGTCACTTTCAACCGGAACCGGCAAGAAGCGGCAATATTTCTTTAAAAGGGCGTCAATTCTTGACTGTTCAAGAAACTCCATGGAGTCATCGTCAATATGCAATATAATGTCAGTTCCTCGTTTGGTTTTCTCAATGGGCTCCATAGAGTAAGCCGGAGAACCGTCACATTCCCATTTAACAGCCTGTGCTCCCTCTTGGTAACTCAGCGTACGGATTTCAACTTTCTTTGCGACCATAAAGGCTGAGTAGAATCCGAGGCCGAAATGACCGATAATTCCGTTAGCCGTGTCTTTAAACTTATTAACGAATTCTTCAGCGCCGGAGAAGGCAATTTGATTGATGTATTTATTGACGTCGTCAGCAGTCATGCCTATGCCATGATCACTTACGGTCAAAGTTCCCGCTTCTTTATCAATGCTAACGGTTACTTTTAAGTCACCAAGTTCGCCCTTAAATTCACCAAAAGAAGATAGGGTTTTAATTTTCTGAGTAGCATCAATCGCATTGCTGACCAGTTCGCGGAGAAAAATCTCATGGTCAGAATACAAAAATTTTTTGATTACCGGAAATATGTTTTCCGTGGTTACTCCGATAGTGCCGGAGTGCTTTTGTTGGTTATCTTGTTCCATGTCTAAATTTTAGGTTTTGGTGACGGTTTCTATATACAGCAAACAATGTACCAGCACACAAAGTTACTAAAAAAATGCCA
>CAMWSN010000146.1 GCA_947176925.1 uncultured Porphyromonadaceae bacterium
GTTTTCTGACGGATACTTCGCCATTTTCGGCTTCTTTTTCACCGACGATGAGCATATAGGGTACGCGCTTGAGTTCGTTGTCGCGAATCTTGCGGCCGATTTTTTCGTTTCGATCATCGACGCTGACGCGGATGTCCTGCAGTTCGAGTTGGCGCTTGACCTCGTAGGCATAATCATTAAACTTCTCGGAGATGGGAAGGATGATGGCTTGTTCGGGCGCGAGCCAAAGGGGGAACTTGCCGGCAGTGTGTTCGAGAAGCACGGCTACGAAGCGTTCCATAGAGCCGAAGGGGGCGCGATGGATCATCACGGGGCGATGCTTCTGATTGTCAGCGCCGGTGTATTCGAGCTGGAAGCGTTCGGGGAGGTTATAGTCGACCTGAATAGTGCCGAGCTGCCAGCGACGGCCAAGAGCGTCCTTGACCATAAAGTCAAGTTTAGGACCGTAGAAAGCGGCTTCACCGAGTTCGGTGCGGGCGTTGATTCCCTTTTCGGCACAGGCTTCGATGATGGCCTGTTCGGCTTTGTGCCAGTTTTCGTCGGAACCGATATATTTTTCTTTATTGTTGGGGTCGCGCAGGGAGATCTGAGCCTCGTAGTTGTCAAATTTGAGGGCCTTGAAGATATAGAGGATAATGTCCATAACCTTCAGGAATTCGTCCTTAATCTGATCAGGGGCGCAGTAGATATGGGCGTCGTCCTGCGTAAAACCACGCACGCGGGTGAGTCCGTGGAGTTCGCCGCTCTGTTCGTAGCGGTAGACGGTGCCGAACTCGGCCAGACGCAGGGGGAGTTCGCGATAAGAGCGGGGAGCTGCGCGGAAAATCTCACAGTGGTGAGGGCAGTTCATCGGCTTGAGGAGGTATTCTTCGCCTTCTTCAGGAGTATGAATGGGCTGGAATGAGTCCTTGCCATATTTGGCATAGTGGCCGGAGGTCACGTAGAGGTTCTTGTTGCCGATATGGGGAGTGATTACCTGCTGGTAACCGTATTGTTTCTGGATTTTGCGGAGGAACTGCTCG
The DNA here is from genome assembly GCA_947176925.1 of uncultured Porphyromonadaceae bacterium. Classification (GTDB taxonomy): domain Bacteria; phylum Bacteroidota; class Bacteroidia; order Bacteroidales; family Muribaculaceae; genus UBA3263. The sequence goes on from CAMWSN010000146.1 coordinate 1,023, forward strand.
AGGCGGTCACGCAGGGCGGCGCCTTTGGGAAGCCAAAGGGGAAGTCCCTGGCCTACGTTTGCACTGAAAGCGAAAAGTTCCATTTCCTTGCCGAGTTTGCGGTGGTCACGCTTCTTGGCTTCTTCAAGCAGAGCGAGATATTCGTCAAGCATCTTCTGCTTGGGGAAGGTGATACCGTAGACGCGGACAAGCTGGTTACGCTTTTCGTCACCGCGCCAGTAAGCGCCGGCGAGGCTCATGATTTTCACGGCCTTGATGGGGGCAGTGGAGGGCAAGTGAGGTCCGCGACAGAGGTCGGTGAAAGCGCCCTGAGTATAGGTCGTAATGGTTCCGTCCTCAAGTTCGGAAATGAGTTCACACTTATATTCTTCGCCACGGTCGCCAAATGCCTTGAGAGCGTCGGCCTTAGAGATTTCGGCGCGAACAATCGGCTCCTTTCGGCGGGCGAGTTCGAGCATCTTCTTTTCAATTGCGGCAAAGTCGGCCGAAGTCAGCGTGTGGCCGTTGGTGTCAATATCGTAGTAGAACCCGTTTTCGATTGCGGGTCCGATGCCGAACTTAACTCCGGGATAGAGTTCCTGTAGAGCTTCGGCAAGGAGATGGGCGGAAGAGTGCCAGAAAGCGTGCTTACCTTCGGGGTCTTCCCATTTATATAAATGAAGGTCAGCGTCGGCCTCAATCGGGCGGGTAAGATCCCACTCGATGCCACCGACTTTAGCGGCCAACACGTCCTGTGCCAGTCGCGGACTGATAGATTCAGCTATTTGCAGCGGGGTTACGCCGGCTTCGAATTGCTTGACGCTCCCGTCAGGAAAAGTAATGTTAATCATCTTAATGATAGTCCAAAAATCGGGTGCAAAGATACGAAAAAAAATGAAGAATTAAAAATGAAAGATGAAAAAAGTTACAAAAAACAGCGTTTTTTAGGCGGCAAGCCGGATTTTACGATGAACCAAAGCTTTCGGGTAGGCGTTTTAATGACAGAAACAACCTAAAAAACTAACTTAACTTACTATGGCAACAAAAAGCATCAAAGGCACACAGACAGAGAAAAACCTCGTCATTTCATATGCTGCAGAATCCATGGCCTACACTCGCTATACATACTATGCCCAGCAGGCCCAAAAAGAGTTATATTTCCCAATAGCCAAGGTCTTTCAGGACACGGCAGCCAACGAACTGCACCACAGCAAAATTTACTTCAAGGATCTTGAAGGCGGTCAGGTAAACGTAGACCTCACGGTAGATGCCGGCGTCATCGGCACCACACTTGAGAACCTCACCATCGCAGCATCGGAAGAACAGTCAGAGGGCGTAGACCTCTACTTGGAATTTGCAAAGACCGCCGACGAAGAAGGATTTCCCGACATCGCCGCTCACTTCCGCGCCATAGCCGAGATTGAAGCACGCCACGAAAAGCGTTTCCGCAAACTGATTGACCAGGTCAAGAACGGCACAGTCTGGAAACGTGCAGAGCCTATCCAGTGGCAATGTCTGGTCTGCGGCTACATCTACTACGGAACCGAACCTCCCACGAAGTGTCCGGCCTGCGACCATCCCTATCAGCACTACATGCCTTTGGACATGGACTTGGAATAAATCATTCGCAAGCCAACGACGGTCAGAATCAACGAAATGACCACAAGAACGGGTGAGGACAATCCGACAGAGTCGGGGTTCGCACCCGTTAGAATTATCATGACCGAAAGCGCATTATTCAGAATATGGCAGGCAATAGCGGTCCAAAGCGAGCCGGTCCAGACAGCCAAATAGCCGAATCCGGCGCCGAGGAGCATCCGCGGCACGAAACCTACGGGCTGAAAATGGATAAACGAGAAGACAAACGCCGCAATCCAAATGGCGTAGTGGACCGACATCGGCCTTGATCGCAAGAGATTCTGTAACGCTCCGCGAAAGAAAAGCTCCTCACAGATGCCGGGCATTATAGCCAAGATGCAGACGCCGAGGGCGGCCGCGACAGCCCCCTGCCCCAACATAAGTTCAACAGCCGATTGAGCAACGCTTTCAAGTTCCAGGATTTCAGCAGGCCAGGGAAGACGCTCAAACGCATCGACGATGAAATTCATTGCGGGAATGGACACCAGGAAGGTCAGAAGCGAGAGACCAAACATTTTTCCGGAGGGTGAAGACTTGATTTGCAACAGCTCAGCGGGGCGGCGAGTAACCATCATGGAGCAAATCACAGCCGGGAGCATAAACATCAGCAATTGCTGGACGACCATAGCAATCCTCATGGCCGCCGCGCCGGCAATAGGGAGATGATTCAGCAAGACCTCAAAGGCGCCGGCGAGCACTCCGCCCATAACAAAGAGCAAAACCAGCAGCCAAAGGCGACGGCCAAAAGTCAGAGATAGATTCATAGATAAAAATCGTTAACGAGAGATCGATAATCAACTGATTGGATATAAAGACGAGTATCTTCGGCCACTTCGGTTCCGGCGGAGAATTCAAGCAAGATCCGACGCGGCTCCAAGGCCCTCAGACGCGTAAAAAGGCCGACCCGGCGCGACGGATTGAGTCCGACGAGGCGTGCGGCAAATTCCCAGTCGGAACACAAATCCGAGGGGATGATGACGCTGACGGCTCCTCCGGGCGCAAGGAGTTCGGACGCCTTAGCCATGAAGGCGCGTGGAGTGAGCAAGCCCTGATGGCGGGCGATGGCTCGAGCGCGATCCGGGGCGAGTTCTCCGGTGGCGAAAAACGGCGGATTAGAGATTATACACTCATATTTCCCGACGGGATTAAACTCCAAGAAATCAGCGCAATAAACCGCAATGTTTCCACCCCACGGGGAACGGGCGGCATTTTCGGCAGCCTCACGCGCGGCAGCGGGATCGAGTTCGACCATATCGACGGCTGAGGCTCCGCGCTGAGCGGCCATCAGGCCGATAAGTCCGCATCCGGCGCCGACATCGAGCACGCGCCCGGAGCATCGTGCCCAGGCGCCGAGAGTGACGCCATCCATGCCGACTTTCATAGCCGAAGCAGCATGGCTGACGGAGAATTGCTTGAAGCGGAAGATTCTATCGCCCACAGAGTTCGCTGAACGGTTTAAATTTTAGCGGCGAGCCGTCCCGATGGAGGGATGGTTCGCCGCTTGAATAAGGTTTCAGGCAGAAATTACTTCTTGCCGCGGTTGCCGTAGCGGCTCATGAACTTGTCGACGCGACCAGCGGTGTCGACGAGCTTCTGCTTGCCGGTGAAGAAGGGGTGAGAGCTTGAGGTGATTTCAAGCTTAACCAGGGGATACTCAACGCCGTCAATGGTGATGGTTTCCTTAGCGGCAACGGTGCTGCGGGTGATGAACACCTCGTCGTTACTCATGTCCTTGAAGGCAACTTCGCGATAATTTGCGGGGTGAAGGTCTTTCTTCATATCTAAAAATCAATTAGTTAATCGAGTTTATTGGTTGAATTAAGGAGGCTGGTAAGACCTCAATGATTCGTAATGGCGCGGCAAAGTTACGAAAAATTCCCCAAACAACAAAAT
>CAMWSN010000147.1 GCA_947176925.1 uncultured Porphyromonadaceae bacterium
CATCAATCGGCTTGCTCGAAAGTCTGTAATCCTTTATCGGCGAAGAGTGCGCTGGAAAATTCCCTGTATATGAACGAAAAGCCGGCGTCCTGGTTACCCTGTCACGCCAATTTTACGGATATGCGACGGAAATCCCGCCGCTCCACACCCTTAGCATCTATAACGCCATTGCCAACGGAGGCAGCTACGTGCGCCCGCGCCTAATCAAGGGCCTTCGTCGCGAAGGGGTCGACTCCATTATTCCGATTGACTATGTCAGACCGCGCGCTTGTTCGGAAAAGACCGCCGCGTTGATGCAACAGATGTTATCATTGGTGGTCAACGGTGACCACGGAACTGCCCGCAGCTTGAAGAATCCTTACGTGAAACTTGCCGGCAAGACCGGAACCTGTTATATCGTCGACCCGAAAACGCGCCAATATAACACCTCGCTCAAACGCCTGGCCTTCTGCGGCTACTTTCCGGCCGACAATCCCAAATACAGCTGCATCGTCCTGACGTTCCATCCGCGCCAGGAAGCCTTCGGCGCAGCCACGACCTCCGGGGTAGTTTTGCGCGAAACGGCCATCGGCATGTATGCCCGCGGAATGCTTGACAACAGCAGCGACTACCACGCTGACGTTGACCCCGACAATGGCCCCACCCAGCCGATCATCTACGCCTCGGCCGGCCCGGAGCTCCGCAATGCGGTCAAATCCGCCACGGGAGTAAATCCGCGCCAGATGGGTTCCGACGTCAAACCTGACAGCGGAGTGCCAAACGTCAGAGGCATGGGCCTGCGCGAGGCTTTAAACGTCATCGAGGGCGCCCGATATGAAGTCACCTTCTCCGGCTCCGGACATGTCAAAACCCAGAATCCGCCGGCAGGGACCCAACTCCCCGAAGGTTCAACAGTCCATTTAACCCTTAGCGAATAAAATAACACCATATATAATATGCAACTCCTTCAGCTTATCCAATCCATAAAGCCGAAACAGGTCATCGGCCCCAAGAATCCGGAAATCACATCACTGACCTTTGACTCCCGCAAGGTTACTCCCGGGGCAATGTTCGTGGCCATTCGCGGCACGTCGTTTGACGGCCATTCGTTTATCCCCCTGTTGGAACATTCCGGAGTAGGCGCCATAGTCTGCGAGCAACTGCCTGACAAACTTCTCCCCGGAATCAGCTACGTGGTGGTCGACAACACGTCCATCGCCCTGGGCCTGCTCTCGAGCGAATGGTTCGGACACCCGTCAAGAAAGCTGAAACTCGTCGGAGTTACCGGCACTAACGGCAAGACTACGACCGCTACCCTCATTTACGAAATGGCACGCCTGATGGGCCATAAATCCGGCCTGCTCTCCACGGTTTGCAACTACATCGAAACCGAGGCCGTCCACGCCACGCAAACTACCCCCGACGCCTACTCCATCAATGAGCTCTTAGCGCGCATGGTCGATGCCGGATGCACCTATGCCGCAATGGAAGTAAGCTCACACGCCGCCCATCAGCATCGCATTGCGGGCCTGACGTTTGCCGGAGGAGTGTTCACCAACCTGACCCGTGACCACCTTGATTATCACAAGACCGTCCAGGCTTATCTTCAGGCTAAGAAATCATTCTTTGACGGACTTCCCGCCGAAGCCTTCGCCTTAGTGAACGCCGACGATAAGGTAGGCGCCGTGATGCTCCAGAATTGCGCCGCCAAACATTATACTTATTCCCTCCAAACGATTGCCGACTTTACCTGTAAAATCATTGAAAGCCGCCTTGACGGCACCCTGCTGAGTATCAACGGCCACGAAGTAGAGACTATGTTTACAGGCCGGTTCAACGCCTATAACCTGACGGCAGTCTACGGGGCATGTACCCTCTTGGGCTGGGCCCCGGAAGATGTGCTGACCAACGTCAGCCGCCTGGTACCCGTCGCCGGACGCTTCCAGGCCGTACGCGGCAAAAACGGCGTAATCGCCATCGTAGACTATGCCCATACGCCTGACGCAGTGGTCAATGTCCTGGAAACCATCCGCGAGGTGGGTCCCAAGAGAATCATCACCGTGGTCGGCGCCGGCGGCGACCGCGACAAGGGCAAGCGCCCGATTATGGCTGCGGAGGCCGTGCGTCTGAGCGACCTGGTCATCCTCACCTCCGATAATCCCCGAACAGAAGAGCCCCGCGCAATCTTAGCCGACATGGAGGAGGGTCTGACTGACGAGACCCGCGTCCGTGCCCGCGTAATAGTGGATCGCCGCGAAGCTATCTGCGAAGCCGCACGCATCGCTGAACCGGGCGACGTCATCCTCATTGCCGGAAAAGGCCATGAAGACTATCAGGAAATCCACGGCGTCAAGCATCATTTCGACGACCGCGAAGAAGCTCAAAACGCCTTAAATCTTTAAAACGGAGCCATGCTTTACTATCTTTTCAGCGAATTAGAACTCGCAGGCGAGACTTTTGCCCGACTTTTCGGCTATGTCACCGTCCGCGCATCCGTATCTTTTATCATAGCCCTGCTGTGTGCCACGGTAATCGGTCGCCGCATCATTGACCGTCTGCAGATGGCGCAGATGGGCGAAATCGTGCGCAATCTCGGTCTTGAAGGTCAGACTAAAAAGCAAGGCACCCCGACCATGGGTGGTATTATCATCATAATATCCATTCTGCTCCCCGCCCTGCTTATTGGAAAACTTAGCAATATCTATATGCTCCTGATGGTTATCGCCACGATATGGCTCGGAGCACTCGGATTTGCCGATGACTACCTGAAAATCAAGCGCCATAATAAAGACGGTATGGCCGGGAAATACAAAATCGTCGGCCAGGTGGGTATCGGCCTCATCGTCGGCCTGACCATGACGTTCTCCCCGGATATCACAATCCGTGACGACTCCATGGCGGTCAAAGCCACGTCAACCGAAGTCACGGAGAATGTCTCCGTCAGCTCTGACATAAAGGCCGCCCAAACGACCATTCCCTTCGTTAAAAACAACAACCTTGACTACACCTGGTTTACGAAATGGATGGGTTCGGAGAAAACCGCCAGAACCGCCGGATGGGTACTGTTTGTCATCGTAGTGATCTGCGCGGTGACCGCCACGAGCAACGGCGCAAACCTCACTGACGGCATCGACGGCCTTGCTACGGGCGTCAGCGCCATCATAGGCGTTGCCCTGCTTCTTATGGCCTACCTTGGCAGCAGCATCATATATGCCTCCTACCTTAATATAATGTATATCCCCGGGAGCGAGGAACTCGTGGTCTATATGGCGGCATTTATCGGTGCCCTCATCGGCTTCCTCTGGTATAATGCGTTCCCTGCGCAAGTCTTTATGGGCGATACGGGCTCACTGACCTTAGGGGGCATTATCGCAGTCTTCGCCATCCTGATTCGCAAGGAGTTACTGCTGCCCCTGCTTTGCGGCATATTCTTCATTGAAGACATCTCCGTGATGATTCAAACCCTTTGGTTCAAGATGACCAAAAAGCGTACCGGCACCGGCCAGCGCGTATTTAAAATGGCTCCGATTCATCATCATTTCCAAAAAGAAGCCGACCCGAGCGCCAACGTCCTTTGGAACAAGCCCGCCAACGGCATGCACGAAGCCAAAATCACCATCCGCTTTTGGATTATCTCCATCCTCTTGGCGGCCTTAACGTTCATCACCCTCAAAATCAGATAAATGGAACAGCAGCAGAATAAGCGAATCGTAATCTTGGGAGGCGGCGAAAGCGGCGTAGGTGCTGCTATCCTGGCCAAAGACAAAGGTTTTGACGTCTTCCTCAGCGACAGCGGCACCCTCAACCCCGTTCACGCCGAGAATCTGCGCGCCGAGGGTATTCCCTTCGAGCAGGGAGGTCACACGGAGGAGCTGATTCTCAACGCGTCGGAAGTCATCAAGAGTCCGGGCATCCCGCCTACGGCCCCGCTGATTGTCAAACTCACCGAACAAGGGACCCCGATAATCTCTGAAATAGAATTCGCCGGCCGATATACCAACTCCAAGATGGTCTGCATCACCGGCAGCAACGGAAAGACTACGACGACGGAACTGACCTGTCACATCCTCCGCGCCGGAGGAATCGATGCGTCAGTGGCAGGCAACGTCGGTCGCTCCCTGGCCCTTCAGGTAGCCCGCGAGCCGCATGATGTCTACGTCGTCGAACTCTCATCGTTCCAGTTAGAAAACATGTATGACTTCCGCGCCAACATCGCAATGCTTCTCAACATCACCCCGGACCATATGGACCGCTACGATTACGAGATGCAAAATTACATCGACGCCAAATTCCGGATTATCCGCAATATGACCTCGGAAGACGCATTCATTTTCTGGCAGGATGACCCCGTCATCACCCGCCAGTTGGAGACCGTCACCTCCGAAGCGCAATTCATGCCCTTTGCCGAACACCGGGAGGAGAACACCGCCGCATATATC
>CAMWSN010000148.1 GCA_947176925.1 uncultured Porphyromonadaceae bacterium
GCAGGGGCTGCAAGGTCCACAGCCGAGCGATACTAATCGCCCAAACCCTTTCTTAAAAAAGCATTAAACGGCGCGTGAGACGAGAAGAAGCGTTTCCAGAAGTGCTCTATTTCACCCTATTAAGGTGGTGATAGCGCAAGGGTTCCACCTCTTCCCATTCCGAACAGAGAAGTTAAACCTTGCCACGCCGATGGTACTGCGAAAGCGGGAGAGTAGGTAACCGCCCCTTCCCTTCAGAGCGGCCGAGTCAACAACTGACCCGGCCGCTCTTTTTTATCATCAGAGTAATCAGTGTTATTAGGTAGAGGTTGTTAAGATTATGGGCTATTTTATGTTTTTGCTATTTTATTTCTTCTTTTTGGGGAATGGGAGATTATCCCAAAGGGTTGATATAATCTCACGGACTTTCCGCTGGTCCTCAAAGTCTAAGATATAGCTTTCCTTAGCACCTTCGTAAGCATATCCGGTTTCTGCGCCACCCATAAGAGGTTCAATACACTTCAATTTTTTTATATATGCGCAGTTATCACATGCTGTAATAACGCATTTTTCATTTACATATATAATGTAGTCACCCATCATCTTCCGTGAGCGGACTTCACCAAGTGGAGAAAGTACTTGGCAAATAAATTCTATATAGTCTGTAGTACATGCCATGGTGCAAATTTACGCATTTTCCTTGATAGTTCAAAAGCGCCTCTGCGCGGGGGAGGTGATTTTTTTCGCTATTTGTTTTGTGGTTTTATCTAATATGTTTATCTTTGCGGTATTACTTAAAAATGTTTATTTATGAGACGTATCGTTTTAGTTCTACTGAATATTCTGTCTGCTTTCTGTTTCTGTTATGCTCAGACGGGGGTATGGTCCGGGACTATAGAAGTTCAAGGTGTGAAGCTACCTCTTGTGCTTCATTTGGATGAAGATAATCCCATGGTCGACTCTCCTGCTCAGGGTGTTAGGGGGATTCCTATGAAGTTTAATATGGTGACTTCTGATAGTATCGATGTTACCATTCCAATGATTGGAGCAACCTTTAACGGTAGATTTCAGGATGATAAAATCGTCGGGATATTCTCTCAGCGCGGCATTAAGCTCCCTTTGATTCTTCAGCGCGGTGAAAGTGTTGCCCGACGTCCTCAGACTCCTGTAGCTCCATTCCCGTATTCTCAGGAAGATGTTAGTTTTTCAAACGGAGATGCGGTTTTGAAGGGGACTTTGACGCTGCCGGAGGGCTACTCCCGGACTACTCCTATCGTCATAATGATCACGGGTAGTGGCCTGCAGAACCGCGACGAGGAGTTATTCGAACATAAGCCTTTTGCTGTGATTGCAGATGCGCTTGCTCGAAATGGCGTGGCCTCGCTCAGATATGATGATAGAGGGTTTGGAGAATCGTCCGGTGATGTCGTTAATTGCACGACAGAAGACCTGAAAAACGATGCTTTGGCGGGTATTGAACTTTTGCGTCAGAGATTTGATCATGTCGGTGTGCTCGGCCATAGCGAAGGCGGAACTATAGCCTTCATACTTGGCGCGGATAATAAGTGTGATTTCATTATCAGCATGGCCGGAATGATTGTATCGGGCGCTGAAACGCTCATGGCCCAAAACAAGTATGCGCTTGCTCGGGCAGGATACCCGCAACAGACTGCGGATGAATATTGTGAGTTACTTTCATCGGCATTTAGAGGCGATGACGCCTTGGCGAGTAAGGTTAGTAGCTCTGCGTTGCCATTGGAGTTAAAGCAAAACCTCATGGCCGGTCTCGGTCAATTGGCGACGCCCTATATGCAATATTTCATTAACTTGGATATCAGGGATATACTTCCTGACATTTCCTGTCCGGTCTTAGCCTTGAATGGCACCAAAGATGCTCAGGTGTTTCATGCCGAGAATTTTGATGCTCTAAAAAAGGGATTGCCCTCCAATGACTTACACCGATTTATGGAGCCAGAAGGACTGAATCATCTTTTTCAGCATTGCGAGACCGGGGCTGTTACGGAATATGGCACCATTGAGGAAACCATCTCTCCTGAAGTATTGATGACTATTTATCAGTGGATTAAGCAGATTTATGAATAACCTGAACACTACTGAAATAGGGAAGCGGGGCGAGCAGATTGCGGCAGACTATCTTGCCGGGAAAGGCTATGCGATTATCGGGCGTAACATGGTCATAGCCCGCAGGGAAATAGATATTTTGGCGATGGCTGACAATAAGCTCGTGGTCGTTGAGGTGAAGACGCGTAAGGATGACCACCCTGACGATAATTTCGCCATTGACCGGGATAAAATTTGGCGCCTATCGCGGGCGGCCGACATCTATATTCGAACGAATAATCTGCCGCACGAGGCCCGGATAGACGCCATTACGATTTTGGTTCATTCAGATGGTTCACATACGTTGAATCATCTTGAGGACATTACCCTTCCTCCGCTGCGTCGTTATCGCTGAGAGGAGGGTTAGACTATTGAAGTTTGAAGTTGAAGGGGAGGGTATACCAGACGTTAACAGGGGTACCGTTCATGGTGCCGGGAGTAAATTTTGGGAAGGAGCGGACAATGCGAATTGCTTCACCATCAAGTTGAGGATCAACGCTTCTGGCTACTTTCGCTTTGCCAATTGAACCGTCTTTCTTGACTTCAAATTGGACAACAACACGTCCCTGAATATTGCGGTCGGCACATTCTTCCGGATAACGAAGGTTTTTGTTGATGAAATCAAACATTTCCATGTCTCCGCCGGGATATTTCGGTGTTTGTTCAACCTCGGTAAAAATAGTCTCCTGTTTGGGTTCATCCTTAGCAGGAGTTTCCTTAACCGATTGCTGTTCGGTAGTTTCGCTTGTCTGTTTTGCTTGAGACTGCTGCACGGGATTCTCCATGCCGGCGATAAGCAACTCGTTTGGAGCTGTTGTATTCTCCGGCGTAATGACTTCAATGTCAGTCGGCATCAAGGCTTCGGCCTTTTCAGCAAGTGCCGGTGATGAGGCGAGCGCGATGATAACCAGTCCCGCTGGAATGAGCGCGAGGCTGCTCCGCAACCTACGTCGCATAGGGAAATTTTTCTGCATCATAATTATGCGTGATTTAAGTGAATGATTATTTATGCAGTCGGTCACGGAGTTCGCGAACCTCCGTCCGGTTGCTTTTGAAATGAGGAGTAATTGATAAGCTTTTGCCTCAAATCCGGCTTGAATGACCGCCAGGTCTGCTGCAAATTCGTGAGTTAACTGAAGTTCACGCCTGATTAGTGAGGCTGCCGGGCAATACCAGGTCAAGCATCCTAACAGATTGAGGACCAAAAGATCAATCCAATGATGAGCATCCCTATGGGCGTTTTCGTGAGCAAGAAGTATTTCCCCGTTAGATTCGTAATCTTTACAGCTCATAAAAATTCTTCCTCCCCATGAAAAGGGTACGAGGTTGTTTCTATCTGTCAGGTACACCTTACCACGACATTCTGCGTTCTTGGTGAGGAGAATTATGCGTGAAATAGTAATTATCACTTTGAGCAGTGAAAGGGTAACACCTATAATGTATACGGTGCACAGAGTTGACCATAGGTTTAACGTTGAAGGAATAGGGGAGGCGGAGTCAGAGGTTATGGTGGTTACCGTCATCGGTTGAAATTCCGGAACGGCGTAAATGACAATCGGCTTTTTCATTGTCCATCCAATGATGAAGGGCAAGCACGAAGCTATGACAACCGTAGTGACGCTGCCTAAGATTGCACCGCGGCCGGCCGATGTTAGGCTGACACGGCTGAGGCGAATTGCCGCGTACATAAGCAGTAAACCTACGCCGCAGACAATGGAGTAGAGAAATATAATCGAGATCCACATGGCGGTTAACTGTTTTCAGGTGTGCGTTTAACCATCTCAATTAGTTCAGTTATTTCATCGTCGCTCAGTTTTTCGTCGCTAATCAGGGCACTGATAGCGCCGTGGAGTGAGTTGTTGAAGTATCGGCTTATGACGCTGCGCAGAGCTGAGCGCGAGTATTCTTCTGTGCTGACCGTCGGGTAAAATCGATGGTTGTGGCCGATTGCTTCATGAGCAAGGACTCCTTTTTGCTCCAATAGGCGCACGAATGTTGCCACGGTGTTTACGTGAGGTTTGGGCTCAGGAAGGTATTCGAGTACTTCGCGAACAAACATCGGCCCATGCTGCCAGAACAGGCGCATCAGCTCTTCTTCTCTTTCGGTAAGTTTGATATGTTTAGCCATAGGAATTACGGATGAATTAATATTGACGGTGCAAAGTTAAACTAAA
>CAMWSN010000149.1 GCA_947176925.1 uncultured Porphyromonadaceae bacterium
ATGTTATAATATCGAAAGACACACAAAAGAGATTGACTTTTTTCATTGTGAAAGATTTGTGATAATGATTGGTTTATTATTTGACGAGGAGTGACTGAGAAGCCACTCCCCGCTGATTTTAACCCGGAAACTATGTTGAAAAGGTGTTGAAAACATATTGAAAAGGGGGTTGAAAACCGGGTGAAAATGTTGATTTCCAAGAGTGGTAAAATCATTGTTTACAGGAATTAACACGTTTTCTTTGGTTATTTACCTTTTATGTCAAGAAAATTTATTAACTTTGCATATTGTTAACAGACTGTTGATAACTTTGAATCTTCACTGATTTTCAGTTTCTTAGGATGTTAATAACCGGTTTATTTCTGTTGATAGCGTTTAATAACTCAAAAAAGCAAGAGTTTGCCCGAAAAGTTATCAAGCATTTCAACAGCCTTTATTCTTTCTTTTAAATTATTTTTAAAAAAACTTATGAAAGAAAAAATAGAGCGACTAAAGAAAGAGCGTAATGCCGTTATCCTCGCTCATTATTATGCCCGCCCTGAGATTCAGGACCTGGCCGACTTCATTGGCGACTCCCTGGCGCTGGCTCAGATTGCCGCTACCCTCAAGGAGCCGGTGATAGTCATGTGTGGCGTCAATTTTATGGCTGAAACAGCTAAGATTCTGTGTCCCGACAAGACGGTTCTTTGTCCGGACTTGAACGCGGGTTGTTCGCTGGCCGATTCTTGTCCGGCGCCCGAATTCGAGGCTTTTATAAAGGAGCATCCGGGCCATACGGTCATTAGTTATGTCAACACCTCGGCTGCCGTCAAGGCCCTGAGCGATGTCCTGGTGACTTCCTCCAATGCGCGCAAGATTGTTGATTCCTTCCATGCTGACGAAAAGATCATCTTTGGCCCGGACCGCAACCTTGGCAATTATATCAACTCCGTTACCGGCCGAAAAATGGTCCTCTGGGATGGAGCCTGTCACGTCCATGAGGAGTTCAGCGCCGAGAAGATTGCCGCGCTCAAGGCCGAGCATCCTGCGGCCAAGGTTTTGGCACATCCGGAGTGTAAAAAGCCGGTATTGCTGTTGGCCGACGTCGTAGGCTCCACTGCTGCCCTTCTTAAGGCGGCTACGGAGGCCCCTGACGGCTCCGAATTCATAGTGGCTACGGAGAGTGGCATCCTCCATGAAATGCGTCGCCTGAACCCATCCAAGACCTTCATTCCCGCGCCGCCGGAGGATTCAACCTGCGCATGCAATGATTGCGCTTTCATGAAGCTCAACACCCTTGAAAAACTCGCTGCATGTCTTGAAAACATGGCTCCGCAGGTGGAAGTAGATCCTGAGCTGGCCGCCCGTGCCCGTAAACCTATCGACCGCATGCTTTGTTTAAGCTAAACTAACCCCCTAAACTCTAAACAATAAACACTAAACATAAAGATGGACAAGTATCATCAGGCAATTGCCGATTCTAAAGTTACCACCAACGACGCCGAAGTGAGCGCCGCAGTCAAAAAAATCCTTGACGAACACCTCGCTGAAAACCTCAATGAGGAAGTCTACAAGCAGATTCTTAACAGCATTGACCTTACTACGCTGACCTCTACTGACTCGCCTCAAAGCGTGGCCAACTTTACCGAGCGCGTCAATGCCTTCGACAATGAATATCCGCAGTATCCTAACGTAGCTGCCATTTGCGTCTACCCCAACTTCGTCCCGGTGGTGCGTACGGTCCTCGATGTTACCGGCGTAAACATTGCCGCTGTCAGCGGCGCTTTCCCCTCCTCTCAGACCTTTATTGAAGTCAAAGTGGCCGAAACGGCATTAGCTGTCGAAGGAGGTGCCGACGAAATTGACATCGTCTTCAACCTTGGCAATTACCTTGACGGCGACTATGAAGAAGTTTGTGATGAAATTGCCGAGCTGAAACATGCCTGTCGCGGTGGACGACTGAAAGTAATCCTTGAAACCGGAGCCCTCAAGACTGCTGAAAACATCAAGGCCGCATCAGTTCTCAGCCTTTATGCCGGCGCTGATTTCCTCAAGACCTCTACGGGCAAGGAATATCCCGGGGCATCCCTTGAAGCTGCCTACGTCATGGCTCAGTGCATCAAGGAATATCACGAAAAGACCGGTACCATGGTCGGATTCAAGGCTTCCGGCGGTATCCGCACCACCGAAGATGCCGTTAAATACTATACCATCATCAAGGAAGTCCTTGGCGAAGAATGGCTTACCAATGAATATTTCCGCATCGGTGCATCTTCATTGGCCAACAGCGTCCTTGGTTCCCTGACCGGTGAAAAAGACATCAAATTCTTCTGATAAAAATAATGGAAAAATACTGGATTATAGTTGACGGCAGACCTCAGGGCCCCTTTACTCCGGAACAACTGAAGCTCCGCCGCGATTTCACGGCAGAGCTCCCCGTCTGGACAACCGGCATGGATGACTGGACCGTAGTTTCCGAAGTGCCCGTCCTTGCTGCGCTCCTTGAGGAAATAGCCGCTGAAGAAGTTGCTGCCGAAGCCTCTGCCCCTCAGCAACCTCAACAACCTCAGCAGGTATTTCAGCAAGAGCCGAATTTTATACAATCGACTCCCGCCGGTGGATTTACTCCTCAGTCTGCAGCCATGGTTGCTCCGGCCGAGTCTATGCCGCCAAGCTATCTTGCCTGGAACATCGTCATGACGCTCTGTTGCTGCATGATTATCGGTGTCATTGGCATTGTTTTCAGTGCCCAGGTGGCTCAGAAATGGCAGCGTGGCGACATTGAAGGCGCACGCAAATCCTCCGAGCGCGCCGCTTGGTGTTTGATTCTCTCTTTGGTCTTAGGATTGGTCAGCATGCCTTTCCAGATGCTTATCCAAATGGCAAGCCTATGATTTTGCGCGTTGACGGTCTCCGTTTCTATGCCTACCACGGCGTGATGCCCCGCGAGCAGAAAGTAGGTCAGCAATTTGAGGTAAATCTCTGTCTCGAAGTCAGCGGTTATGACGGCTCTGACTCTCTGGAACGCACGGTGAACTATGCCGAAGTCATCGACGTTGTAAAAGAAGAAATGAACATCCCCTCGCGACTGATTGAACACGTATGTTCACGCATCTGCCGACGCATACGTGCTGACTTCCCCTCCATCACCGGCGGCACGGTCAAAGTCAGCAAACTTCATCCCCCGGTAGAGGCCGAACTCCGCTCCGCATCAGTGGAATTAACCGTTTAAACATTATACCCTAAACCCTAAACAACAAGATATGGACAAAATCAGCTATGCACTCGGTCTGAGCATGGGAAATAACTTCCGTGCCTCCGGAGTGGACAAAATCAACATCAAAGACTTCGCCGACGGTGTTGCCGCCGTCTATGGTGAACAGCAGCTGCAGATGACCTATGACGAGGCCAAGGCAGTTATCCGCGACTATTTCCAGGAAACGGAACGTAAAAACCAGGAAGCGGCTGAAGCTTCAGCCAAGGTTAATGAAGAAGCCGGAAAGGCTTACCTTGAAGAAAACGGCAAGCGCCCCGAAGTGGTTACCCTTCCATCCGGTCTGCAATATGAAGTAATCGAAGAAGGCAAAGGCCCCAAACCCGAAGCCGGTGACCAGGTTAAGGTACACTATACCGGCCGACTGATTGACGGCACGGTGTTTGACAGCAGCGTTGAACGCGGCGAACCCGCCACTTTCGGTGTGACCCAGGTGATTCCCGGATGGGTTGAAGCCCTCCAGCTGATGCCCGCCGGTTCAAAATGGCGCCTGCATATTCCTTCTGATCTTGCCTATGGCCCTCATGGAGCCGGCGGCGTAATCGGTCCCAACTCCACATTGATTTTCGACGTGGAACTCCTTGAAGTTCTTGGAAAATGAACATTCGTAAGTTAACTCTTTTAGCGACGACTTCTTGGCTCCTTGGCCTCGGAGGCGTCGCTTCCTTTGCGGAGGTCAGCGGTGATATTAACGATGCCGCTGCAACCGTTGCGGGCAGTTCTATGCGCGATTTATACCGCACCCTTGAAGAAAGCGGAGTGGCCCTTGACCGCCAACGCTTTGCCGACTCGGTTATCCGAGTGTTCATGGGCGATACCCTCGGCGGATATGACTATATCTCGGCTGAAACCGCCGTACGCATGATTGTCAATCCTGCCCCCAAACCATACGCCACTGCCGCCGAAGCCG
>CAMWSN010000150.1 GCA_947176925.1 uncultured Porphyromonadaceae bacterium
GAATTGGATATTGAATGGGCCGCTGATTTCAAGAGCCTTGGCAATCTTGGCAGACACCTTCTTGATTCGGCGCATGGTCTCGACATAGAGCTTCTGCGGGGGGAACTGAATCGTAGCATCACCGGAATGGACACCGGCAAACTCAATGTGTTCACTGATAGCATAGGCCTTGATTTCGCCGTTTTGAGCCACGGCATCCATCTCTATTTCCTTGGCGTTCTGAATGAACTGGCTGACCACTACGGGATGCTCCTTGCTGACGTTCGCGGCCAGTCGGAGGAAGCGCTCAAGCTCCTCGGAGTTGGAGCATACATTCATTGCCGCACCGGAAAGCACGTAAGAAGGACGAACGAGTACAGGGAAGCCTACTTCGTCAATGAACGAATTAATGTCGGCCATTGATGTTAACTCTCGCCAGCGGGGCTGATCAACGCCCAATTCATCAAGCATTGACGAGAACTTATGGCGATCCTCGGCATTATCGATGCAGCGGGCCTGAGTACCAAGAATGTTGACACCCTGCTCGTCGAGCTTCATCGCAAGGTTATTAGGAATCTGGCCGCCAACGGAGAGGATGGTACCATGAGGCTGCTCGAGTTCAAGGATGTCCATGACACGCTCAAAGGTAAGCTCGTCAAAGTAGAGGCGGTCACACATATCATAGTCCGTAGAAACCGTCTCCGGATTATAATTGATCATCACGGAGCGCCATCCCTGCTTCTTGACGGTCATCAGGGCGTTGACGGAACACCAGTCGAATTCCACGGAAGAACCGATACGGTATGCGCCCGAACCGAGGACCACTATGGAGCGATGGTCATGAAGATACTGAACATCGTTGGCCGAGCCATTATAAGTAAGGTACAGATAATTGGTCTGAGCGGGATATTCGGCGGCCAGAGTATCAATCTGCTTGACCACGGGGACAATGCCGAGCTGCTTGCGGTGATTGCGTACATCGAGCGCCGCTTTATGTGCGCCGGCGGCAAATTCTTCGGGAATCACTGCGCGAGCCACCTGGAAGTCACTGAATCCCTGCTGCTTGGCTTGTAGGAGAAGCTCGGCAGGGAGTTCGGCGAGGCTCTTATGCTCGGCAAGTTCGCGCGAAGTCTGAATGATATTATTAAGCTTATGAAGGAACCAGCGGTCAATCTTTGTCAGCTCATGGATGCGCTCAACAGTGTAACCTTCCTGAAGAGCCTGAGCGAGGAAAAATATACGCTTGTCAGTAGGCTCTTTAAGGGCTTTGTCAAGGTCTGAAACCTCAAGGTGCTTATTGCCGACAAAGCCGTGCATACCTTGACCAATCATGCGGAGACCCTTTTGGATAGCCTCTTCAAAGGTGCGACCGATTGCCATCACTTCGCCCACGGACTTCATTGAAGAACCGATTTCACGGCGGACGCCATGGAACTTACCGAGGTCCCAACGGGGAATTTTAACTACAATATAGTCAAGCGCCGGCTCAAAGAAAGCCGAAGTCTCCTTTGTGACGGAATTCTTGAGGTCAAAAAGGCCATAGCCCAATCCGAGCTTGGCGGCAACGAAGGCCAGGGGGTAACCCGTGGCTTTGGAGGCGAGGGCCGAGGAGCGACTCAGGCGGGCGTTGACCTCGATGACGCGATAGTCCATTGACTGCGGGTCAAAGGCATACTGGACGTTACATTCGCCGACGATACCAATATGGCGGATAATCTTGATGGCAAGAGCGCGCAGATAGTGATAATCCTCATTGGTGAGAGTCTGCGAGGGAGCTACGACGATACTCTCGCCGGTATGGATGCCGAGGGGGTCAAGGTTTTCCATGTTGCAGACCGTAATGCAGTTATCAAAACGGTCACGGACCACTTCATATTCCACCTCTTTCCATCCCTTCAAGCTCTTTTCGACAAGGACCTGAGGCGAGAACGAGAGGGCTTTTTCAACCAGAGCGACCAGCTCCTCGCGGTTATCGCAGAATCCGGAGCCAAGGCCGCCTAAGGCGTAGGCCGCACGGACAATCACCGGGTAGCCAAGGGTTTCAGCAGCCTCAATGGCATCGGCAGTGGTGCTGACGGCTTCGCTCTTGATGGTCTTGATGTCGATTTCATCAAGTTTTTTGACGAAGAGTTCGCGGTCTTCAGTGTCCATAATGGCTTGAACGGGAGTGCCGAGCACATCCACGCCATATTTTTCAAGAACACCTGAGCGATAGAGTTCCACTCCGCAGTTGAGCGCCGTCTGGCCTCCGAAAGCAAGAAGAATACCGTCCGGTTTTTCTTTCTTTATAACCTTTTCAACGAAGAAGGGGGTCACGGGGAGGAAGTAAATCTTATCGGCAAAGCCATCGGAGGTCTGCACCGTAGCGATGTTCGGATTAATCAGGATGGTTTCAATTCCTTCCTCTTTGAGAGCTTTGAGGGCCTGCGAACCGGAATAGTCAAACTCTCCGGCCTCACCTATCTTGAGGGCGCCGCTGCCGAGCAGCAACACTTTTTTAATTTCTTTCATATCTTTGGGGAATGTTTAAAGCATTTGGATAAACTCATCGAAGAGGAATTCCGTGTCCTTCGGACCGGAAGAGGCTTCGGGATGGAACTGAGCCGAGAAAAACGGCTTGGTTTTATGACGTATACCCTCGTTGGTGCCGTCGTTCATATTGATGAAAAGCGGTTCCCAATCTGAAGGGAGCGATTCGTTATCAACGGCAAAACCATGATTCTGAGAAGTCACGAAGCAGGTATCGGTCCCTACCCTGCGCACGGGCTGATTATGGCTGCGGTGGCCATATTTAAGTTTATAAGTTTTTGCGCCGGCAGCCTTGCTCAGTAATTGATTACCCATGCAGATTCCGCAGATAGGTTTGCCTAATTGGATGGCTTTACAGAGGTTTTCAACCGTCACATCAACCATGTCGGGATTGCCGGGGCCATTGGAAATAAAAAGACCGTCGTAAGGAATCTGAGTGAAATCATAGTCCCAGGGAACTCTGATTACCTTGACTCCGCGACGGGTCAGACACCGGATAATATTATGTTTAACGCCACAGTCAACAAGCACTACGGTCTTTTCACCTTCGCCGTGAGTTTCCACTTCGCGGCAGCTCACCTTGGCGACAAGGTTTTCAGCATTGGGATCATAAAACTCCGGTTCGGGTTGACCTTCAATAACTATTTTGCCCAACATGGAGCCTTTTTCACGAAGGAGCTTAGTCAAGGCGCGAGTATCAATACCGTAGATACCGGGGATTTTTTCTTCTTCAAGCCATTCAGCCAATGAGCGGTCAGCCTGCCAGTGAGAATGTTCGTAAGTATAATCCTGAGCGATAATTGCGCGAGCGTGAATATGATCGCTCTCATAATATCGGCTGACGTCATCTTTTTCCTGACGCGGCGGTACGCCATAATTTCCTAATATAGGATAAGTAGTGACGAGAATTTGACCCTCATAGCTCGGATCGGTAAGGCTTTCCGGATAACCGGTCATAGCAGTGTTAAACACGACCTCGCCGGCAGCAGGTCCGGCATAACCGAAGGATTTACCTCGGAAAATGGTGCCATCTTCAAGAATCAGAGCGGCATTAACTGTTGGGCGCATATATTGATGAAATGGTAAATGATAGTTTATAGCCGCAAATTTACGAATTTTTTACCGATTTCACAAATATAGTTGAAAGTTTAAACCTTCAAATGTATCCGAGCAGGGGGAGGATAACAGGCGCGAGGAGTGCGGTGAAAAGGCCGTTGAGAGTAAGGCCTAATGACGAAAAGGCGCCGTAGCGCAGGCCTCCGCGCTCAATGGCCGCAGCAGTACCGACGGCGTGAGAGGCAGTGCCAATGCTCAGACCTCCGGCCATTGATGAACGGATACGACTGAGTTTCACCATATTAAATCCGGCAATGGAGCCGAAAATTCCGGTGCAGACAACTACGGCTGCGGTCAAAGAAACGTTTCCGCCAAGAGTTGACGATATTTCCATCGCAATCGGGGTGGTTACGGCCTTGGGCGCCAGCGACATAACCACTTCCTTAGATGCTCCGAGCAATTCGGCAATACCGACGACGCTCACCAATCCGACGACACACCCGGCCAATTCGGCAAAAAGCAAGGGCATCAATTGTTTGCGAATAACTTTCAGTTGCTTATAAAGAGGGACCC
>CAMWSN010000151.1 GCA_947176925.1 uncultured Porphyromonadaceae bacterium
TCCCCGAGCCGGACGCCCCCATAATCGACACCAGCTCGCCCTTGTCAATGTGCAGGTTGATGTCGCGCAGTACGTGCAATGGAACTACTCCGGGATATGTCTTGTTTATGTCCTTTAAAGTAATCATTTATAGTTACGGTGGTTCAACCAAGGTACTTAGAATAGAGTTCGCTTACTGCGGCGGGAGTCAAGCCGATGGCCTTGAAACGGGAAAAGATAAAATCCATCTCTCCGCCTTCAAAAAAGAGTTTGCGTCGAATCTCGGAAATACGCTCCACAGCATCGGACGCCACAAAATATCCGAGTCCGCGGCGATTGAAAATCACGCCGTCACGCTCCAAATGTTCGTAAGTGCGGACCACTGTATTGACATTCACCTGCGATTCGGCAGCCAGCTCCCTGACCGAGGGAACTCGCCCCTCGGCCGGAAGATTACCGGCAACGATATCATTGCAGATTCGGTCAGCTATTTGTAAATATATAGGTCTGTTTTCTTGCATATCAGTTCATCATGAATTTTTGAACCAGCTGCGTATTCTTATATCGGCGCCACGCAGCCCAGAAGATCGCAATAATTATTGCATACCAAACTATCATTGCTCCCCAGATTACAAGGTGCCACGAAACGTCTTCAAAATTAATGCAGGACAACATATCTAATATCCAGTTGTGGTTCAAAAGACCAATACTGAGTAAAATACTGAGCACCATTTGAATCACATAAAGAGCACAGAAAGTTTTGATAAACGATTTTTTGGGCCACAAAGCACTTCCAAGAGTGTAAACCGATTGATTGAAAAAGAACATGGAGGCTAATCCCAAAACTATCAAGGCGATAGCCTCAGTTACCTGGCCCCAGTGGCCGCTTAACTCGGAGAAATCAATTTGAGGGAAAATCGTAAACAGAAGTTTAAATGCATCAAAGAAATATGGCGCATGAAGATGGAGCCCGGCAGAAAGCGCATCGGCAGCAAGTGCTGACAAAAGAATCGCTATCGGACCGAAAACATTATAAATCAACATCAAAGAGACAAACTTTTCAGCTTTGGAGGCGGGAACCATCATTGCAACAATACGTCGCGGCTTGGTCGACATTGACGAAAAGGTCAGCGAGGCCGACACCTCAACAGCAAGACTGCCTATAAATAGGAAAGTAAACCAAATAACAACCCCGAAGGCGTTGTCACGCATATCAAAGCTATTAAATAAGAGCGCCAAAAGGAACATTATTCCAAACACTACTCCGACTGCCATCCAAAGCTGGCGTGAGTTCTCATTGAGATAACGACGAATCAGCAGGCGCACTCTGGCCCACGAAAAAGAATTATTCATAATGCGTTTGTAAGTTGCGGGTTAGTAAATGCAAGTTCAAATAAAGATTCAAGGTTTACTTCCGTCTCCGGGACACCCTCGCCGCGCAGACGCACAACGTTATATCCCCCGGGTACCGGCATAGACCAAAGGGCTCCGTTGAGCTCCGCAGGGTCCTGGACGAACTTGAAGACAAGACGATTCTGAATAGCAGCTATAGAAGAATTAAGCACTACTCCCTGCTGATCCATAATAAGTACATGGTCGAGCACACGCTCCAAGTCACGAACCTGATGAGTAGAGATAATGATAGTACGGTTATCATTCATTGCGCTGACTATGGCGCGACGAAATTCACTCTTGCCGGGAATATCAAGGCCGTTGGTCGGTTCATCCATAATCAGCAGCGACGTGTTACAAGCCAACGCAAATGCCACGAAAGCTTTCTTCTTCTGGCCCATACTGAGCTGACCGAGGTGAATCGATGGGTCAAGGCGGAACTGGGTCAGGTAATCATTGAGCTGCTCGCGATTGAAATTCTTATAAAACGGCGCGTTAAGCTCAATATATTTCTCTAATGAAATGGAAGGAAGAGAGATTTCTTCAGGCACGAGGAAAATCTCCGTAAGCATCTCCGGCTCGCGAAGAAAAGTCTCCGTACCCATGAATGAAACGGAGCCGGTTGAGGGCTTAAGTAAACCGCAAATAAGATAGAGAAGAGTTGACTTACCGGCGCCGTTAGCCCCCAGAAGGCCATAAATTCCGCCGGGATTCAACTCCATCGAGAAGTCATTGATCACCGGACGAACCTGCCCCGGATAGCAGTAAGAAATGTGTTGTAACTTGAGCATATTAGTGTAATAGTTTATTAGAACACCGCAAAGGTACGACAATAATTTCATAACTCCAAATTTTTTTTCTAAAATATTTTTTGTAACTTTGCAACTGCACATTTCAATCAAATGAAACCGAAAAGAATAGCAATCTTTGGGTCTACGGGGTCCATAGGGACTCAAACCCTTGATATAATCAGGCGGAATCCTGAGCATTTCAGAGTCAGCACATTAATAGCCGGACGGCGCATTAATGAGCTGATTCAGCAGGCTTTAGAGTTCCGTCCCGCGCGCGTAATCATAGGCGCATCGGAGCTTTACGGCCAACTGAAAGAGGCTTTGGAACCGCACGGAATACTGACGGCGGCAGGCCCGGAAGCCATTGCTGACTCCATGGAAGCCGACGATACGGACCTCGTAGTGACAGCCACCGTGGGCTACTCCGGACTGCTCCCGACCATACGCGCAATCCGTGCCGGGAAAAAAATTGCACTGGCTAATAAAGAAACATTAGTAGTGGCCGGCGAGTTGGTCAACAATCTCCTGAAGGACTCCGAATCCGAGATAATACCCGTTGATTCCGAACATTCCGCAATTTATCAATGTCTCAAAGGTGAAGACCCCGCTGCGGTCAAAAAACTGATTATCACCGCTTCAGGAGGACCTTTTCGCCGGTTGGACAAGGAAAAACTCGCCACTGTCACCGCCGCCGAAGCGCTCCGCCATCCTAACTGGGACATGGGAGCCAAAATCACCATTGACTCGGCCACAATGCTCAACAAAGCCTTTGAAATCATTGAGGCCCGATGGCTTTTCGGCATAGAACCGGAAAGAATTGAAGCTGTGGTTCATCCTCAGAGTATCATCCACTCGATGGTTGAATTTGCTGACGGTGCCGTCAAGGCTCAACTTGGTGTTCCTGATATGCACCTTCCTATCAGTTACGCTCTTACCGGGGCTGTGCGCAGACCTACCGGAGAACGTCCGTTGAAGCTTGAGGACTATTCCCAAATGACTTTTGAAGCTCCGGACACTGACAAGTTCCCCTGCCTGACCCTCGCTCCCTACTCTCTCAATCGCGGAGGAAACACGGCCTGCATTGTCAATGCCGCCAACGAGATTGTCAACGAAGCGTTCCGCCACGGGCAAATCCGCTTTACCGATATTTACCCAGTCATAATGGAGACGGTTGAACGATGCAATTTCATCCCCTCGCCTACTCTTGACGATTACATAGAAACCAATAACGAGGCGCGCCGAATTGCCGCCGAAATCATTCAATAAGCCCCCCTCAGACGTATATTTATGGCAGTATTCCTGATGAAAGCCCTTCAACTCATTATGGCACTGGCACTGTTGGTGACAGTCCATGAGTTTGGCCACTATATTTTCGCCCGCATCTTCGGCATCAAGGTTGAGAAATTCTTCCTGTTCTTCAATCCTCGCTTCTCGCTGATGCGCTACATTCCCGAACAAGGGCGCCTGGAGCTTTGCACCTGGATGGACAAAGAAGAAAAGCCCCATCCCCTTGCAAGCTGGAAAGTCGGTAAAGCCTATGGCCCTGGAGAGAAAGTCCCGGGATGGAAACAAACAATCTACGGCATCGGCTGGATTCCCTTAGGAGGCTATTGCTCCATTGCCGGAATGGTCGACGAGACAAAGGATGCGGCTGACGTAGCCGCTTCCGGACCGGCGGAAACCGATTTTTATGGTAAAGCTGCATGGAAAAGGCTCCTGGTGATGGCCGGAGGCGTGATTTTCAACTTCCTCCTTGCAATCATCATTTTCGTTGGCCTGACGTTCAGTTACGGTGAAAAAACCGTCAAATTCCGTGATGCTTACGCCGGTATGGATTATGTTCCCGCCGCCTTGAAGGCCGGATTCCAAAACGGCGATATTCCGCTGAAAGCTGACGGCGAAGATGTTGAGGCCGATCAACCCGGAGTAATGATGAAACTGGCGCGGTCCAAGGTCATTACGGTAC
>CAMWSN010000152.1 GCA_947176925.1 uncultured Porphyromonadaceae bacterium
TGCCATAGGCGCCGAGTTTGGTTCGCAGGCGGGTAAGGCTGGTGTCAACCGTGCGATTGCTGACTACGTTGGTCCATACGTTGCGGATGATTTCCTCGCGGGAGTAAACGCGATTACGGTGTTCGAGGAAGAAGAGCAGGAGGTCAAATTCCGTGCGGCTCAACCCGGCGTCCTGCCCGTCGATGTAACAGATTTTTTCGTTACGGTTGATTCGGATACCTTGGAACACGATGTCAGACTCATATTTGGCCTTTGAGCGGTTGGCCTGGAGATGGTCCTGAATGTTACAGCGGCGGAGTACCGAGCGCACGCGGGCCACTACCTGAGGAATCGAAAACGGCTTGGTGATATAATCATCGGCACCGAGATTCAGGCCCATGACCGTATCGTCTTCGTCGGCAAGGGCCGTACAGAAAATGATGGGCTTGTTTTCGAGTTCTTCATTGTTTTTGAGCTTGCCGGCAAAGTCAAAACCGGAGAGCTTATCCATCATTATGTCAACAATAAAGAGCTGATATGAGGGTAAATCCATAGTCAGCGCTTCCTCTGCGGAATTGGCAGTGTTGACCTCATATCCCTCCTTTTCGAGGTTATATTTTAAGATTTCGCAAATCGACTCTTCATCGTCGATTACCAAGATTCTAACTCGCATAGCTATCAGTTAATTATTGTGTAGTCTACAGAAAAATGCACGCAAATTTACTAATTTACGGTCACTTACCCGAAATTCTCAAAGTTAAATTTTGTTAACTCCCGCTTTCCGGCCCTTATTCATCACTTAATTATCGGTGTTCGCGGGGGTTGTCGGCGGGGATATAGAAGCGGGTTTCGCCTTGGAGGGCATCGGGGAGATATTGCTGGGCTACGTAATGGCCCGGATAGTCATGAGGATATTTGTAGTCGGCGCCGTAGCCCATTTTTTTCATCAGGGCCGTCGGGGCGTTGCGAAGATGTAAGGGCACGGGAAGGTCGCCGCTTTTCTCCACTTCCATCAGGGCCGAGTTGATTGCCATATAGGCGGAATTTGACTTGGGCGACGTGGCCAGATAGACGGTACATTCGGCCAGGGGGATTCTGCCCTCAGGCCAACCGATTTTTTTCACTACGTCAAAAGTAGCGTTGGCAAGCAGCAGCGCGTTGGGGTTAGCCAGGCCTATGTCTTCGGCGGCAAGGATGCAGAGGCGGCGGGCAATGAATTCGGGGTCCTCGCCGCCGGCAACCATGCGCGCCAGCCAGTAGATAGCGGCGTCGGGGTCCGAGCCGCGCACGCTCTTAATAAAGGCTGAGATAATGTCATAGTGCATCTCGCCGCCTTTATCGTAGGCCGCAGGGTTTTCCTGGAGGCGCTCCGTGACGGTTCGGTCGTTGATTATCAGCGGTTTATTGGCCGGAGTTGACTGCTCTAACAGGTCGAGGATATTGAGCAATTTGCGGGCGTCACCGCCGGAAAAACGGAAGAGGGCGTCGGTCTGCTCAACTTGGACGTCGCGCTGCGAGAGTATTTCGTCGCGCTCAAGAGCGTGATTCAGAAGGGTTTGCAGTTCCTCGGCGTCAAGCGGGCGCAGAGTGTAGACCTGGCAGCGGCTCAGCAGCGGGCGGATGACCTCAAACGAGGGGTTTTCCGTAGTGGCTCCGATCAGGGTCACTACTCCGCTTTCGACGGCCCCTAACAGTGAATCCTGCTGGGACTTCGAGAACCGATGGATTTCATCAATGAAGAGAATCGGGCGCCCGGAGGCAAACATCGAGCGCGAGTCGGCCCGGCATTGCTCAATCACCTCGCGGACCTCTTTCACTCCGGCGTGGACGGCGGAGAGAGTATAGAACGGCGAGTTGGTCGCGTTGGCAATGATGCGCGCCAAGGTTGTTTTACCCACTCCCGGAGGGCCCCAGAGGATGAATGATGAGATGCGCTCCTGTTCAATCATGCGGCGCAGGATGGCGTCGGGGCCGACTAAGTGGGTCTGGCCTACGTAGTCTTCCAGCCCTTGGGGGCGCATGCGTTCGGCTAAGGGTGCTTGCATAGGATTCTGTTGCTGTCTGTTAAGGTTAATTCTTGGCGGTCCAGGAGGCGGCGAATGATTTCGGCGGCCTTTTCCGGTTTAAGTCTTGAACGCCTGACCAGTTCGCGGAGTTCAATTTCCTTGTCGGCAAGGGACTTGATGAGATTCTCCTCGGCCTTTGGGTCAGAGGCTGATTGCGGGCGGCGGGTTGCGCGGCAATTGTCACAGCTCCCGCATGGGCTTGAGGGTTGCTCGTCAAAGTATTCGAGGATAATGTTCGCGCGGCAGGCCGTCGGGTCAAAGACGAATCGCTTCATGGCGTCGAGGCGTTGCTTCATCAGGTCGCGCCGCCGGTCGTAGACGTCGCGCGGCATTTCGATATACTTGGCCTGAATCCGGCGCGAGGGAAAGAAGAGAAAGGGCTGCTGGCGCCGGGGAATATAATGGAGCGCGTGGATTCGCGTCAGATCCAACAGGGCGTGATAGACCGCGTCGGCAGTCATCTGAAGCCGCGTGGCAATGACCGTCTCGGAAATCTGGACATAGTCTGCAAACACTCCGGAGCAGTTGCGGAGGATGTATTGAAGCACCTCGTCCTGTTCCGGCGTCAGTTGAAGAGAATAAAGTTCATGCTTGGGTGCAATCATCATCAGGCGTGCGCGGGCGTCAACTTCCTCGACGAAGTCAATGTAGCCTGCCAGTGAAAGCAGCCTAAGGGCCGAGCGCGCGGAACCTTCCTGAAGGCGATATTGCTTGACGAACTTGCCGAAGTCAAAGTCGAAGACCTTGTTGAAGCCTTCGCCCAAGGCCAAGTCAATGAACAGGCAGGCTTTTTCATAGATGTCGGCAATATACTCGCGCGGCGGAAAAGCCTCGCTTAACCGGCGCGCAATCACGGCTTTATCAGCCGCGGAAGCTATGACCACGGCAAAACAGGGTTTTCCATCCCTTCCCGCACGTCCCGCTTCCTGATAATACTCCTCGATCGACGAAGGGAGGTCATAGTGGACCACGACGCGGACGTCCGGCTTGTCAATGCCCATGCCGAAGGCGTTCGTGGCGACCATCACGCGGCTCTCGCCGTCCTTCCATCGTTGCTGTTTCAGGTCTTTGTCTTCCGGAGCGAGGCCGGCGTGATAATAGTCTGCGGGAATTCCGGAGGCGATGAGCGTTTCGGCAATTTCGCGGGTTTTGCGGCGCGAACGGACGTAGACAATGGCTGAACCGGCAGTGTTTTGAAGAATCGTCAGCAGGCGTTCGGGTTTGTCCTCGGTGTAGCGGACAATGTAGCTGATATTCGGGCGGGCAAATGACTTGCGAAATACCTTGAATCCGGGGCGAAACTCTAACAGGCGGGTAATGTCGTCAACTACCGCGGGAGTGGCCGACGCAGTCAGGGCCATCATGACGGCCCGGGGAAAGAGCTTGCGCAGTTCGGCAAGGTGGAGATATGAGGGGCGGAAATCATAGCCCCACTGGCTGATACAGTGAGCCTCGTCGACGACTATCATCGATACGTCAAAGTCGCGGAGGCGTTGGCGAAAGTGTTCGTTTTTGAGGCGTTCGGGGCTGAGATATAGGAATTTGACCTTGCCCAACTCGGCTTTTTGCAGGCCTAAGCGCACCTCAGCTGCCGTCAGGCCCGAATGGATGTAGGTTGCGGGAATTCCGAGGGCGCGGAGATTGTCAACCTGGTCCTTCATCAGGGAAATCAGCGGGGTGACGACTATGGTCAGCCCCGGCATCAGGAGGCCCGGGACCTGAAAGGTGATGCTCTTTCCGCCGCCCGTAGGCAGCAGGCCGAGAGTGTCGGCGCCGCTCAGGGCGGAGTCAACAATCTCGGCTTGCATGGGGCGGAAAGAGTCGTAGCCCCAATATTTCTTGAGGACCTCGAGGGGCATCATTCAAAGATTATATCCTTGACCAAGAGCTGGTATGGGAGCCCAGCGGCATGATGTTTGTTTTCCTCGATGGTTTAGATCAGAGTGAAGGCATTTACATTTCTAATAAAAAAATCTGACGCTGCCGACGAATAGCCTTGTGTATATCTCGGTGGTCG
>CAMWSN010000153.1 GCA_947176925.1 uncultured Porphyromonadaceae bacterium
AAAAAGAGTAAGGTTAGAAATCGACGTGCGGGTGGCTAGATTACCCGTAGCCTCGTCAGCCAGGATTATCACGGGATTATTGTCCAAGGCACGGGCAATAGCCACACGCTGCTGCTGACCGCCTGACATCTGATTGCTCTTGTGCAAGAGGCGCTCACCGAGCCCCACCTCGCGCAGACACTTTTCAGCGCGCTCGGCGCGCTCCTTAGCGCTGACGGCGGGGTTATAGAGCAAGGGGAGCTCAACGTTTTCAAGCGCCGTAGTCTTGGGCAGGAGGTTATAGTTCTGGAAAATGAATCCGATTTTGCGGTTGCGGATGCGCGCCCGTTCATTGCGGTTCATTCCCTTGACGGGGATGCCGTCAAGGAAATATTCGCCGGAGCTGGGAGTGTCCAGGCATCCCAGAGTGTTCAGCAGAGTGGACTTACCGGAGCCGGAGGTTCCCATGATGGTCACGAACTCGCCCTCATAGATTGTGAATGAAACGCCTCGGAGCGCCTTGACCGTCTCATCGCCCACCTTGAAGTATCGCTTAAGGTTTTCAACCTTGATAATTTCTTTAGCCATGGCAATTTTTATTTTTTCTTAGCGCCGGGAGGCTTCGGCATGAAGGGATTTTCCTGGGCCTTTTCGCCGCCGTCGCCGCCGCCGGATTTAATTTGATGGTATTGCAATGCAACCTTATCGCCCACCTGCAATCCTTCCGTAATCTGCTGATAAACGCTGTTTTTCATTCCGAGGGTAACGGCCGTTTCGACGAGCTTGTTATCGCGGAGCACCCATACGGAATTCTCCGACTTGCGGTCAAGGGGCTTGGGCTCAGGGAGCTTCGAATCCTCCGGAGCCTGCATCGGCTCAAATTTCAAAGCCTTGAGAGGCACGGCGATAGCGTCATCAAGCCGGAGAGTGTAGATGGAAAGGTTAGCCGTCATGCCGGGAATAAGCTTATGGTCCGGATTAGTGGTTGAGACAATCACTTCATAGGTCACGACATTGTTAGTCGTAGTAGGGCTTATGCGCACCTGCGATACGCTTCCGCTGAAAGTGTCGTCAGGATATGCGTCGACGGTAAAAGTCACGTTCTGGCCCACCTTAACCTGGCCTATATCGGCTTCGTCAACGTTGCCGACAACCTGCATATTATCCAGGTCAGCAATGACATAGAGGCTTGCCACACTCATGCTCGAAACAACAGTCTGGCCCACTTCAACCTCACGCGAGACCACTATACCGTCAATGGGCGAAGTGATTTCAGCATAAGTGAGGTTTTTAGCGGCTCGCACACGGTCGGCCTGAGCCTTCTCGTAGGCCATGCGAGCCACCTCATAGTCCTTCTGAGAGGTCTGGAATTCATAGTCGGAAATGAGTTTTTCGCTATGGAGCGCCTTGTCGCGCTCAAAATTTGCCTTGGCGTATTCATAACTTGCCTTTGCGGAAGCGAGGGTTGCATCGGCGCTCTGGAGCTCGCTTTGGAGCACTGTTTTGTCAATTTCGGCAATCAGCTGACCCTTTGTGACCTCATCATTGAAGTCAACAAGGAGATTGCTGATAATGCCGGTAACCTGAGTACCGACATCGACGGAAGTCACCGACTCCATTGTACCCGTAGCGGTGACGATTTCAGAAAGTGACGTAGGCGAGACCGTATAGGTTTCGATTTCAAAGGAGTTTTGCTTGGAGCAGGAGCAGACTGCCAATACCATAAAGCCGACAGCACTCAGGCCCGAAAACTTGGTCTGATTCTTGTTTTTCATTTTTTTATTGTGGTTCTTTTTTTAGTTCAACGATATTTCCTGAGAAGCATAGAAGCCTATGGTCTTGGAAGCAAGGATAGCCATATATTTGCTCTGGAGCAATTCCAGACGGGCATTAAGCAGATTATTATGAGCGGTCAAAAAGTCAAGCGGGTTCACATAGCCGAGTTCAAACTGGCGGTTTACGAGGTCAGCGGAAAGCTGAACGGCGTCGAGCTGTGACACTCCGGCATTATATCTCGCCTGAGCATTTGCGGCACTTATAAACAGATTTTCAATTGTCTGTGAGAGATTATCCAGTAAATCCCTTTGAGTGAGGTCATAGTCAAGCTCGGCCAGACGGGCCTTGGCGACAGCCCGCTTGGTGGAATTGCCGTCAAAAATAGGCACACTCAGCGTCACACCGATGTTTTCGTTGAAATTTCGACCCATCGTAGAAGCCCAGTTACGAGAGGCGCCTGAAGAATATCCACTGGCAAGGGCTCCCTGAACCGACACGGAAGGGAGGCGTCCGGCCTTGGCGATTTTTACGTCGTTGCTATATATGGACTTGGCGATTTCATTACTTTTGAACTGAGGCAACCACTCCACGGCCAGATTATAAACCTCAGAGGCCGCAGGTAAGGGCGCAAGCACCTCCGAATCAGAAAACGACACCTCGGCCACGTTAAGATTATAATCAATTCCGAGAGTGAGGATTTTTTTCAGTGTCAACTTAGCGCTTTCAAAATTATTGTGAGCCAGCGTAAGATTATAGGCATCCTGTGCTCTCTGACTCTCTATCTGCGCATAGTCAACGCGAGAAGTTCGCCCGGATTCAGCCAAGCGTTTTGCTCTCTCGGCCTGCATGGCGCTGACCTCAAGAGTCTGCTCGGCGATTTTCACAGCTTCCTCGGCATACATGATATTCAGGTAAGCATCAAGAATTCCCAGTTTGAGTGTGACAATAGCGTCATCACCGGCCAGGGCACGCTGCTGTTCAACCAGCTTGGCAGATTCAGAGGCATATTTGCGGACATTTCCGTCCCATGCCGTCCATGATGCGCCAATGTTGTATGAGCTGCCATAGGAATTATGGTTGCGACCCTGCTCGTTAGCCGGATAATTTGTAAAACTCTGATTGGTTGTGAAGCCGACGGTTGGGAGCCACGCATCTTTGGCAGATAAAACGTCCTGACGCGCGGACAAGACGTTGAGCATTGAGCGACGCACCTCAGTGTTGTTTTCAATAGCCCAATTAAGGCAATCACTGAAGGTCCAAACCTCGGGAGTCGATTCCGGCAGCGGGGCGACAATCCGCTCAACCGAAATCGTGTCAGCCGGAGATGGCTCTGCAGCATTGGCCACCGAGGCCACACCAAGAGCCGAGGCCACGAAGGCCATTCTAAAACTGAAATACATAATTTGTGATGAATTTTATTCTTTAATACAATGCTTTAGAGCATTTTTCATCACAAAAGTTTAATTTCCTGCCCGTTAATTAACTCAATTTAACTTATGGAATAGTCCCGTCTCTTGCGAGTAGTAAACGGCAGGGAAATGTCAGGAGCAGTGGGCCATCAGCTTGAGGAAGGATTGGCGGGGCCCGTAGCAGAGGAGGATGTCGCCCGGAGTAACTTCGGCTTGGGTAAGGTCAATCGGATCAAGATTTTTTGAGGAGACTCCGAGAAGGTTTTTCTTATCGGCGGGGCGGAAAGCGGCAATCAACTGCAGGCCGAATTCCTTATCCAACTGGAGGCGGGTGTAAGCGGAGCCTACAAAAATGTCAGGCGTCTCAAAGCGCATGGTGTAAATTTCAGGTGCGACGTTCATGACTCGGGCCTGATGTCCGAGGGCCATCTCCATGGATAGGTCGCGGGCGGCGCGCTGCTCAGGGGTGATGATGCGGTCAATCTGCAGCCCTTCAAGTATCGCATAGTGCAGGTCATCTGCCGCACGGGCATAGATATGTTTGACGCCTAACTTTTTGAGAATCGCCACAGTCTTGATGGACGCACCGAAATTCTCGCCGATTGCAACAATAACCAGGTCTACTCCCGTCAGGGGCAGACCGCTCAATGCTGCTTCATCTGTCGAATCAAGTATATAAGCCGTTGAGATATATTCTTTTATGGCATCAACAATCGTCGCCGAGCGGTCCGCGCCGATCACTTCATGACCCATATCTGTAAGATCCTTTGCCAAGTTTGACCCGTAAATACCAAGTCCTATTATCAAATAACGCATCTCTTTGTTTAGGGTTGAGGGTTGAAGGTTGAAGGTTGAAGGTTGAAGGTTGAAGGTTGAAAGTTGAAGGTTGAA
>CAMWSN010000154.1 GCA_947176925.1 uncultured Porphyromonadaceae bacterium
TACAATTCGCTCACATCCACCGTGTGGTAGCGCTTGGCGTAGGTGCCGTCGGCCTGGCGGGTCCAGTAGACCGGGATGGAGTATGTGTTGTCCTCCTCGTTTTCATCGAGGTTTTCGCTCTTGTTGCCGATGAAGCCCACGATCATCGAACCGTCGGGGGTGATGGCGTAAGCGCCGAAATCGCCGCGGGTGGTAGTGGGAAGCTTGGTCCACTGGCCGGTGCTGAAATCGAGATAGGCAGCTTCCGATTCGGAGAGCGAGCCGACGAAGATACCATTGTCGGAGATGCTCATGCCGGCTGTGCCGAGGGCGTAGGTGGCATATTCCGCGCCTTCGAAAGCCTTTTCGCTGTTTGACTGAAGGTCATAGGCGGTCACGTTGCCGATCAGGCTCGAGGCAGCATAGCGGCCATTCGAGGAAATCTGCTTGATGGCGGTTTTGGGCATCCCCACGGGCTGCTTCACGTCGGCAGCCTGGGCGCCTGCTGCCGCGATTGCTGCGGCGGAAAGGAGTAGAAGTTTCTTCATAGATTAAAAATTATGATTTGAATATGAATTGCTATGCTAAGTTCAATCTGTCAGCCCGTCGAGCAGTTCGGAGCGGTCGCCGACGGTTTTGGCCAGAGTCCATGTCACGGTGCTCGTGGCCCCTTGAGTCACGGTTGAAGCGTCGACGAGGCGCCAGCCGTTTATGGCCAGCTTGTTCAGCCCGTCGAGCAGCGAGGGGAAGCGGCGCTTCCCGATTCTCGCGGCCAGCCCCTCGCTCATGCCTGTGAGCTGCACGAATTCGCGCCCCGTTTCGATCGAAGCGAAATTGTCGCCGCGGTCGGCCGAGAAGCGCGAGCGGCTCACGAGCTGGATATAAAACGTTTCCGTCGCGGCATTGTTCGATGCCGGTTCGGCTGCGGCGGCAGCGCCCGGAGCGGCTGCGACAGCTGTGGCGAGAGCGATTGACAGGAGTATTCTTTTCATTTTTTGCCGGCAAGCCGAAATGTTTTCTATCGACTTGCCCACAAAATAAGCGAAAATGTAGGATAAATCCAATTATTTCAACAATTTTTTTCTCACTCCCCCGCGAATTCCCCCTTAACAGCATCCTCCTGCCATCCTCCAGTTGAGTATTGCGGCACCGCCACTTCCTGGCGAGTTTGCGGCGGAATCCGAGTGAATCGGAGGGCTATTTGATTTTTACGAAGCCCCAATTATCGCTTGTTGTTTTGGAAAATCGGAATGTTTTACTAAATTTGCCACGCAAACCGCGAGCAGAGGCCCGAAAGGGAATGCGGGCGGGAAGCAGACATAATTGACGCGTTTACTCGTCGTCTTTCTTGACGTTTGGAAATCTGGAAAATTTCGCATTGCAGTCAAGAATGTGACAGGGTAGGAGTCTTGTGTGAATATGTAAGTCAGCCGGCACGCGAGTGTAGGGTTGATACTACACATATTCCGCGTGAGGTCTCTGCACTGTCCGTTCCATTGCAATGGGCATTCCAGAGCCTCCAAACGTGGGACGGACAAGGGAGTATGACTCTCACGCGTTCTTGTTTAATAAATGGCCTTCGCGGGAGTCCGGCGGCATTGAATTTTTATGAAAAAAGCGATTTGGCTTTTATGCCTGTTTGCCGCGCTTCTCACATCGGCTGATGTTTTTGCGGCAAAGAAAATTACCGTGAATGTCATTCCCGAAACGGCCAACATCTTTGTGGATGGTCAGTTGGTGGGGACGGGAAGCTACCAGGTGAAGTTTGACCGAAACACGGATTTTTATGTAATCAAAGTGGAGGCGCCGGGATATATTACCCGGAGTTATCGATTGCTCAAATCCAACACTAAATCGACAGTCCTCTACACGTTGCCCGAAGATGAAGCGTTTGCGGCTTCAGCAGGTGGTGAGGACGGAATGGAGCTCGCCAATAAATGGCATGAGATCATTTGCCGGAAAGGAATGAGTGAGGATAAAGTGTGGAAGCGGCTTATGAGCGTTTGCACCAACTATTTCGACAATATTGAGGTGCGTGACAAGACGGCAGGTTGGATCAAGACCTCTTGGCGATTGACTAAATTCAAGTATCAGACTGTGAGGACCCGTCTGGAGGTGAGAATGTCGTTTATCGACGACGAGGTGTTGTCATATAAAGTGCGGATCGTTGTGCAAATCAAGGAAAACGATTGTCATTCGGAGCAGTGCTACAAGACTTATGACCGTGTGCTGCGTTCTTTCGAACCTATGATTCAGGAATTGCAGACCACTGTAGGTTCCGCTGAATAAGACTGACTTTATCCACAGAAAACTTAATTTGCAATGAAACATATCCTAACAACATCTTGCATAACCCTGATGCTGTTGACGGTCGGCGCGCAAAGCGCATCAAGTCGCGGGCTAAAGACGGGCATAGTAATCGAGCAGCCGGCTCATAGCAAATATGAGGCGGTCGTGAATGATGCCAACGACAAGAGCTTCTCAACGACTGATCCTCAGCTTGAATGGAGCCAATTCAAAGGCAAAAAGGGTAGTGCCGTAATCTCTGACAAAGGGCTTGTGCTCGAGTGTAAAAATGCTGATTACTATGTGACGTCGATAACAGAACTGTCTTTCAATACCGAAACTGATAACTTCGGATTCAGTGCCAACTTTATTGGTCCGAAACTCAGCAATGATACCAAAGTCGGAATTGTGTTTGATTATTCCGACAGCAGAAACTATAAAGCGATCACCATTTCAAAGGAGCAGTATTCCTATTTCGTGGTAAAGGACGGAATGTCCTCCACGGTGAAAACAGGATTGGTGAAATACGTAGGATCCGCATATAGCCTTTTTATGAAAAAGGAAGCCGACAAGATAATCTTTTACCTGAACGGTATTGAATTTGCAAAATTCTCCAGAATCAAGATTGAGAGTCCGTATTTGGGCGTGATGCTTGAGGGAAAAGGAAAAACACTGATTCCATCTTTTACTTTTGAAATTGAAGATCAGGCTGAGCAAGAGGAAAGCACAACCGATCGATAAACATTTTAATTAACCTTAAAATCAAAACGTCATGAAAAAGCTTATTGCATTATTCATGTTTGTCGCCTTAGGCATCAACGCTTATGCCGACAAGGGCGATGTCACAGTTGGGGTTCATTTGTATGACAATCCCAAGGTCGATCCCAACCTGTTTGGAGGCGGAGTTTCCGTGCTCTATAATTTCTCTGACCATTTCCGCGGCAAGGCTATCGCTTCCGTGATCTCAGGATCCGATGTGGGCTGTGGAGTAGATGCGGCTGTTGAGCTTCAGTGGGGATTCAATCTGGGTGAACGTTTCGTCCTTTATCCTGCAATCGGTGGCGGGTATCTCAATATTGATGGTCTTTCGGGGGCTTCCTTTCTGATAGGACCGGGTTGTGAATATTATATCAATGACAACTGGGGGATCGGATTGGATATAAGAGGCCAGATCATGAGTGAAGGAGCGGGGCTCCCCATCACGTTAGGCGTTACATATACTTTCTAATATTATCAGACATACAGCGAGGACTGCGTCACCTCATTCGGGGGATGGCGCAGTCCTTGAGGTTTTATGCAGTTTTCAATGCTTGTCGCTAATTTTGCACTTGTGTGATTGCTCTATGTTACAGATTAATAATTTCAGATGGTTGGATAACTCGCAAATTATGAGTAATTTTGCAATATTAAGAATAAATATATGCCTCTGCCCAAAGCCGAAATACGATCGCTCCTTAGCGATATAGAGAATGAGCGCGTAGAGCGCACGTTAGCTACTGACAACACCAGGAAAATGTCGGAGGCAATATGTGCGTTTGCCAATGATATACGCAATTCCCAAAAACCGGGATATTTTTTGATTGGGGCTGATGATAATGGTAAACTTGACGGACTGACCTTTACAGATCAGCAACTGCGTGGATATTCGGGTTTACGAAATTCAGGGACGATTCTCCCGCCTCCGGCAATGATGGTTTACAAGGAGGCTTTCCCCGATGGCGAAGTTGCCGTGATCGAGGTTCAACCAAGCGAAGATACTCCGGTGCGATACAAAGGCGTTATCT
>CAMWSN010000155.1 GCA_947176925.1 uncultured Porphyromonadaceae bacterium
TCATGTGCGTCTCCTCGGATCCGAGACCTGTATAAGAGACAGCAATACAAGACCTTATTGAGCGCCTCTTCCGACAAGTTCCGGACCGGAGTTTTTAAAGTGAAACCATGACGCGCCAAAAGGGCCTCTAACTGCTTGAAAATCATTGATGATTTCAATTTTCCGAGAGGTTCAATCGCGCCGGCAGCAATGCTCAGTTCCCTGTTCGGGATAACCTTATCAATATCAATTATATTAATCTCACCGAGACCCTTGCAACGTTCACATGCTCCCAATGGAGAATTGAATGAGAAATTGTGTGGAGCAGGTTCGCGGTAACTAATGCCGTGTTCGGCATCCATTAACATCCGTGAGAAATAATGCAGGCTGTTATCATCGTCAACATCACATAAAATCATCTGCTTACCCCCTTGACGAAGCGTAGAGCTAACGGATTCACGCAGTCTGACAATGTCAACATCCGTAACTTTCAATTTATCGACGACCAACTCTATTGAGTGGTTTTTATATCGATCAAGTTTCATTCCGGGAGAGATCTCGCGCATCTTTCCATCAACTCTGACGGTCAGATAGCCCTTATGGCTCAGTTGCTCGAATAATTCCTGATAGTGACCCTTACGATTCTTGACCAGCGGAGAAAGCAGTAAAATCTTATGCCCGTCAAAACGCTTCAATATAAGCTCGACAATCTGCTCCTCAGAATACTTGACCATCGGTTTGCCGCTGACATACGACCGGGCTTGTCCGACTCTGGCATAAAGCAGACGCAAAAAGTCATAGACCTCCGTAGTGGTTCCTATAGTGGAACGGGGATTGCGATTTATAGTCTTCTGCTCGATGGCAATTACGGGACTGAGCCCGGTAATTTGGTCCGCATCCGGGCGTTCCAAAGTACCGAGCATCTGTCTGGCATAGCTCGAAAAAGTTTCTATATAGCGCCGCTGACCCTCGGCAAAAATAGTGTCAAAGGCCAGTGAAGATTTTCCCGAGCCACTGAGACCGGTAATGACCGTCAGCTTCCCATGGGGAATCTCTACGTCGATGTTCTTTAAATTATGTACCCTCGCCCCTTTGATTACCAACGAGTCAAGGGCCGAGGAGGATTTAGAGTGTTTCGTCATTTAGTCCAGTTAGAATTATAAGTGGAGACCTTGCGGCTTGAACGCAAAAGCGAGTCAGCTTTTGGTATCCAGACTTGATAGGTCTTGCCTGACTTATTAGTTAACTTTTTATCGCGAATCCACGGATTATATTCGCGGAGTGTCTGATAATCAATTCCATGATTTTGAGCCCATACAGCCCAATCAGCCACCGGACCGCTAACGGTTTCAACTGTATATTCCAGCGGCTGATAGAGTTGATGATCACCAAGAGTGAACCCATATTCCGAAGGATTTTCCATAATCATCTTCATCGCCATCATACGATAAGGATAACGACGGGTTTCTTCAACAAGCCAAAGGTCAAAAGCCGAATTGACGTTTTGAGCGCTCAGTTCTTTGTCAATGCGTCCGGTACCTCCATTATAACTGGCGGCAACCGACTCCCAGTTACCATATTTGGCAAATGCTCGTTTGAAATATTTGCAGGCAGCTTCGGTTTCCTTAACAAAATGGTAACGTTCATCGACTTCATCATTAACCTCCAGGCCATATTCCTTAGCCGTCGCGGGCATAAACTGCCAGATTCCTACGGCACCGGCTCCTGAACGTGCTAAAGGATTCAAATAGCTTTCAATGCAGGCAAGATATAGAAAATCCGGATGAATACCGTTCTTTTTCAATATCGGCTCCATCAGGGGGAAAAATCTGTTGGCTCTCTTAATCGTAAGCAGCGTATTGCCATGGGTATAGACCATCGAAGTTAACTCGCGGTCAAGACGCTCGGTCATATCTACCCGGTCAAGATTAACATTCTCTCCGGCAAAAGTGTAGCTCATCGGAATCTCAGGATTTGAAACACTGACAAACTGAGGGTTAGGACGTTCCAATTCGGTTTCAGCAGCCGTAGCACATGAAGTGGCTGCCAAGAACATAACGGGTAAAATGATTTTTTTCATATATCAGATGGTGTAAAGAGTGGTTCGTTTTCGTTTTTATGATAATAAGCTGAGAGGGTTGCAATCAATTGAGTGATTTCGGCCATAGCACGGGAAGTCTCATCGCTCATCTCCTTACCTTGGAGTTTGAGCATCAACATTCCGTATAGTGCCGTAAAGCAAGTGGCAATCTCATCTTCAACTGCTTCACCGGCTTTTGCACGGAGTTCAACTATATATGGAAGTACCTTGTAATATAATGACTGATACTGATTAAAGCGTGGATCGCCTAACAGCTGCTTATGCAGTTCCGTTAAATCGCCAAGAACATTGCGATTCATTTGCAGATGGCCCCGCTCAACGACGCCTTCGCGGCGCATCATATCTATAAGTGACTCATACCAGTCTTCCATTTGTTTGCGCTGTTCGGGGGTCAGATCCTTAAAGCGGTCAATGATGTTGAGGCGAATCTTGTCAAGATCCAGACTATTTGCCCTAATCATGTCCTCAATCTGCCACATATAGAGCAGATACTCGGCAATATTTTCTTTACGTTTTTGAGATGCTATAAT
The DNA here is from genome assembly GCA_947176925.1 of uncultured Porphyromonadaceae bacterium. Taxonomy (GTDB): domain Bacteria; phylum Bacteroidota; class Bacteroidia; order Bacteroidales; family Muribaculaceae; genus UBA3263. The sequence goes on from CAMWSN010000155.1 coordinate 2,611, forward strand.
CATAATCGTTCTAAAATTTTGGCTACGTTCCTTATAACGTCTGCCGCGTTAGTGTCCTTATTCCAAACGGAGCCCAAAACTGCGACACCGCTAAATGGATAACGCTTCACGGCCTCAATCCGTTCACAGTCAATTCCGCCAAGAGCATAAACCTTGGCAGCAGGGAGCTGCATAAGTTCCTCATCAGTGAACTCAGTGCTGTATCCCGGCTTACTGAAACTTGGGAAGATGGGACTTAGCAGGCAGTAATCAGCAGTCAAAGAAGTTTCCTCAACTGAATGACACGAACGACTGACCAACCCGTGACGACCCAAAGGCAACTCCGGATTGCGCCGATTGATATTTACACCCAATTCAGGGAAATCAGCTGTCAGCTCGAAATGGTCATGAAGCGTCAATCTTCCTCGATACTCTAACGGAATCTCCCTGATAATATTGCGTAAGTCGTCAATTGAAGTTGCCGGATGGCGCAAATGGACGCGACTTACACCCATTTGAAGAATCTTACAAATAAGGGGCGCTTCATCATCTCTGATTTCCTCTGGTGTTATTACAATCATTTTAATACTTTTACTTTTGCCACGCATAAAAATGATTAACCGGACCATGTCCGCTGCCGATATGAAGATTCCGACCGGTAAGGATGGCTTGATGAACGTATTCTTTAGCGCGTTCAACCGATTCCTTCAAAGATAAACCCTTTCCAAGATTGGACGCAATTGCGGAACTGAGCGTACACCCGGTCCCATGAGTGTTCTTCGATTCAATAGCCGGAAGAGATAATAAGAATCTTTCGCCATTACCGCAGGCAAGCAAGTCGGTCTTAAAGTCGCTGTTGGCACTATCGCCCCCTTTTATCAAAACGTTACGGCAGCCCATAGAAATCAATTTATCAGCCTGAGCGTTTGGATCGATCAGTCCGGTCATGACTTCCGCTTCCATCTTATTAGGTGTAACGAGCTCGGCAAGCGGCAAAAGCATATTTAATAAATTATTTATGGCATCCTCAGAAATCAATCTGCTGCCTGAAGTAGAAACCATAACCGGATCTACGACCAAGTTACGAACATCAAGCTCTTTTAGAGTCAGGGCTACAGTTTTGACTATTTCAGCACTATAAAGCATCCCGGTCTTAACAGCAAGAGGAGGAATATCAGCATAAACCATCCGGATTTGCTCACGAACCATCTCAGGCGATACTCCTTCAACCATAGAGACGCCTGTTGTATTCTGAGCTGTCAAGCTCGTAATTGCAGCCATCGCATAACATCCATGTGCCGCAATGGTTTTAATATCAGCCTGAATTCCGGCTCCGCCGCTACAATCCGAGCCGGCTATCGTAAGTATCGGAAAAACATCATTTTCTGTCATAGTAGTGCAAATTTACGGATAAAATAAGTGAAATTAAGGGCAGTTTAATATGTTTTAACATAAA
>CAMWSN010000156.1 GCA_947176925.1 uncultured Porphyromonadaceae bacterium
CCCAATGACTTCGGCCTCTATGACATGGCCGGTAACGTCAGCGAATGGACCTCGACGGCATTTACCGAATCTGTCGGTAAAATCACCTCGGACCTCAACCCGCAGTATCGCTACGATGCCGCCAAGGAGGATCCCTACAAACTCAAGCGCAAAATCGTGCGCGGCGGTTCATGGAAGGACGTCGTCTCCGACATCCGTTCGGACATCCGCATGTGGGAATATCAGAACGAGCAGCGCTCCTACATCGGTTTCCGCTGCGTAAGAACTCAAATCGGCATTGCCAAAGGCACCAAATCACGTAAAAACTAAGTTATGACTAAGATTAAAAAATATAAAACCGCCATCGGGCGTTTTCTTGCCGGCGACAGCGGCCAGCGCTTCTTCAACTTTGCTTACTCCATAGGTGCGGCAATCGTCATCTGGGGTGCCTTGTTCAAGATTCTTCACCTTCCCGGGGGCAACCTCCTGCTCTGTATTGGTATGGGCACGGAAGTCCTGATGTTTATCCTGACGGCGTTTGACCGCCCGGCCAAGCAATATCACTGGGAGGAAGTCTTCCCCGTGCTTGACACTCACGCCGAAGAAGACCGCCCGGATCTTAACGGCGGCGGTGGCGGCATAATCATCAATGGCGGAGCTCCGACAAGTCAGGCAGGTCAGACCCCTATGACCGCTCAGGTTGTAGCCGCGCCGACGGCCTTTGATACCTTTAGCCCCGAAGCTGCCGAAGCGACTAACGCCTACGTATCACAGATTTCTGCCCTCTCCGAGCAGCTCACTCAGTTGCGCCAAGCCACCGAAGAGCTTAATCAGGTCAGCGCAATCCTGCTCAACTCCTATCGCGCCATCACGGAGAATTCCGACCGCATCACAGCCTCTTCAACCGGCTATGTCGACGAAATGACCTCCCTGAACCGCAACATTGCCGGCCTCAACACCATCTATGAGATTCAGCTCAAGAGCGTCAGCTCCCAGCTTGACTCGATTGACCGCGTGAACCGAGGCATCAAAGATATTCGCGACATGTATGAAAAATCAGCCGAAACCTCTCAGAAGTACTGTGAGGAGACCGAAAAAATGGCTCAGTACATGCAGCAGCTCAATGCCATCTATGCCAAGATGATTGAGGCAATGTCCACGCAAGTTAGAAATTAATAACGCAAAATGCAAAGTATTAACTTGTAAGATTTTCTGATTTTTTATTATTGAATTCTCACCATGGCAGGAAGTTCCGGACTTACCCCACGTCAAAAAATGATTAACCTCATGTACATCGTGCTGACGGCGATGCTCGCCCTTAATGTCAGCTCTGATGTTCTTGACGGGTTTACTCAGGTTGACGAAGGACTTAACCGCTCAAACCATAACGTTGCGGGCCGTAATGACGCCCTGCTGCAACGCCTCTCAGCCTTTGCCGAACAGAATCCCGAAAAGGGACAACCCTGGCTCGACAAAGCCTCCGAGGTGCGCTCGCTGACGGCCTCCCTGCTCCATCGCGTCGACTCGCTGAAACTGGCTATTGTCCGTAAGGCTGACGGCGCCGACGGAGACCCCGCCAATATTCTCCATCGCGACGACCTCGAAGCCTCGGCCGCCGTGATGCTTAATCCCGCATCTCTCGAAGGGCGCAATCTCCGCCTGAACCTGGATTCTTATCGCGAATATATCTCCGCACTGATTCCCGATTCGCTAAAGCAGCGCACTGTCATCGAGGCCCTCTCAACCGAAAATCTTGACGCTAACGGTAATCCCCGGATCCAAACCTGGGAAGAAACCAATTTTGAGTCAAAGCCGGTAGTTGCCGCAGTCACGCTGCTCTCCAAACTTGAAAGCGATATCCGATATGCCGAGGGTGAAGTTTTGACGGCAATGCTCAATGCCGTTGATGCGGGCGACGTTCGCGTCAACGAGTTGAATGCCTTCGTCATTCCGCGCTCACGCTCAGTCATGCGCGGCGGTAAGTATTCGGCCAACATCGTCTTGGCGGCAGTTGATACCACTCAGCGACCTCAGGTCTTCGTTGGCGGCAAACTGCTCCCCTCCGGCGGCCTTTACGAATTCCAGACCGGCTCGACCGGCTCATTTGACTATTCAGGCTATTTGGAAGTCACTCACGGCGACGGCAGCGTCACCAAGCATCCCTTTGAAAGCTCTTATACGGTCTTTGAACCGGCGGCCACGGTGTCAGCCACGATGATGAACGTGCTTTACGCCGGCATCGATAACCCGCTGTCAATCTCAGTGCCCGGAGTTCATAACGACCAGGTTTCAGCCACGATGACCAACGGCACCCTGACCCGCCAGGGCGACAAATGGATTGCACGCCCCTCGGCCGTCGGTAAGGAAGCGGTAGTAACCGTGACGGCCAACGTTGACGGCACCAGTCAGACGATGGGTACCACGACGTTCCGTACCCGCAAGCTCCCTGACCCCTCGCCTTTCATTTCCTATAAGGACGCTCAGGGCAATCCGGACCGCTATCGCGGCGGCGGCAAACCCCTGCCTAAGGCAACTTTGCTTGAATCGCCCGGCATCGAAGCCGCGATTGACGACGAACTGCTCAACATCAAGTTTAACGTCATTTCGTTCCAGACCGTGGTCTTCGACCAGAGCGGTAACAACCTGATAGAATCCTCAAACGGAGCAAACTTCTCCGACGCTCAGAAGCGCCAGTTCCGCGAACTCAAACGCGGCAAACGCTTCATCATCACCAACGTCAAGGCCACGGGACCGGACGGAGTCACCCGCACAATTGCCCCGCTTGACGTCCTCGTTAACTGATAATAATAAATTTTATAAATCTTATAAGTTTTATAAGTCTTATAAATAAAGCATAAATCTGATGAAAAAGTACATCATATCCGGTCTTTTAGCCCTTGCAGCCCTCGGCGCCGCCGCCCAGGAATCCTCAAGCTCTGCCGTCATGACCCGCGGCACCCGCACCCGTCCCGGACAGGCTGCCCAGCAGACCGGCCCGACCGTCAGCGCCCGCCTTCAGCAGCAGCTTGACGACGCCCCGGACCCAAACCGTCCGGATGCTTCGGTGAAGTTCATGAAAGTGGTCTACCGCGAACTCGACCTTGCCAAAGAAGATAAAAATGCGCCTCTGTATTTCCCGGAGGATCTTGTCGACGGCCAGGAGAACCTCTTCCGCATAATGTTCAGACTCTTGGCTGAGAACAAAATACCCGCATACGAGTTTCTTGACGGCCGCGAAGAATTTACCGACGCTCGCCGAGTGAAGATGGCCGATATCATCAGGAAATTCTACATCACGGCCCGACCCGCCAAGGGTTCCTCTGAAAAGAATCCGCTATGGGAAATCGACCCCATTGACGTCCCGACAAACGAAGTACTCAAATATTACATCATAGAACGCTGGGTGTTCGATAACCGCTCCAACTCGATGAAGACAATCGTTGAGGCTATCTGTCCGGTGGTCGTAGCCGACGAATCCTCCTCAATCTCCGGTAATTCACCGATGTTCTGGATGAAGATGAGCGACCTCAAGCCCTACTTGCGCCAGCAGTACATATTCGTTAACGATGACAATAACTTAGCCCAGCATACCTACGACGACTTCTTCACCATGAACATGTACAAGGGCGATATTTACAAGACCCGCAACCTGCGCAACCGTACCCTCGCCCAGATGTTTGACGGCGAAGAAGAAATCAAGCAAGCCAGTGACTCCATCCAGAACCGCCTGGAGCATTATGCCGACAATCTCTGGGTGCCCTCGCGTGAAGAACTGCGCGCACGCCGCGAAGCCGCTGACTCTCTGACCGTAGACACTCCCAAAGAAGTCAAGGAGAAGAAAACATCGACCCGTGCATCTCGCTCCGAACGCGCATCCCGCTCCGAAAAAGCCTCAACCCGCACAAAGGTGAAGCGCGAAAAGGCCCCCAAGCAGAGCAATCCCTCCAGCTCGGCTACCCGCTCCGTGCGCAACCGCCGCAAATAATTACTAATTACTAATTCATAATTACTAATTGAAAAAAATTCTTTGGGTCGACGATGAAA
>CAMWSN010000157.1 GCA_947176925.1 uncultured Porphyromonadaceae bacterium
ATCTCTTAAAAAGAGATTGCTAGTTAAATTGAACTCATTAATTATCAGTGATATGCTTGCGTAGATTATCCCTAAATACTAAATATTATTGAGATGAATTGGAGAACTGTAATGATTTTGTCATATCACATCATCCTTATTATCAATAAATTTTACTACCTTTGCGCTCGTATAATTATCTCTTTTTAAGAGATATGGATATACTCTTTGGCGGACAACACGCAGTGGGGCGTGTTGTCCGCCAAAGTCATTGTTTATGCAACCATTTAGGGTTAAAGGCTTGTGCCGAGACGGAGGAGGCGGAGGCGGAGGGCCAGGTGGTCAAGGCGAGTCGTTAGATACCAGTTTTGGTCAAGGAGATATTGTGTCAGGGTGATTTGACCGGCATCGAAGGATTTTTGGAGTAGACGGAGATAGTCGCTTTGACCCAAAGCTTTATTATATTCAGCCAAAAGAGAGGTGAGCCTATGCGCCTCGGCAATGTTTGCTGCAATTTCGGAGTTGCGTTCGGCGCGAGCTTCTTCTCGTTTCATCTGAGCGGTCTCGGCTTCCAAGTCTGCGGCCTTGGCGCTTTTGCGCGAACCGAAATCCGGAAGTTTTACCCCGACAGATAAGCCGTTGAAGTGAATTCCCTCCTCAAAGTCATGGACGTAACCCACGGAAAATGATGGCAAGCGCTTCATGCGCTCTACCTGAGACTGAAGATTGCTACGCACTGCATCGGCAGCCGCATCAATCTCGGCGGGAGAATCCTGAGGAATCTCAAGTCCGTGGGCCGGAAAATCAGTCAACAGGTCAATCCCTTCAGGAATGAATTGACCGAAAGTAACGCTTCCACGCAGTCGATTACATTCAGCCTCGGCCGATGCAATTTTCTCCTTGACTGCCAATAATTCAAATTCGGCCTTGCGGACATCAAGGACTGTGGCTTGGCCGCGCTCAAGCATCACGGTAAGTTTCTGGGACACTTGCTCCAGATTTTTACCGGCCTCGCGAAGCAGTTCAAGGCGTTGACGCACTTCAATCAACTGGAGTAGACGGTCAGAGACCTCATAGCGCAACCATTGGCGATTAAGCTCCACAGAGTTAGCGCCTAATTCACGCAGTTCCGACGCTGCCCGGCGGCGGGCGCCATAGATTCCGGGCCATTCAAATTCCTGGCTCAGTTCAATGCCCCAGCGGTTTTCAACTCCGCGCTGTTGCGGCCATTTATATTCAAACCCGACTTCGGGTCCGGAGAGCTGATTATCCGCCTCAAGAGCCATGACTTCGCTCTGAAATCCACGACTTATAGTGGTAAGGTTCGTCAGTGAGTCCATTACCTGATTTACCACGCGATCAAATTCAGCAGTCTGAGCCGAAGCTGAGGCTGCACAAAAAAGTGCTATTGACAGAATTTTCTTCATGACTTACGTTTTTCAATGAGCAGATAAACTGCCGGAACGACATATAGGTTAAGGACCGTAGATGAAATCAATCCTCCGAGAATCACCATCGCCATCGGCGACTGAATTTCATTGCCCGGCTCAGAGCCGTTGACGGCAAGCGGAACAAGTGCCAAGGCGGAAGTAAGCGCCGTCATAACGATTGGGAGCAGACGGTCAGTTGAGCCTTCAAGGACCCGGCGACGCAGTTCAAGGTTTGAAAGTCCATTGAAATGTGAAATAAGCAGCATACCGTTACGCGTAGATATACCCATCAGCGAGATGAAGCCTATGATAGCGGGGATATTTACTTCCCCACCCGTCAGCCATAGAATCAGTATTCCACCAATAAGCGCCAACGGCATGTTGAGCAGAATCAGTACCGTCTGGCTCCACGAACGGAACTGACCGTAGAGCAAGAGCATGATTATCAACAACGCACCAAGCGAGGTAAGCAATAGTATGCGGCCGGCCTCTTCTTCATTTTCAAACTGGCCGCCATAATTGATATAATAGCCTTCAGGAAGTTGAACATCGGCAGTAATTTCGCGCTGAATGTCATTGATAGCGCCGCGGAGGTCACGACCCTCGATGTTACAGCTGATGATGATTCGGCGTTTGACGTTTTCGCGGTTAATGGCCGCCGGACCCGTTGAGGAAATAACCTCTGCCAGCGCCGAAAGGGGCACTGCGCCTGAGGGCGTATCGATAGGTAACGAGCGCAACGATTCAGCCGAACGACGGCTCTCGGGGTTTAGAATCAGGGTCAGGTCATAAGGATAATCACCATCATATACGCGACTGACAGCTTCACCGCCCAAGGCCAAAGAAATCCATTGGCGGAACTCGGCAAGAGTTACCCCATAAGCAGCCAGGGCCTCACGCCGCGGACGAATCAGCAGCTCCGGACGTTCCACCAGTTGCTCCACATTCAGGTCAACCACCCCGTCAACCTCTCCGACGGCAGCCTTGATTCGCTGAGCAAGCGGATAAAGCTGGCTAAGATCAGGGCCAAACAGCTTAATCGCAACAGCGCTTTTGGAGCCGGAGAGCATCGCGTCAATTCGGTGGCTGATAGGCTGACCTATTTCCACATTTACACCGGGCAATTCGGTCAATTTGGCACGCAATTCCGCCTCGACCTCCGCACGGCTACGCCCCGAAAGTTTATAAGGCACTTCAAGTTCGGAGGCATTGACGCTAAGTGAGTGCTCGTCAAGTTCGGCGCGACCGGTCTTGCGCGCCACGGTCTGGACCTCCGGGACGGACATGATGACTCTTTCTGCTTCACGCGCCAACTTGTCGCTCTCCTCGAGCGAGACGCCGGGGAGCGTACCGATATTAATTGTAAACGAACCTTCATTAAAGCGGGGCAGGAAACCGCGACCAAGGGTGAAGAAAACGCCGAGAGCAACGACAAAGAGTAAAGCAGTTGAAATCAAAATCGGGCGCGGATGGTTGATAGCCTTTGCCAAGGAGCGGCCGTAGAACCGTTTGAACATGACGCTAAAGCGCGGTTCCTTGTCAAGTTTATCCTCGTCTTTTTTACTGCCAAGCAGATATGAGCAAAGTACGGGAGTCAGCGTCAGAGCTACAAACGTAGAGGCTATCAAAGCAATTATGAACGCAACGCCAAGGGGAATCAGCAATCGACCTTCAATTCCGCTCAGGCAGAACAGCGGCAGGAAGCTCGCCATGATTATCAATGAGGAATTGAAAATTGGCATACGGACCTCGGCACTCGCCTCAAACACCACTTTAAGGGCCGGCAAACGTTCCTCCTTCGGGAGCATGCGGTTCAGTCGAAGACGCCGATAAACGTTTTCGACATCGACAATCGCATCATCGACCAGCGAGCCGATCGCGATAGCTATACCGCCCAAACTCATCGTATTTATAGTGAACCCAAGGAGATGGAGCACCAAAACCGTAACCAAAATACTCATCGGCAGGGCTACGAGAGAAATCAACGTGGTCCGCCCGTTCATAAGGAAGAAAAATAAGACTATGGCTACGAAGATAGCACCTTCAAGCAGCGTACGTTGCAGGTTATTGATGCTCGTAGAAATAAAATCGTTCTGACGGAAAATATCAGTATGAATCTTGACTCCGGCGGGAAGTTGGGAAGATATAGAAGCCAATTCGGAATCAATGCGTTCAGTCAATTGCGGTGTTCCGGTGTTAGCCTGCTTTGTGACGGTAACAATAACCGCGGGACACCCTTCAATACTTGCCGCACCGATTTTCGGTTCGGCCGGAGCGTTTTTGACCGTTGCCACATGGCCCACGGTCAAGCCTCCGCCAATCGGAGCAGCCGCAATCTCCTCGGGGCTAACCGTGTTGAGGTCCGCACGCACCAGATATTCATTTCCGAAGTCCATGATTACCCCACCGGCAGCATTATCGTTCATGGCGTTGACGGCTTCTGAAACCTGATTAAGAGTCACCCCATAGGCCTGCATCTTCATCGGGTCAAGGGCAATCTGCATCTCCTTAGCATCTCCTCCAATGACTTCAACAGAAGCCACTCCACTGATTGAAAGCAAACGG
>CAMWSN010000158.1 GCA_947176925.1 uncultured Porphyromonadaceae bacterium
TCCGTAACCCTCTCAAAGGTTTACCCCTCAGACGGTTGGACAATCAGCGCCGGCAGCGCCGAAACCGGAACTTACGTAATCAGCTGCGGCGACATCCACCTACATCGTGACGGCCAGGATAACCTCATCAACTACTGGATGAAGGGCGATACCGGCTGTGACTTCTATCTGACCGAATATCCCGGCGAACTCCCCGAACTTGACAATATGCTGGCCGACGGATGGGTAACCATCACCCTTGATAGCGGCTATAACGTCAAAAACCTCGGATTGGCCGGCACATCCGTAATCAACCATCCCGAACCTGTCCGTCGCGGCAACGGCGTCTACGAATTGCTCTGCTCTAACGTTGACCCCGCGACCCCCGCATGTCAGTTTTTCTACATCTCCGCCAATGACAATAATACCTGGACAATCAACGGTCTTACAGGCCACTCCTTCAACGAAGCCGGTGTAGCCAAACGAAATTCCGATGCCGCCGGTCTGAACCTCATCCGCCAGGATGAAACAACCTATAACATCTCTTACTGGATTCCCTTTAAGGAAAACAATGCCACCTTCATCGGCAAATCCGGCTCAAACCGCGCCGTCTTTGAAGTCCTCCCCGTCTCTGTTGAGGATTATGACGTCTGGAAAGTTGATATCGTAGCCGTAGAGCCGGACCGTTCGGACGCCAACCTCTATCAGGACACTCACGTGACCCTCGACATCCCCGGAAACCTCGGCGTCAAGACCGTCTACAACGGTGGTTACTATTTCCTCTCCCCCGGCACGGAATTCACCGCCGACGACATCAAAGTCGAATGTCCCAATATTGCAAACCAGGAGCAGGATTATGCCGACGTAACCATCGACCTCCCCTCGAAAACTATCTTTGTTGACTTCTCCGCCGGTCTCCCCACCGGATGGTACACTTTTGACCTCCACAGCTATACCGGCGCTAATAACAGCCTCAAGAACTGGACCAATACCGCTACGAATAATGGTAAAGTCTGCCTGACCACGACAGAAGACCTTCACCGTCAGTCCGACGCGAATTACTATATTCTCGCTTTCGACGAGGAGCAGTCTGACGCTCCTGCCCGTCATTTCATTCATCTGAGCTCCACCGGCAATAACGTTTGCTCTTACCGTACTCTCCACGGGCTCTACGTCTCCTCGCTCTCCACCGCATCTCGCGAACCGGTAGATATTCCCACTTTACCACACGCCACAGCCGACGATGTTTACCGCAACTCCCTTTGCGTTTGGCAACACAACCTCCAGAACGTGCCCCACACTTATCTCATCGGCAAATTCGGCAATGAGAATACTTATTACTCCATCCAACCAGCCGACATTGACCCCTACGATATCTATGACGTCCACATGATTGAATCGTTCCAGGGCGCAACTCTCCCGGGCGATGCCGCGATTACACTCAAGGACGAGCATAACCAAGGCATCCGCACCGTGCGCAATAACGGCTCTTTCTTTGTCACCAAGGGCTATCAGCTCACCCCTGAAATGTTTACCGCTACTACCCTCGAAGGTCAACCCCAACCTAAGATTTCAATCGAACCGGGTGTGATTACCGTTGACTACACTCCCGTTGCAGTAGAATCCATTGAACTTGACCACACTGACCTCATGCTGAACGTCGGTGACCAAGAGCAACTCCATGCCACAATCCTGCCCGAAAACGCCTTTAACAAGCAGTTCTTCTGGGCCAGCGACGACGAAACGGTTGCCACTGTCAGTGAAGACGGCCTCGTGACCGCAATAGGTGCCGGTTCGGCCGTAATCACCGCCTTCCAGGGCGAAGTAGTCGCCGAATGTCAGGTTATTGTCGTTAAGGACAATGTCGCCATCGAAGATATCAAAACCTCGGTAGACGACCGCAACGCACTTTTCGACCTTCAGGGCCGACGCGTCAAGAATCCTCGCCGTGGTATCTACATCAAACCGGATAAAACTAAGATAATAATCAAATAAAAAACCAATCATAATGAGTATTAAAAAAATTCTGGCCTCGGTGCTTTGCGCTGTTTCGGCGATTGGCACTCTCCATGCCGACTGGCCCTTCCGCGACCACCGCTACAGCTCGCTGAAAGCCACTCCGGCTGACGACATTGAAGTAATGTTCGTCGGAAACTCTATCACAAACATGCATGAATGGTGGGAAGCCTTCGGCTCTGACCAGCAGATTGCAGGCCGCGGTAACTCCGGCGGCTTATCTCAGGAAATTCTTGACAATCTGGAAAGCTACATTGACGGAAAGCCCAAGAAACTCTTCCTGATGATCGGTACGAACGACATTGGCCGAGGCGGTTCGATCGTAACGGCTGAGCTCACGGCAAAGCGCATCTATACCATTCTGCGCCGCATTCAGCTTGAATCGCCTGAAACCAAGATTTATATGCAGAGCATCCTCCCCCGTGGAGGCATGAACGGCGCTATCCCTCATGCCAATGAACTCCTCGCGGAATATTGTGAGGAACTCGGCGTTGAATTCATTGACCTCACTGACCTCATGGCGTCTGTGGCAAATGACAACATGTGGAGTAACGACCAGCTTCACCCTCAGGCCAAGGGCTATTCCGCATGGACTCACTTCATTGAACCTCAGGTCGGCCGCCAATCCGTCTATCCCATGCCGGAGGAAATCACCTCTTATAAAGGCGTAGGCTCCGGCTCAAACAATTCACGCACCGCCCAATTCCCTTATCTGCCGGTTAATGAAGGTGATATCCTGATTTTCGGTGATGACCTGGTCCATGGCGGTGAATGGCATGAACTCCTCGGTTCGCCCAAGGTCAAGGACCGCGGTACCAACTGGGGCACCGGCGGCATCAACCTCGTGCAAGGCAAGGATGCCATCAAGAACACCCTTGAAGACAAGACCATCAAGCCCGCCGTGATTATCATTAACTATGGTGAAGGCGGCAAGGATGCCAATAACTATCGCCTCCTCATTGACCAGGCCAAGGCTTCGGCCCCCGATGCTCGAATCTTCTGCATGGCGCTCCCGCCCCGCTCGGAGGATAACGCTGCCGACGTTGCCAATAAGAACTTCAATAACAACACCGTCAAGGTTGCCGCTCAGGAAAAAGGTGTTGGCTACATTGACATCTACACTCCTCTGGCCGCCAATCGCAGCAAATACATCATGCAGGGCTCTTACATCTCAGGCCCCGGCTATGCCGTGATTGCCAATGAAATCGCCAAGGCTCTCAATGACCCTGAACTTAGCCCCGTTGACCTTGATGCCACTGACAAACTCATTCAGCGCCGCACTATTCGCTCCATCGTAGGCGATAAGCTGAGTGAAGCAATCATGCTCCGCTTTGACATTCATGACCCTGCCCTGCTCGCCGAACTCGACAAGGCTATTGAAACAGCAGCCAAGGCAATCACCAACACCATGACTCAGGCTCAGGCCAAGTCTGTCGCCGAGAAGCTTGAAGATGCCACTTATAAAGCTGCCGGCGCTAACGTGCCCATTGCCTCTACTGATGAGGAAACTCACTGGTATATCATCCGCTCAGTGCGCCAGAATCGTGCCCTGACCGCCGAAGACGGCAAACTCTATGGCCGCGACGAAAATATCAACCCCAAGTTTACGTTTGGCCATAACGCCTGGAAACTTCTGGAGCGCGAGGACGGCACTTACGACATTGTAAACATGCGCGGCGAATATGTAAGCGCCGACGGTGTAGGTAATGATCAGGAGCTAATCTCAACCCTTGAACCGCCTGCCGGAGGCTGGGACTTCGAGCCCAGCCATCATACGACCGGCACTTTCGTAATCTTCTCTGACGAGGCCAATAACGCCCAGCTCAATCAATCCAATCAGCCGGCCAAAGATTATGTGGTCCTTAACTGGCACCCCGCAAATACCTATCCCATCCTTAGCGACGAAGGCTCAAGCTACCCTTTTGAAGACTACAATGGCGAAATT
>CAMWSN010000159.1 GCA_947176925.1 uncultured Porphyromonadaceae bacterium
CTGAAATGACTGTGCGGAGGTCGGTGTTGAGTTTCTCGAGTGTTGCGTTAGAGGGATCGACGGTGTAGTCGATGACTGCATAGTCATAAACGGTCACGGGAGCGAGGCGGCGGTTAACCTTGAAAATCTGAGCGACCGGCTGACCCTGAACAGTGTCGGTGAGAGCTGTTGTAGTGCCAACGGCTGCTGCAAGCCAAGCGTCGCGGAGACGGTTGTCGATATTAGTTGCGCCTACGAGTGAAATCCATATGCTGTCCTGGCCCTGAGTGTTGTCGGTAGCGACGAATTCTGACCATTTTGCGCCAGAGTTGAGAGCGTTAACGATGCTGTCGGCGAGCGAAGCGTCGCGGAGAGCGAGGAATGAAACATTGATAGAGTCAACCTGGTCAGAAGCACCGATGCGTTTTGCAAGACGGTAAGAGTCGCGCGAACGGTTGACAATCTGAGCCTGGCCGTCTTCAGCGCCGGCAATAAAGTCGCGGAGGGCGCGGTCGCTGATGCGTGATGCGCGCTGGTTTTCGTGGTTGATTACGAAGCGGCTGTCAGATTCAACGGCAGCGAGACCTTCAGTAGCGTTGAGAGCGACGATAGCGTCCTCGACTGCCTGCTGTCCGGCGAGGCGGTCGGCGGCAGAGGGTTCGATAACTACATATACGTAGTCAACGTTGCGAGTCTCCTCGTCAATCTTGTAGTTGTTCTTTTCATTATTCCAGAGAGCCTTGATGTCGTCGTCGGTCACGTTGGTGTCATCGGCCGGGAGGGTGTTGTAGCCCTTGGTGGCATAGACGATGTGACGGGTGGTGGCGTTATCGTTGTAGGTGCTAAAAGCGTCGAGCTCGTTGGCAGTGAAGAGGCCCTGGACGAGGCGATAGAATTTCTGCTGGAGCATTGCTTCTTCAACGTCCTTCTCAGTCTGAGCCCAAGCGGCGCTGAGCTGGTTGGCGGCTTCGATGGGGAGATTGTATTTTGCAGGGTTCTTGATAGCGTCGAGCACAGCCTTGCCGTCGATGCGGTCAAAACCGAGGTTCTGAGAAATCGTGTAGATGAACTGCTGGGCGGCAGGGTGAGGCATAAAGCCGGTCATTGCTTCTGAAATTTCGTTGTCAGAAACGCGGATGCCGAGGTCTTCGTATTCCTGCTTGAGGAGTTCCTGGCCGATGAGACCCTGAATGATGTTCTGGGCGAGCTCGTCGTTGTCTACGTTGTTATTGTAGTTGCGAGACTGTTCCTGGGCGCGCTCCATCTGCTGCTGATAGAGGGTGTAGTCGATTTTTTTGCCTTTGGCTTCAGCAACAGCTGTGCCAGAACCGAAATAAGTGCGACCTGAGGTGAGGAAGTCTCCAAGGATAAATGCAAGCAAAGCGACGATGATGATCACGAAGAGCAGCACCGATTTGCTTCTGATTTTTTCTAATGTTGCCATTGATAGTTATAAAGTGTTTGGTTTATATTCTGTGATTGGCTCTAAATAAGCGCACAAAGATAAGATATTTTTGCCATCAAACAAAGCGTCGAGCCGAAATTCTTGTTAATTACGGCTGAAACGCGCCCAAATCAGGGCAGATATGGCACAAAAACACAGTCTCCGCCGGGCTCGGAAGCCTGCGGAGTTGCCGTGAGATGTCGCGGTGGGGGTTATTGCTTCACGGGAATCTTGTCGACGCGCGCCTGATGGCGGCCGCCTTCAAAGGGAGTGTCGAGGAATGTGTCGACAATCTTTGTGGCGAGCTCGGCAGAGATGAAACGTGCAGGCATGACGAGAACGTTTGCGTCGTTGTGAGCACGGGCCAGACGGGCGAGCTCAACGTCCCAGCATAGGGCAGCGCGCACACCCTGGTGCTTGTTGAGCGTCATGCCTATGCCGTTGCCCGAACCGCAGAGGGCAATGGCAGGATAGACGTCGCCACGCTCGACGGCCTCGGCGCACGGATGGGCGAAGTCAGGATAGTCGCAACTGTCGGCGCTCTTTGTGCCGAAATCAATAAATGTGATACCGTTGGCCTCAAGATAGCCCTCGATGAGGCATTTCATCTCATATCCGGCATGGTCGCTGCAAAGACCGACCGGCTTGTCTCCAATAAGAATTGACATATTTTAAATAATGTATATGATAAAAATCGAGAATAAAATTTGCACAAAAATAGCAAAAAACGGCCAATGATATGGTGAAATTCACAAAAAACCGCTATCTTTGCGCCATAAATACGAAAAAGTGGCCCAGGTGGCGGAATGGTAGACGCGCTCGTTTCAGGTGCGAGTGCTGCGAGGCGTGCAGGTTCGAGTCCTGTTCTGGGCACCCTATAAAATTGCAAGTAATTGAAGGTCAGCTACTTGCAATTTTTAATTTCTGCCCGTGTCATCGCGGTGTCAACCAACCTCGCACTAACACCCAATCTCAACCAAAATAAATCGCCTTGAATCAGACTAAATGAATCGAATTTGAATTCTTTAACATATTTTAGTGCAAATACCAAAGCCATGTCAGATTTTACATTAGAATTTCTTCCGCACTATGCTGGAAATATAAAAAGAAAGGCGACATTTTCTCTTTATGAAGCTTCTTGGAATAATTATGGAAGATGGGGAATTTTTGAATTCCAGATAAATATTCCTCATTTGATTCGACGGGTAGATTCTCTACAATTGGCAAAAAATCATACTATGCGATATGTCGGCGATATGATAGCGGATGACAATTGGAGGGAATGGAAGGTGAAGCGCTTGTATCTCTATGAACGCTATAATAACGAAGTACTTTCAGAGATACCATCGGACATATATTTCAAACCATTCGCATCTCTGTGTTGGCGCTTATTGGCGAACTTCTCTTATGAAGATAGAGTAAAGATTTCCAATATGTTTCACTTCCAATTTTATAATCAGGACGATAAGGACATATTTTTTTTCAAACTCCCATTAAAAGAAGCTATCGAAAACGGAAATTTACCTATTGTTGCAGATAGTTTTTAACGACATTAAGTATACGGAAAAAGTTAATTAGCCAAATTTTGCGATTTCAATCCAATTCAACCCCTCTGAATCGTATTGAATAAACCGAATTTGAATTCTTTAATATCTATTAACTATGTCAATCGTTCAAAAAGACAAATTTGATACTTTCAAAGTCCTTCTTGTAGGAAGCCATCTTGAAATTCAGAATCATTGTGGAATTAATATGAAATTCGGCGCTACCATAAAATCCCATGAGTGGTATAGTAGGGAATCATCCCACTTTGGCAACGATTACGTAATCGAAAAAATCATTATGTACCACTTATCCATTTGCCCAAGAGTTTTTTCAAGGTTCATTCGAGAAACTAAATTCAATTGTAAAAAAGAAAATTGATAACCTTGATGTTCTTAAATTCTAATATATCAAGTGCATGAGTTACCTCAACATAGAAAAATCCATTAGTATTCTTCCACGGAGTTCAAGAATATCATAAAATGCCCGGAAGGAGATCAATCTATTCTTCTTCAATTGTGAACCTCTATTTCAGAGGGTCTAAAAATTTCGGATTTTTTTTCACAATGAATCTGTTTGATTATAAAAATAAATACCAAAGATTAGTTTATGAATGATTATTTTTCTTTTTGGAAGGAGCAATTACTTGTTTTGAAGGATAGTTTTATAGGGGTTGACAACTATATAAATAAAGAACGCCGAAACGAAAGAAGATGGCTTAAAAAGGACGTTTTACTCGGAATTAATAGGTTAGTAAATAGCTATTTGGAATACGTTTTCCAAAGCTACTCTCCAATTAACCCAAACGATTTATTAGATGTAATCATCTCGGTAAAACCCTCAAAAGCAAATTTTATATATAAATACTTGCGTGATTATCCTGAATTCCATAATAGGAAGATAATTAATCGAGATTTGGGGCATAACCAAACCCTATTGATT
>CAMWSN010000160.1 GCA_947176925.1 uncultured Porphyromonadaceae bacterium
GACCTACACCGTCAATTTTAACTGTCGGGAAGCGGGTGGCATATTTACCATTGCCGGTCCACTCACCAAGATCAGGGTCGTTAACCATATACATGCCATTCATCTGAATACTTTCTACGTTATCCTCGGTAACAACCACCAGAACATTAGCATTGCAAATGTCTGTATTGATTGCCCAGCGGGCGTTTCCGTTGATAACGATTTGTTTGTCATCGCCGGAAGCGGTAAATTCAATATCAGCATCAGCAAGCGTTTGCAGCTCTTTAGTGACCGCGTCAAGCCAGCAGATGGACTCATTTTCTCCATCAATGCTGATACCGTCACCACTAAAACGGTAGTCATTGCCAACTGAAACCATCGGGTAGCAGCTAACCGTACGATTAATAACTGCTGAAGGAGCACCCATAAGATTAATTCCGAGGAATTCGGTATAGTCATGCATGCCCTGACCGAGAGGGTCATTTTCATAGGTGCGGAGTACTACGGGTATGATTTTATCAGGGAAAAGACGCTCGAGATTTTCCATAGCGACAAATCCCTGGGGGCAGTTAGAACATTCACGTCCGGAATACTCTTCAATAACTACCCGTTTGGTGGACTCAAACGCAAGATTCTTGATATAGGATGATGCTGACGACGTTTCGTCGTCATTGATGGTTACATTTACAACAAATCTGTTGGCCACATCAGGGATTAGCGGCAATTCATCAGGGAAAGTAAAATTGAAGGATTGGCCTGATTTGAGAGACAGACCGTCAGTTTCCATGGTGCTGATTTTAGTTCCATCTGAGTTACTGAGCACAAGACTGATATTCTTTGCTTCAAGGATATCTGATGCAATTGTGATAGTGCCGGAAATGGGGGCAGACTTGGCTGCTACCACAGCTGATGGAGACAAGATGGTCGTCAGGAACTTCATGTCATGAACGACTTCCACCTTGTTAATAAATATTGCGCTTTGGTTCTCGTTATCGTTAACAAACGCAAGATATATATTTTTACCGGTATATTCGTTGAGATTGACAACATAGGTCTGCCACTCATCTTCAAGATTCTCTTCAGAATCGCCGGGACTGAGTTGGTCATCAAAAATCAATTGTCCATTCTTGCGTATGTCGTCTATGATTGTTGAGTTCAAAGAAGAATAGACGTTATTGGATTCGTAGGCATAGACTTTAAGGTGGTCTTCCTTATTTAATTTGTAACTCTGAGCCTCAAATGTCAGGTAACACTGAGTGTCAGGAATATAAATTTGGGGAGTTACGCACCAGTCATCTGCCTTTCCTCCGCGCTCAAACATTGAATGAGCGGCATAGGCCATCGAAGTAGATTCATCAGTGCTTCGGACGATATACCAGGGATTATCAGCCGTAAATCCCCATGAGGCAGGTACCGAGCCGGGCGTAAGATGATCTCCTTCGTAGAACATGAAGTTTGAGTAAGTAGAGCAATCATCTGAGAACAGATACTTGTCATCAGCGGAAATCTCGCGGACGTATGTGCCACGATAATTGATTGTTATTTCATTGTTGCCACCATCGCCTCCAAGGTCTGTAATTGAGCCGGAGGGAATAACCACTTTATAATCCGTGCCATCATATAGATATTGGCGTGAAAGAGGGTAGACGAGCAGAGTATTATAGTCTGCCATGGCTAAGTCAAGGTCAGCAAAAGGCGCCGACTCATCAGCTCGCCAAAGTTGTGCGCGTGCTCCCTCGGCAATTTTTGCCGAGGCATCGAAACGAACCAATATTGGATTAGTAGTAGCATCAATGCGTGAGATTGAGGATCCGTCAGCCGGAGTGATTGAAACGGGCTTAATGGAGCCTTCAGCTCGACCGATGTATTCCACTCTGATTTCTCCGGCAGTAACGCTAAGGTTACCAACCATAGAAATCAGATTGGCCGGAATCACTACAGTGTATTTTTTGCCGGTTTCAAATTTATAGGCGCGGAAGCTGATTGTTACGACGTTTCCTTTTGCCTCAGCTTTTGCCGCCGACCTGAGTTCTGTTCCGTCTGCGTCATAGATTTTAATGCGGGAGGCCGAACCGGCAATTTCAACATTACGCGTGAAAGAAACACTCATTTCTGCTAAAGAGGAGAAAATAGCGCCTGACGGAGGATTGACAGCATAGCTATTAAGAAGATTAACTTTTGAACAAGCGGTTTGCCAGTCATCAGGCATGGTCAAGAGATAGCTCTCGGTGGGCTGGGTGATAACGCAGATTGTTTTGCCGTCAGCAGAAGTGGCTATAGGTTTACCGGTAACAGTAAACCCTGTCTTTTGATAATAGTCAAACCCATAAACCTGTTTGCAGATGTCGTCAAGGCCATAATAATAGTCGCCGGAACGAACTACGAAAGAAGAGTAGGGGTTAACGGCCGGGGTAGCGGCAAGTATAGTTCCATTGTTGGTAACAGAGAATCCGGCGATATCAGTGTCGTAAACGCCATCGTAAATTTCCGTTTTCCCTGATTGAACGTCGTGTTTATAAGCGACCCTGTATTCATCAAGGAAATCATTACTGGCCTGCTCGTGACCGATATAGGCTGAACCGGTAACGTAAGATCCATCAGGGCTCATAATAGCATCCTCAATAAACAGTAGATCATCATAAACAGGTGTCCAAGGAGTAGACGCCGATGGAGTAAATGCTATATAATTAACCTTATCAGTTTGTGTATCGTAGATATATGCACACATTGATATAGGGAGAAGCATTTCCGGAGACAGTCTTCCGAGAATATAACGTCCGTCAGCAGAGATACCCGTAAAAGCGGAATATTCGCTTTTGTCGTGGTTCATGTTTATGGTCGGAACATTTTTGAGTTCAATAAGTTTTTCTGACGTGAGGTCGTAAAATACCGGAATGGCATCAAATTCAGAAGAAATATTGGCATAGCCGACGGCCTTGGTCCCGTCAGGCGTAACAGCCAATAGATGACCGAATGAGCAACCGCGAGGCAAGGGCAGGGCAGTCCACTTTTTCGTTGACTTATTCCAAAATGCGGGTTTGGAATCATACGAACCGACAACTATTTCGCCGTCGTCCGTAATATCGGCAACTCCGGCAATTCCTGATTGGGGTAGGGTAACACTCATGGACTTCATGGTCTGAGTGTCCCAAATCTTGCCTCCGGCCAATACAACTCCTTCTTCATTACGGTCTTCGCTATCAGAGCTTATAGCCCAACGACCATTGTCGCTAACTGCTGTGAGAACAACGCCCGTAGGAACAGTCTTGAATTCAGGCTGAGCTGCATATATTGAACCGAAAGCCGCAATTAGGGATATGGTAGAAAGAATATTTCTCATAGGTTTATTATTTAGAATATCGCATTTTAATTTACAAAGTTACGAAAAATCTCCGAAATATCAATCATTTAGGACGTGAAATCTTTGGAAAATCCATTAAAAAGAGTTAACTTTGCATACTATTTACAAGATAATATGGTAAATATTGGTCAATTTAATAAACTGAAAATCAGTCGTTTGGCTGACTTTGGAGCATATCTTGACGCCGGAAACGGTGTCGAAATCCTTATTCCTACGCGATACCTTG
This sequence comes from uncultured Porphyromonadaceae bacterium, assembly GCA_947176925.1. Taxonomy (GTDB): domain Bacteria; phylum Bacteroidota; class Bacteroidia; order Bacteroidales; family Muribaculaceae; genus UBA3263. Next base: position 3,567 of record CAMWSN010000160.1, read on the forward strand.
ACGGAGTAACGGAAGTTGGAGCTGAATTGGACGTTTTTGTCTATACGGATTCCGAGGATAGATTGATTGCAACTACTGAGCAGCCTCTTATTCAGGTCGGTCAATTTGGATTCCTGCAAGTCAAGGATGTCAATCAAAAAGTTGGTGCATTCTTGGAATGGGTGCCGTCAAAGGATCTACTTTGTCCGTTTAGCGAACAAAAGATTAAAATGGCGGCCGGAAACGTATATTTGGTTTATACTTATTTAGATGATACACCCAAGCGTGTTGTAGCATCTGCCAAGATCGAAAAATTCCTTGGCAATG
>CAMWSN010000161.1 GCA_947176925.1 uncultured Porphyromonadaceae bacterium
ACCGGCTCGCCCAGGACGTTGATGACGCGCCCGAGCAAACCCTCGCCAACGGGGATAGAGGCGATTTCGCCGGTACGCTTGACCTTCATTCCTTCGGTCACGCGGTCGACGTTGTCAAGCAGAATTACGCCGACATTGCTTTCCTCAAGGTTGAGGGCGACGCCTTTGACGCCGTTTTCAAACTCAACGAGTTCGTTGGCACAGACGTTGTCAAGCCCATAAACGTGGGCCACACCGTCGCCAACTTCAAGCACTGAGCCGGTTTCTTCGAAAGAGACCTTGCGGTTGACGCTTTCGAGCTGCTGTTTCAATATCTGGGAAATCTCGCTTGGGTTAGTCATTGCTGAGAATTAATGGCTTAAAAGTTTTAATCGGAGTTGTTTGAGTTCATTGGCAACGGAAGCATCAAGCAACTCGTTGTCAATGCTGACGGTAAAACCGCCGATAAGGTCAGGATTAACGACCTCGTCAAAGTCAGCCGTGGCTTGCTCCGGAAGCTGACGCTCCACCAAGGCCTTGATTCGGCCAAGTTCTTCGTCGGAGAGAGGTGCGGCAGAGGTTATGCTGACCTTAAAAATATGATTTTGGGCGCGATAGAGGGCGATGAATGCCAACGCTGACTGATGGAGGCTGTCAAGACGTCGATTCTGACACAGGAGCTTGACAAAGCCGGAAAGTTCTTCGGCAGCTACTCCCTCAGCGGCCGATGCGGCCATTACCAGAGAGAGTTTCTCATCATTGCTGACCGCAGGATTGGAGAGCGTGCGACGCAGCCGGGTTTCGCCCGCAAAGGAATCCGCGAGGCGAAGCATAGCCTCATAGACGGCCTTAGCCGACTGATGTTCCATCGAGAGCATCAGCAGGGCCTTAGCATATCGGCGAGGTATTAATCCCTGGTCCATAATCTATTATTCGGTCAGTTAGCGGTTTCTATTTGGTCAAGAATATTATCGACAAGCTTTTGCTGGGCCTGCGGGTTGGCAAGCTGTCCGCGAACAACCTGAGTTGCAATCTCGAGGGCGGCGGCAGAGACTTCATCGCGAAACGACTGCTGAGCTTCCTTGCGGGCTTGCTCAATAGCAGCCTTGGCGGCTTCCATCTCTTTTTTAGCCTCCTGAGCGGCTTCAGAGCGGGCTTGGTCGATGATCTGCGACTTCATTTTGTCAGCTTCGCGAAGGATCTCGGCCTGGCGTGTGCGTGCCTCGGCCTCAAATTGCTCGGCTTGCTGTTTGGCTGAATCGAGTTGCTCCTTGGCCTCGCGGGCATACAGCACCCCCTTGTCAATCAGTTCGGCGCGGCTGTCAACTCCCTTCATGATGGCCGGCCATGCAAACTTCCATAACAGGAGGAAGAGCACGGCAAAGGCCAGAAACATCCAGAAGATCAGGCCGAAGTCCGGGGTGAACAGTTCCATTTGAGGTTAAAAGGGGTGTATGAGTCAATTATACGAAGAGACAGAGCAGACAAACGATTACAGCGAAGAGAGCGACACCCTCAATAAGAGCGGCAATCACGATCATGTTGCTTCGGATATCGTTAGCAGCTTCGGGCTGGCGGGCAATAGCCTCCATGGCGGAAGAACCGATTTTGCCGATACCGATACCTGCACCGATAGCGGCGATAGCGGCGCCGAAACCTGCGCCAAGATACTGGATTGCGATGTCGAGAATAAGAGCTAACATAGTTCTGTAAGTTTTATTAGTTTATTATTTTATATTTTTTCTAAAGAGTGAGCCTCGCCGTGGACTTCATCATGGCCTTTTTCCCGAGCCATACCGATGAAAGTCGTGGAGAGCATAGTGAACACGAATGCTTGGATAAAGCTGACAAGGACGTCAAGCAGCAACATGAAGATGCTGAAAAAGACGCTGATGACCGAAGTGGCTCCGGCTACGGCAGTGCCGGCAACATCGCCCATGATGAAGATAATCAGCGTCAGGACGATGACAATCATGTGGCCACCCATCATGTTGGCAAACAGACGCACGGTCAGTGAGGCCGGTTTGGTCAACGCTCCGAAAAGTTCAATCACCTGCATGATAGGAATCGGACACTTAAGGAACATCGGCACATCAGGCCAAAAGATTTCTTTCCAATAATGCTTGCGGGCAAAAAGGTTGGTACAGAAGAAAGTTATCAGCGACAGCACCAAAGTAACGGCAATATTGCCCGTCAGGTTCGCGCCACCGGGGAATACGACAATCAAGCCTAAGAGGTTCATCATGAAAATAAACATGAAGACCGTCAGCAGATAAGGGGCGAACTTACGTGAGTCCTCTCCGAGAGTCGGCTTTATGACGCCCTTGTAGATAAACTCAATCAGCGACTCAATCGCGCCGACAAATCCGCGCGGAGCCTTGAAGCCATGTTTTTTGTGCCAGCGGGCCACGGGCAGACATACGGCCAATGTTACCAGTACGGCAATCCAAAGGGCACATACATTCTTTGTGATAGACATGTCGAACTTCGGTTTAACCAACTTTCCGTCAGGCATCAGTTGGCAAACCTTGCCCTTATTATCGCCTTCGGCCGGTACTTGCCACGCATAATCTCCGTCACGATAAACAACATGATTATTGATTCGGGAGGAGCTGAAGCAATGGAAAGACCCGTCTTGTGCCCAAACCATCACAGGCAGAGGAATACGGTGATGATGGTCAAAGGGGACTTCCCAGCCATAGCCATCGCCGAGGTGTTCAAAAATAATTTCCTTGGGATTGAAACCGCCCTCACCTTCGGAGGCGGACGCAGCGGCTCGTGCCGGAAGCGAAAGGCTTACCAACATCAAAGCAAGGGCAAGAATCAGTTTCAAGTTTTTCATTTTAATATATGCAAACGGAGATAACATCACGGTCAACGTCGACCAGGCCGCCTTCAGTGGCCACGGAGTGTTCTTCGCCCGAATCAAGGCGATAAACAATCTGTCCGGCAGTCAGCGACGCAATGAGCGACGCATGGTGGGGCAACACGGTGAAACTACCGGCAACTCCGGGGAGAGTCACCATTGAGGTTTCGCCCTCAAAGACTATGTCAGCCGTTGAAATGATGCGCAATGTCATTGCTCAGTCCGATGGTTTATTTATTTTACTTCTGAAAGGAGTTTCTTACCCTTTTCAATAGCTTCGTCAATAGTGCCTACATTGAGGAATGCTTGTTCGGGGTATTGGTCCATTTCGCCGTTGAGAATCATCTTGAAGCCGCGAATCGTCTCCTGCAGCGGTACCATCACTCCGGGAAGGCCGGTAAACTGCTCAGCCACGTTGAAGGGCTGAGAGAGGAAACGCTGGGCGCGACGCGCGCGAGCCACAACGAGCTTATCGTCATCGCTCAGTTCGTCAACACCAAGGATGGCGATGATGTCTTGCAGTTCATTATATTTCTGGAGGAGCTGCTTGACAGCCTGAGCGGTGTTATAGTGATCTTCACCGATGATATTCGGGTCAAGGATTCGCGAGGTTGATTCCAGCGGGTCAACGGCAGGATAGATACCGAGCTCGGCAATCTTACGGGAAAGCACCGTCGTCGCGTCAAGGAATGAGAAGGTAGTGGCCGGAGCGGGGTCAGTCAAGTCGTCGGCAGGAACGTAGATAGCCTGCACGGAAGTGATTGAACCGTTCTTGGTAGAGGTGATTCGTTCCTGAAGCATACCCATTTCAGAGGCCAGAGTAGGCTGATAACCTACGGCGGAGGGCATACGGCCCAGAAGGGCTGACACCTCGGAACCGGCCTGAGTGAAACGGAAAATATTATCAATGAACAGGAGGATGTCCTTACCGCCGCCGTC
>CAMWSN010000162.1 GCA_947176925.1 uncultured Porphyromonadaceae bacterium
GAGCTTGAGTTTATACTTTTCAGGTATTATTAAAGCCATAACGATGAGATTTTTTGCAAAATTAAGCAATATCCGGGAAAAAACCAACAAAAGCAATAAATAAATTGTTAAATCAATAAAACTTCACATACAAAATCTAATAAAAAAATGAAATTCAGAAAATTTCTCGCAGTGGCAATGGCCGCGTGCGCTATAGGCTTGGTTACAGGTTGCAGTGATGACAAAAAAGATTCGCCGGAGGATTCAATCACCATTCGCGACGAACACGGGAACATACAACTGACAATCAAGAATCCCGAGAAATGGGTTGCAGCGGCGAATGCCGTGGCGGCAGCCCTTCAGGAAGATGCGACCGAACAGCTACAAGAATGGCTGACGGAAGAGCAGTCAAAGCTTCAGAACCAGGCGGCGTCACTTACGGTTGACGAGATGATAGACGAGTGTGCGGACGAGGTCAACGACGTAGCCACGGATAAAATCCCCTCACCGTTAGCAATCTTCACTACGGGGGATGACTGCGTGGCCAATATGGTTTCAGTTCGCAACGTGCTGTTAGGTTCACTTGACGGAACAGTCAATGAAGCCTCAATCATGGCACTGACGGCAGCAAAGAATCCCCAGTTGGCTCAAAAGATTTCAACGCAGTTGGCCGATGCCGTAGCAAAGATTCAGGCTATTCCCAAGCCCTTGAAGCAGAACGCCAATTCACCGGAAGCAAAAGCAGCGATAGGAGCATGCCTGAGCTTAGAGCAGACACTTACGGGCGAACTTCAGCCGATGTTCCGCCAGCTGACGGGGGAGGATAATGCGCTTAAGGCAATTGTCAATCAATATGCTACTGGAGTAGTAACACCATCAGTTAACGCCGCCAAGACGGCAGCGGATGAACTTCTCATAGCAGTGAACACCCTACCCTCACAGCCTACCGAGGCTCACTTGCAAGCGGTCATCGCAGCCTACATCAAAGCTCGCGGGGCCCTCGACCTTTGCGGCGCCTTTTAAAGTTAATTAATCGAATTTTTTGCGGCGGAAGATGAAGTTTCGGCCGAGGTACTTTTCGCGAACGATTGGGTTTTCGGCGAGTTCTTCGCTGGTTCCCTGAAAGAGGATTTTGCCTTCAAAGAGGAGATAGGCGCGGTCAGTGATGGAAAGAGTCTCAGGGGCGTTATGGTCCGTAATGAGGATTCCGATATTCTTTTCTTTGAGTTTATAGACAACGCTTTGAATATCTTCCACGGCGATTGGGTCTACACCGGCGAAAGGCTCGTCGAGCATAATAAACTTCGGGCTGATAGCAAGGCAACGGGCAATCTCGGTGCGTCGGCGTTCACCGCCACTGAGTCGGTCACCATAATTCTTGCGGACCTTCTGGAGGTTAAATTCAGAGATAAGGGTCTCGAGTTTATCGCGCTGTTCTTCTTTTGACAGTTTCGTCATCTGGAGGACGGCGCGAATATTATCTTCGACAGTCAGTTTGCGGAATACGGATGCCTCCTGAGCAAGATAACCAATACCGTTTTGTGCACGCTTATAGACAGGGAACTTGGTGATATTCATATCATCAAGGAAAATCTCTCCTTCGTTAGGCGAAACGAGTCCGGCAGTCATATAGAAAGTAGTGGTCTTACCGGCACCATTTGGTCCAAGGAGTCCGACGATTTCACCCTGGGTCAGTTCGATACTGACGTGATTAACGACAGTACGACGTCCATAGATTTTAACGAGGTTTTCAGTTCTGAGAATCATGCCTTTCCGAGTCGACTTTCAATATAATCAGTCAGCAAGCGCATTGCGACCGTATTTTTACCACCTTGAGGCACAATCAAGTCAGCATATCGCTTCGAGGGCTCAATGTATTGGAGGTGCATCGGTTTGAGGACACTTTCGTATCGGTCAAGGACCATCTGGGGTGTACGTCCGCGTTCAACGCAGTCACGAGCAATCAGGCGAATCAGGCGATCATCGGCGTCGGCGTCAACGAAGACCTTGACATCAAGCATGTTACGCAGTTCGTCATCACAGAGGACCAAAATACCTTCAACGATAACAACATCGCGTGGCTCAACGCGTACAGTTTCGGGCTGACGGGTGCATGTCAGATAACTGTAGGTAGGGACTTCAACAGCTTTTCCCTCTTTGAGTTGGCGCAGTTGCTTAACGAGCAGGGGCCACTCGATGGCCGCAGGTTCGTCAAAGTTAATTTTAGAACGCTCTTCCATCGGGAGATGGCTAAGGTCCTTATAATAAGAATCCTGAGGCAACACGGCGACTTCACCACCGGGGAGTTCCTCGATAATCTTGCGGACTACGGTGGTCTTGCCGCTACCGGTACCGCCTGCTATACCTATAATAATCATAGCGCAAAGATACGAAAAAAATTAAAAATGAAAAATTAAAAATGAAAAATGCAGAATACAAAACATAGATGAAAGATGAAAAATGGATTATGGGAACATAGGATTAAAAATAAATTGAGAGGGTTATGCGTTATAAGTATATGAGATTTTTGATAGCATTGATTTTTGCTCTCGTTATGTTGCCTTTTGCTCTGATGGCCGACAAACCCGAACGCCATTTGATGCTTGAAGAAGTAACAGTCAGCAAGGGTAAAAAAGAAAAATATACAAAGAAGGGTAATCCGGCCGTAGCTTTCATAGAGAAAGTTATGGCCAACAGGCATTTGACTGATCCGAAAAAGACAAATCCCTATTATAGTTTCGGGCAATATGAGCGCATAAAAATGGGGCTTATGGATATGCCGATAGATTCGACGGGGACATTAGGCTTTTTGGCACAATACCTTGACGAATCACCTCTTAGTGGCGGTAAAGTATTGAATCTGACAGTTAAAGAGAAGGTCAGCGACGTATATTACCGTCGGAACCCGGAGACTGAGCGGGAGAAAGTTCGCGTCAGAAACCGTCACGGATTGGACGATATGGTTGCGGATGCAGCGTCAATGCAGGAGTTTGCCAACGACGTTATGCGTCCGATTGACCTATATGACACGGATGACATCACAATTCTCCACACGAAATATGTCAGTCCCCTCGGGCGAGTAGCCACTGACTTTTATAAATTTTACCTGACCGATACGATAGCTGACGCAGAGCGAGGCGACTCACTCATAGTGGTCAGTTTTTTGCCTCATAATCCATCAGTCCCCGGCTTCAACGGGAGACTATACGTAGTCAAGGGTGACTCACTGACCTTCATCCGCCGGGCTGAACTGAGGCTTCCCAAAGCCGCCAACATCAACTATGTCAAAGACATGCAGATCTTTCAGGAATATGACCGCGCCCCTGACGGATCACGATTGAAGACTCGTGACGAGCTGCTGATTGAGCTGGGATTACTCGGAAAGCGAGCATTTGCGTCGCGCCTCAACGTATATAACTCCCATAACTTCACTGCACCACGGGATTCGGCTATTTTTGAAGACCCGCGCAGCGTCATTGAGCCGGAAAATCCGGAGGAGAAAATAATCAGCTACCGTCCGGCGGATTCGCAATACGGTGAAGCCAATATGGACCGGATGATGAACGACCTGAATAACAAAAAAGGAATAAGATACTCGCTGAAAGTGCTTCGCACACTCGTTGATGACCAGATAAAACTCGGCGGCAAAAATGCCAAATTCACATACGGACCTATCTTCTCCACAGTGAGTCGCAACGACCTTGAAGGCTGGCGCTTCCGCGGAGGGCTGAACACCACCGGAGCTCTATCCCATCACTGGTTTGCCAAGGCTTACGGGGCATACGGACTCAAGGATCACC
>CAMWSN010000163.1 GCA_947176925.1 uncultured Porphyromonadaceae bacterium
AAGCCGGCCATTAAGGCGAAGTAATTAACCTTAGGGGCCTCAATTTGGCGGCAAGTAAAGTCCCGGTCAAAAGACTTTGGATTTCGTCGCTGACTGACGATGCCATTCGCCAGGGATTCAGCTCTTTAAAACCTGCTGCCGACTTCAATAATCTCTATCTTGCCGGACTGAGCCGCGCCGCCGGTGACTGGCTCTTAGGAATGAACGCAACCCGCCTTTTCTCGCTCAAATATTCTGAACCTGGAAAGGTCCTTAGCATCGGGCGCGTTCAGACCCCTACCCTCGCGCTTATTGTCAAACGTCAACAGGAAATTCGCAATTTCAAACCCGAAGACTTCTGGGAACTCAAAACCGTTTATCGCGACGTGACGTTCTCTTCAACTAAGGGCCGTTACTCCGCCGAGGCCGACGCCGCTAAAATCCTTGAGGAAATCAAACAGCTGCCTCTAACCGTAACTTCCGTCACTAAAAAAGCCGGCAAGGAAGCTCCACCGCGACTTTTTGACCTCACGGCCCTACAGGTAGAGTGCAACAAACGCTGGGGATGGACCGCAGACCGCACCTTGCAGCTAATTCAGACTCTCTATGAAAAGAAAGTGACGACCTATCCGCGTGTTGACACAACATACCTCCCTGACGACGTCTACCCGAAGATACCCGAGATACTTCGCAAAATGAACCCTTACGCGCCCCAGACGGCTCCCCTCTTGGCTCCCGGCGCGAAAATCCCCAAGACTAAAAGCGTCTTTGACAATTCCAAAGTCACTGACCACCATGCCATTATCCCTACCGGAGAATCTCCCCGGATGCTTGCCGGCGACGAAAAGCTCATGTACCATTTAATCGCTCTACGCTTCATCGCCGCCTTCTATCCTGACTGTCAGTTTGAAACGACAACGGTACTCGCGTCCGTCGACTCTTACGAATTCAAAGCCTCCGGAAAGGTCATTATCAAACCCGGTTGGCGCGAACTCTTCAAGTCTGACAAAGATGAAAAGGCTGAATCCGACAAAATTCTGCCTCCCTTTACCGAAGGTGAATCCGGCCCTCACGAGCCATCACTGCAGAAAGGACAGACTTCCCCACCCAAACCCTATACCGAAGGCACCCTGCTCCGGGCGATGGAAAGCGCTGGGAAAACCGTCGACGACGAAACCCTGCGCGAAGCAATGAAGGAAAACGGAATCGGACGCCCTTCCACTCGTGCTGCTATCATCGAAACTCTTTTCCGCCGCCATTATATTGCCCGCGAACGCAAAAACATTGTCACTACAGAGGCCGGCGAGGCCCTCATCGAGCTTATTGAAATCGAACTCCTGAAAAGTGCCAAACTGACCGGCCTTTGGGAAAACAAACTCCGCCGGATTGAGCGCGGCTCCTACTCCGCCACGGAGTTCATGGACGAGCTCAAGGCTATGATCTCCGAAATAGTCATCAAAGTTCTCAGCGATAACACCAATCGCCGAATCAACATTGTTGACGATCATAAACCCGCTGCTAAAGCCGCTAAAACCCCTAAAGAGAAAAAGCCCCGCGCTCCCCGGTTGAAGTCAATCGAGGAAATTCAGTGTCCGGTGTGTGGCTCAGGCCATCTTATCAAGGGGCGCACTGCCTATGGTTGCTCCCGTTTCCGCGAGGGTTGCTCCCTGCTGCTACCATTCGAACAATATCCCGCCGACCTGACTCCGGCAAAATTACGAACCAAATTAACCAAACAAAAATGATTCAGTGGATTATAGTAGTCCTAATCCTCGCAGCAGCCCTGCTTTGGATTATCAGAAAATTCATCTGCCGCAAAAAAAACGGCGGATGCAATTGCTGCGACTCCACTTCCTGCCCACTTAATAAACCTAATAACCAATGAAAAAACTTCTTACCTCTAAAAAGTGGTACCCATGGCTCGTTGTCGCCCTCCTTTGGGTCGTCGCTCTCCTTAATTATATGGACCGACAGATGCTCAGCACCATGCGTGCCTCCATGGCCGTCGACATCAAAGCGCTTGAAGATACAATCAACTTCGGCAAAATCATGGCCGTATTCATGTGGATCTACGGCTTCATGAGCCCTGTCAGCGGCATTGTGGCCGACCGGGTTAACCGCAAGTGGCTTATCGTCGGATCTCTGGCCGTATGGTCAACCGTAACCCTCCTGATGGGATACGCCCAAACTTTTGAACAAGTCTACTGGCTCCGTGCAGCTATGGGCATCTCCGAAGCTCTCTATATCCCCGCCGCTCTATCTCTGATTGCCGACTATTTTACCGGAAAGCAATTATCTCTTGCCATAGGCATCCACATGACCGGCCTTTACATGGGACAGGCTATCGGCGGCTTCGGTGCTTTCGTCGCCGCTCAATTATCCTGGCAGCAGACTTTCCATTGGTTCGGACTTGTCGGCATCGTCTACGCATGTATCCTTATCGCATTCCTTTATGAGGATGAAAACGCTCCCCGTAACATCCAAACTTCCAAGCCCGAACCCTTCTCTCTAAAAAAGGCCCTGAATTCCATCGGCACCACTATCGGAGCCCTACTTGCCAACGGTGCATTCTGGACCATTCTTTTCTTCTTCGCCTCTTGCTCAATCCCCGGATGGTCAACCAAAAACTGGCTTCCTGAACTTTTCGCAACTTCCCTGAATATCGACATGGTCCACGCCGGTCCGATTGCGACCATTACCATTGCCGCCTCATCCTTTGTAGGCGTAATGATTGGCGGACCTATTGCCGACCGCTGGTCGCAACGTAACCTCAAAGGCAGAATCTACACCTCTGCCATCGGTATGACGCTGATGATTCCTTCCCTGATTCTTATGGGCTTCGGATCTTCTCTATTCTCCGCAATCTCCTCGGGCGTAATCTTCGGCTTCGGTTACGGTCTTTTTGACTCGAACACAATGCCTATTCTCTGTCAGTTTGTCAACGACCGCCGCCGCGCCACTGCTTACGGAATCATGAACATGAGCGGCCTCTTCATCGGCGCTATGGCAACTAACGTCCTCGGGTCACTCGCCAAATCCGGACAGATGGGACTTGGATTCGTAATTATGGCCGGAGCTCTCGTGCTCGCCGTTCTCCTCCAACTCACTGTACTCAAACCGAAAACTCTAAATATGGAATAAATATGGAAAAAATCAAAGGTCTTATTGACGCACCCTTCACTCCGATGCACCCAAACGGTGACATCAACCTCGAACCAATTCCCGCCTACGCCGCTATGCTCGCCAAAAACGGCCTTAAAGGCGTATTCATCAACGGCTCTTCCGGCGAAGGATACATGCTGACTACTGACGAACGCAAACGCCTGGCCGAAGCATGGATCAAAGCCGTACCCGAAGACTTCAAAGTCATTGTACACGTTGGCAGCTGCTGCCTCCGCGAAGCCCGCGAACTCGCCCGCCATGCTGCCGAAATCGGTGCATGGGGTATCGGAGCCATGGCACCTCCCTTCCCAAAAATCGGGCGTGTGGAAGAACTCGTGAAGTATTGCGAAGAAATTGCCGCCGAAGCTCCCGAGCTTCCGTTCTATTTCTACCACATCCCCGCATTCAACGGCGCTTTCCTTCCGATGATTGACTTCCTCAAAGCCGTCGACGGACGAATCCCCAACTTTGCCGGAATCAAGTACACCTACGAAAGCCTCTACGAATACAACCAGTGCCGACTCTACAAAAACGGAAAATTCGAAATGATCCACGGACAGGACGAAACCATACTTGCATCTCTCGCCCAGGGAGGCGCTCGCGGTGGCA
>CAMWSN010000164.1 GCA_947176925.1 uncultured Porphyromonadaceae bacterium
CCATCGCTTTCGGCATGGGTATTGATAAACCTGACGTTCGGTTCGTGATTCATTATGATATGCCCAAGAGCCTTGAAGGATATTATCAGGAGACCGGTCGTGCCGGCCGTGATGGCGGCGAAGGCCATTGTCTGACCTTTTATTCATCCAAGGATCTCCGGAAAATGGAAAAGTTCATGCAGGGAAAACCTGTAGCCGAACAGGAGATTGGAAAGCAGCTACTTGCCGAGACCGCATCCTACGCTGAATCCTCCGTCTGCCGTCGCAGAACTCTGCTCCATTACTTCGGCGAGAATTATGACGTTGAATACTGCGGAAATTGCGATAATTGCATTCATCCGAAAAAGAAAGTGGAAGCGAAAGAAGAACTATCGGCTATAATTGAAATAGTAGCCGCTCTGAAAGAAAAATTTAAGGCAGAACTGATTGTAGATGTGGCTCTTGGTAACAAGACCGCTGATGTCAAGGCTTATGGCCTCGACGAAGTTGAACAGTTTGGAATGCTTGACCATAGCAATGAACGCCTGCTGATGGCCGTCATTCGTCAGGCTGTTATCGCCGGCTATTTAAGCCGCGATATTGAAAACTTCGGACTTATTAAAGTGACCGATAAAGGAATGCAATACCTCAATAAGCCGACATCGTTTAAAATAGTGGAAGACAATGAGTTTAACGACGACGATGACGAAACCGTTGCCCCCAAGGGTGGCGCAACAGGCGCCGTCGACCCCGAACTATTCTCGATCCTTAAAGACCTCCGTAAGAAAATTGCGCGCGGTCAGAATCTTCCCCCTTATGTAGTGTTCCAGGATCCCTCGCTCGAACAGATGGCTACCACCTATCCTGTAACTATGGAAGAGCTCCAGAACATTACCGGCGTCGGTCAGGGTAAAGCCAAACGCTATGGCGAGGAATTCCTCCGCGTGATTCGCCAGCATGTGGAAGACAACGAAATAGTTCGCCCGGAGGATATTATTGTACGCTCCGTACCTAAGAAGAGCCGTCAGAAAATCGCTATTATCCAGGGTATTGACCGAAAAATCATGCTCGATGAACTCGCCATATCCCTCGACCTTGATTTCAGTGAGTTGCTGACTGAGATTGAAGCAATTGTCTACTCCGGCACCAAGCTGAATATAAATTACTTTATTGACCAGATGATTGACCCCGACGTGGTCGACGAAATTTCTGACTATTTTAAAAACGAGAGTGAGACCGGCGATGTCGAAACCGCTATTCAGGATCTCGGCTCGGATTATGACGAAAATGAAATTCGTCTGGTGAGAATCAAGTTCCTCTCTGAGGTTGCTAACTAATTATGATTATGGAAGACCTGATTATTGATTACTCTGACGCTGAGGTGCTCCGCAAGGAGTTGGTCGTGCTCAAGCATGTCAATTTCAAGCTCTGCAAAGGAGAGTTTGTTTATTTTATCGGCAAGGTCGGTAGCGGAAAATCTTCCCTGCTGAAGACCATGTATGCCGAAGTCCCAGTCCATAGCGGCGAAGCTCGTGCCTTTGAGTTTGATTTGCTGAAGCTCAAACATAAGAAGGTCCACCTTTTGCGCCGGAAAATCGGTATTGTCTTCCAGGATTTTCAATTGCTCACTGATCGCTCCGTCCATGAGAACCTGATGTTCGTACTCCGCGCCACAGGGTGGAAAAACAAACAGGAAATGGAGGACCGCATCGACAAGGTCCTCACTATGGTCAATATGGCCAACAAATCCTACAAAATGCCCCATGAACTCTCCGGCGGCGAGCAGCAGCGTATTGCCATAGCGCGAGCATTGCTCAATGAACCAGACCTGATTCTCGCCGACGAGCCTACAGGCAATCTCGACCCCGAGACCGGAACGCGCATTGTAGAAATGCTCCATAAGATTGCCGCTGACAATAAGACCGCGGTAATCATGGCTACTCATAACCTCGCTCTAACCGAGCAATTCCCCGCTAAGATTTATCGCATTGAGGACAAACTCCTTCAGTGCCTCTCTGATATTCAACCGGAAATCAAAACTCAAGAAGATACAGTAGAAGAATGAACGTAATGAAGTTTGGCGGCACGTCCGTCGGTTCGGCTCATCGAATCAAAGAAGTGGCAAGACTTGTCACCTCGCGCGGTAAGAACATCATTGTCCTTTCCGCAATGTCCGGTACCACTAATACCCTGGTGGAAATCTGTGACTACCTCTACAAAAAAAACATTGACGGAGCCAAGGAAATCATCAATCAGCTCGAACTCAAATACCGGCAGGTGATTGCCGAGCTTTTCTCAACCGATTCCGCCAAGGCCGACGCTACGAATAAAATCAAGGAGATTTTTGCCTATATACGCTCGCTGTCCAAGGATATTTTTACCCTCTTTGAGGAGCGTGAAATCCTTGCCCAGGGCGAAATGATGAGCACTACCTTGATGAATATCTATCTCCATGAGCAGGGAGTCGACTCCGTTCTCATTCCCGCACTTGACTTCATGAAGACTGACAAGAATTCCGAACCTGACACCCAGTATATTCGGACTCACCTCCTGGAACTCCTTGACAAACATCCTCAAGCCTCGCTCTATATCACTCAGGGATATATCTGCCGGAATGCCTATGGCGAGGTAGACAATCTCCAGCGCGGTGGCAGCGACTACACGGCTTCTCTTATCGGCGCCGCCGTCAATGCCGATGAAATTGAAATCTGGACTGATATTGACGGTATGCACAATAATGACCCCGCTATGTCGAGGGTACCTCACCCGTTGCCGAGCTTCATTTCGAAGAGGCTGCTGAGCTCGCATATTTCGGTGCGAAGATTCTTCACCCGACGTGCGTTCTTCCCGCCAAGTTGAACAATATTCCCGTGCGCCTGCTCAACACCATGCAACCCGAAGCCAAGGGCACCGTTATCTATAATTGTACTCCGACCCATACTATCAAGGCCGTTGCCGCTAAAGATAACATCACCGCGATTAAAATCAAGAGCGGACGTATGCTCCTGGCCTACGGCTTCCTACGTAAGGTCTTCGAGATTTTTGAGACCTATCAGACCTCGATCGATATGATTGCCACTTCCGAAGTCGGCGTTTCAGTAACGATTGACAATACCCGCAATCTCCATCATATCATTGATGATCTCAAAAAGTTCGGAACTGTGACCGTGGACCATGACATGGCTATTATTTGTGTCGTCGGTGATCTCGAGTGGCACAATTGCGGTTTCGAGACCCGAGTGCTTGACGCCATGACTAACATTCCCGTCCGAATGATTTCCTATGGCGGCAGCAACTATAACATCTCCCTCTTAGTTCGCCAAAGCGACAAAGTGAATGCCCTTAACGCTCTCCAAAAATCCCTCTTCAATGACTGAACATTTCCCACTGACGGAGTTTGAATCTCATCGAACTCCGTTTTATTTCTATGACCTCAAGCTGCTTGACCGAACGATTGAGGCAATCAAATCTAACTGCGGCGATTTCCACGTCCATTATGCGCTGAAAGCTAATTCAAATCCCGTTATTGTCAGTCGCGTTGCCGCCCACGGGCTTGGTGCCGATTGTGTCAGCGGTGGAGAAATTCAGCGGGCACTCGATTGCGGTATCCCGGCGGAAAAAATCGTCTTTGCCGGCGTCGGAAAAACCGATGAGGAAATTCTTCTCGCACTCAATGCCGGAATCGGCTGTTTTAACGTTGAGTCTGCTCCTGAATTGGAGGCAATCTCTGCCCTCGCTAATAAGGCTGGCAAGATTGCCCGTGTAGCCG
>CAMWSN010000165.1 GCA_947176925.1 uncultured Porphyromonadaceae bacterium
GTCATCACCAAAAAACTTGCACGCGAATACCCTCAGTTTGAAGAAGGTATGGAACTGACCCCCGAATTTATCGAGACGCTGAACAAGGACGACCAAGACGCCGCCGACCAGATAAACCGCCGCACGGAATTTCAGGTCCTGAG
Organism: uncultured Porphyromonadaceae bacterium; assembly: GCA_947176925.1. Taxonomy (GTDB): domain Bacteria; phylum Bacteroidota; class Bacteroidia; order Bacteroidales; family Muribaculaceae; genus UBA3263. The sequence continues at coordinate 144 of CAMWSN010000165.1, forward strand.
TATTGACTATAAGATGTTATGATGGCGCCCTCGCTCCTGATGCTCGGCTCATGCTTCACGACGGAAGTGGGCCAACGACTTGCGACCGACGGCATTGACGTCTGCATAAACCCTACGGGTAACGTCTACAACCCGTTATCGGCAGCTAAGACCCTTGCAAATCTTGCTGAAGGCAGACGCTACAGCGAGGATGAGCTAATTGAAGTCCAAGGCCTGTGGCGCTCGCTGGACCATCACACTCGTCTTGCGGCCCCGACCCGCGCCGAGGCAATAGAGAAAATCAACCGGTCCATGGAAACAGGAGGAGAAGCGCTCCGTCGGGCCACACACGTAATCATCACCTTTGGCACGGCCTACGTCTTTGAGCGACATGGCGAGGTTGTTTGTAACTGCCATAAACTGCCTGACCGCGAATTTGTTCGCCGGCGCCTGACTATTGACGAGATAGTCCGCGTATGGCAACCGCTGATTGACCGGTTCAGCGACAAGCGGTTCATCTTCACCGTCAGCCCCATACGCCACAAAGCAGACGGCCTTCACGGCAACCAACTGAGCAAAGCAACTCTCCTTTTGGCCATCGACACCTTTCGTGGAGCCGAATATTTCCCTGCTTACGAAATCCTGATAGACGAACTGCGCGACTACAAATTCTATGCCGCCGATCAGGTCCACCCCTCCGAAGAAGCTGTCGCCATCATACATCAGCGCTTCTCTCCCACCCTTTAATCAGGATAAGGAGGCATGGCGCCGTGGTGGGTACAGACATAGGCGGCGGTTCGAGTGGCTATGGAATGGGATTCCGGGATGGATTTGCCTTGAAGTATGGATGCGACGAAGGAGGCCGTGAAAGAATCGCCGGCGCCAACCGTATCGGCTACTTCCACCTCGGGAGTGGGGAGGAAGGATTCTTCATCAGGAGTGAAGACGTAACTGCCTTTGACTCCACACGTCAGGATAAGCATTTTTAGCTCATAGCTCCATATCAGCGCCCGACATTGCGACTTTACGTCGCCCTCCGGGAGGTTAAAGAGTTCACGGATGGTCTCCAATTCTTCATCGTTAATTTTCAAGACATTACATAGAGTCATCGACTCGTCGAGCAGTTCACGGTCATAGAAATTCTGACGCAGATTGACGTCGAAAATCTTCATTGAATCGTCAGGAACCGCCAAAACAAATCGCCGGATAGACCCACGCGATACGGCACAGCGCTGGGCCAGCGAACCGAAGCACACGGCGCGGCAACTTTCAGCCAACTCTTTAAAAGCGGGCGTAAAAGGAATATTATCCCAGGCCGCCGGAGTCGCGAACTCATAGTTAGGCACTCCGGTTTCATCGAGGGTAATCAGGACGGTTCCGGTCGGGAACGGGACCTCGGCAATCTCAAAATTGAGGCCCTTGTCGGCAAATATGCTCAGGGCTTCGGCGCCGAGTTCATCCTCGCCGACGGCACTGACCACGCAGCCGTCAAAACCACACTGCGACGCATGATAGGCGAAGTTGGCCGGCGCGCCGCCAAGTTTGCGTCCTCCGGGAAGACAATCCCAAAGGACCTCACCGATCCCTACGATAATCTTTTTATCCATTTTTATTCTTACACTTCGGAAAATATTTTTTGATAGAACGCCGTGCGGTTTTCCTGTGGGCCATGGGCGGTCTGCGGGCAATTATACCACTCAAGGTTTTTCATGCCGACGGCTTCCAAAACCAGGGGCTTGAAATAGTCGATGAAAAACGGGCGAAAACGCTCCGTATCGGCCTGCGAAGTAGTAACCATAATCGTGCGCTTGATGTCAACCCGATCGGGGACCAGTTCGCCATCAGCGTTATATTGATAAGCCTTACCGGTCAGCATCACTTTGTCAAAGAAGCCCTTGACCATAGCCGGCATCATGCCCCACCAAATCGGGAACACCATAATCAGCTCATCAGCATCAAGGAGAATATTAAGATATTTCTCCACAAGCGGGTCTGCCGTTTCCCCGCGGCTATAAAGCCGCAGGCTTGACGCCTCAAGCGCCGGATTAAACCCGTCGGCATACAAGTCCATGACCTCAAAGGTTTTTCCCTGAGATTTCAGTTTTTCAACGATTTCAGTCAGCAGAGCATGATTGAAGCTGCCGTCATAAGGGTGTGCGTAAAGTATTGCAGTCATAATTTCAATTTTTAAAGTTTATTCCTTTAACACTTTAACACTTAGGACCGCGCCTCGGTTCAGAGAATCATCAGATTTGCTTAAGTACTCGTGCCGGTACGCCGCCAACAATCGTCCGCGGCGGAACGTCCTTATTGACTACGGCTCCGGCGGCGATGATAGCCCCATCGCCGATGGTGACGCCCTGGAGGATAGTGACATTAGCGCCAACCCAGACTTTATTACCTATCCTGACTGGGGCGGGAATCATATCTGCCCGGCGGTCAGGGTCCATAACATGGTTGAGAGTGGCGATTACACAGTTATGGCCGATAAGGACATCATCGCCAACAATGATGCCCCCTTGATCCTGAAACTTGCAGCCGGAATTGACAAACACGCGTTTGCCAAACCTGATGTTCTTGCCGCAATCAGTATAAAACGGCGGGAAAAGCCCAAGGGTCTCATCCACTTTGCAGCCGGTCAGTTCGGACATCAAAGCGATGATTTCATCATGATTATGGTAGGCATTATTAATCTCCATAGTGATGCGGATTGCCTCCTGGCTCAGCTCGTGCATCTTTTCATGTATGGGTGAACCGCCGGGAATCACATCCCCGGAGTCCATCACCCGGATAAACTCTTCAGTAGTCATTGTTTCCCTTTATTGAAGAGGACAAATACGTCGCGGTTATTTGCTATCCAGAGGTTGCCGTCGGCGTCAAAGTCCATGAATGTGACATACTTGATTTTGTAGGGTTCCGGTTTGGCGCCACTATATGCGGCCGGCTTCATGAGGTCAGTGACTATCGGCTCGGCTTTCACGGGGGTATCAAGCGTGGCTCCGTAAGTCACCTCGACCAAACTCTCAAAAGGTGAGTAAGCCACAATCTTGTTGCCGAAGGCCGCAATGTTTTTTACATATTTTTTGAATTCGGCTACCAGCTCGGCCTCAGGCGCTTCAGCACTCTTTGCGGTTAATTTATAGACCTTGGTGTCGCCTCCGTCGTTTAAAGAGCTCGTGGAGAGCAGCAGGTCGCCGTTAGCCTTGTTATAAACCAGTCTTACCAACTCACCGGAATCACCGAGGCTCACCTCAACCTCGCCCATGTTAGGCAGAATATTATCTTTATTAAGGAAGATCTTCGTCATTCCGTGCTGGTCATTCGAGCCATAATAGATAAAGTCCTGATTATCCATGCTTCGGCCCTCGCGATTGTTGATGACCACCTTATCAAGGGCGGCCGTCCAGAGCATGTTGTTCAGCCAATAGGCGTCAGTGACGTAATCATTATAGACGCGGACCGGCTTAACTCCATTGTTGAGGTCAAACATGGCAGCGTTTTCGTTGAAACCATAAAGGAGCAGGAAACACCCGGTGGGGTCAATATTCATTGCGCTGTAAGCC
>CAMWSN010000166.1 GCA_947176925.1 uncultured Porphyromonadaceae bacterium
AATTGTCCGGTTAAAAGATGTTAGCGGCGATGAAACTATGGCTTTTGCCACCAAGTATGGTTTCCGAACTATTGAACAAACCGGTCTTTTTGTTTACATTAATGGTCAAAAAGTGTTCTTCAAGGGTGTAAACCGTCAGGATACCCACCCTCTTACCGGACGCACCATGGATACCGAGTCGCTCTTAAAGGATGTTATGCTTTTTAAGCAATATAACATCAATACGGTGCGTACATCTCACTGTCCCCATCAGCAGAAGATGATGGCTATGTATGACCATTTCGGTATTTACGTTATGGACGAAGCTGATTTGGAGACTCACGCCATTGACTGGAAACTGGTTGATGACGCATCATGGCGTCCGGCTTTTGTTGACCGCGAAGAGCGAATGGTTCTCCGTGATAGAAACCATCCATCTGTAATATTCTGGAGCCTTGGCAACGAGAGCCGGAACGGCAGCAACTTTGAGGCCTGCTATGCCGCAGTAAAGGCTCTTGACGGTCGCATGGTTCACTATGAGGGTCAGCAGGCTGACGGATTCCCGAATTCGGACTTTACCTCAAAGATGTATCCATACGAGAATGACGTTGTAAATATGGATAATTGGAATGAAACTCGCCCTCACTTCATTTGCGAATATGCTCACTCTATGGGTCAAAGTCTTGGTAACTTCCAAGATTATTGGGACTATTTCGAAAACTCCAAACGTACCGTTGGTGGTTGTATATGGGACTGGGCTGACCAGGCTATTTATCATCCTGCGGAAATCAAAAACGGAACATACAAGAAAGGACGTTGGTATACCGGTTATGATTTCCCCGGACCGCATCAGGGCAATTTCATGAGTAACGGTGTTGTTGATCCCGAACGCAATATTTCTCAAAAACTAATTGAAGTAAAGAAAGTTCATCAGTGGATCACGGTTGGTAAATTCAATTCCAAAAAAGGCGAAGTCACGATCAACAATAAATATAACTTCACCAATCTTTCTGACTTTGAACTCCGTTGGACTTTGAGTTGTAATGGCGTCGACGTTGAAACCGGTGTTATGGCCGTGCCTTTCTGCGCCCCCGGCCAATCTATAACTGTAAAACCTGCATTTAAGTCTATTGACGAGGATGATACCGCCGAATATTTATTGAAGCTTGAGTTCCTGACAAAAAAATCAACTGATTGGGCGGATGCCGGTCATGTCGTTGCCGCAGATCAAATCACAATCCAAGAACGCGCGGTTCTTCCTGATTTTGACCTCAGCGACTTTAATGCTGATCTGGTTACCACCGGTGACGGTCCTGTGACCGTTTCAGGAAAAGGGTTCTCTTACACTTTTGGCGAGAATGGAGATTTGAATTCAATTAAAGTTAACGGTGTCGACTTGATTCATAACGGAAACGGTCTGGCTTTTGATGATTTCCGATGGATTGAAAATGATTCCCCTTACACCGGTAATGCACCTAAATCTTACGCTACGAAGCAGCTCCCCGTTAAGCATCTGCTCTGTACTTTTACTGACGGCGATGCTGCGGGTGCAAAGGCTGTAACTATTATCTTTGTCAACGAATCCGCAGGAGTAGCTAAGGTTATGACCACTTATACCATCTATTCTAACGGAACAATAGACGTAAAGAATTCCTACATAGCCTATACCGGTGGCTTATATCGTCTTGGTAAGAGCCTGCAACTTATCCCCGGACTTGAGAATGTTGAATATTTTGCACGTGGCCCGGAGAGCAATTATGTTGACCGAAAAACCGGTAGTTTTGCGTCAATATATAAAACTACCGTGACCGATATGGCCGAACACTTCGTTAAACCTCAAAGTTCCGGTAATCGTGAAGAACTTCGATATGTTAAGTTTACGTCTAAAGATGATCCTTCATTTGGCCTGATGATTGAGACCGAAGGACCGACTGCTTTCTCAGCTCTGCACTATACGGAGGAAGACCTTGGTACGGCAATGCATGATTTTGAATTGATTCCCCGCGACGAAACGATTGTTCACCTTGATCGCTATCAGCAAGGTATCGGTAATGGCTCTTGCGGATCAACCATCTGGGCGCGCTATCAGATGCCGGTTAACCAAGAGTTGACTCATACTCTCCGCCTTACCCCCCTATGCTCCGAATCAATGGGTTATTCAATTCCTGAGGGTACCCCCGGCGCTTTCATAAAGGGTGTAACCGCTCCTGATTATTTCTGGGGTGAGTCTGATGCTCCGTCCGGACTTTATGAGTTAGTGTCCGTCCCTGTTGAATTGGTTGCAGGTAGCTCATCTAAATTTTTTCTTGATCTTTCCTCCAAGGTAAATGTTGGTGCTTGGTTTGATATTGACAATGATAAATCTTTCGGCACCTCTGAGGCCCTCTCGGTTACTGACAATGATTTTACAGTAAATCTCCCCGCTGATATCGCCTGCGGTGACTATCGCCTGCGTGTAGTTCTTGATACTTCTGAACCTAAGGCCGATGGCCCTGTTACTTCGGGACGCGTATATGATTTTATTATTCGTGTTAAAGCTGACGTGAATGCTCCGATGGCGGAATACATTACTCCTGACGGAACGATGCATAGTGAGAAAAAAGCATACGTTAAGCAGATTACTACCGAAGGAGCTTCCGAGAATGTAGAATACAAGGCATCATCTGCTCCTAAAACCGTTTATACCCTCCTCGACCGGACCGTTAAAGCGCAGGCCGGTTCGGAATTTACCTTAAATCTGAGCGCTCGTACGGCAGGCCCCCGTTCTACTAGTTCTACGTTCCAGGACCTCCGTTACAATTATGCTGTAATTTATGCTGACCTTACCAATAGCGGCGAATTTACCCAGATTGCTCAATATGGTCGTGGACTAAGTGGACCGAATATTCTCGGCAACTACGATGAGGTTATGGAGATTTCCCATAAGATTAAATTGCCTGCGAATCTTCCCGGTGGACATGCCCGTCTGCGTGTTATTTATCAAAATGCATGGCGACCTATTGGTGGCCCCAACACTCAGGAAATCTTGGAAGGTGTTGCTTATGATATTCCTATGCAGATCATGCCGTATGACGGCAATGAAAATCTGACTACTTTACCCGGACGTATTGAGGGGCATCCCGAAGGTACGGTTCATCCTGACGGTAACGCCTATGTTAAGCGTATAGTTTCATCTAATGCGTTACGTAATATCGACGTTAAATGGGACGAACAGCCGGGATTCTACATTCTTCTGACCGACGAAATAGCTGCTCGCCCAGGCACTGAATTTACATTCCGCATGATTGCGAATCGCCTTGGTGGCTCCGGAAAGATTCTTCAGGACCTCAGATATAATCATGCTACTGTTTATATTGACTGGACCGGTATTGGCCTCTTTGAGCGTCATTCAAGAGTTGGTGACATAATGAAAGATGAAAGTGTCAATGCCAATTATGATAAAATGATGTCGTTTACCTCTCATGTAAACGTTCCTGCTGATCTTCATAAAGCCAATGCTATGATTCGTGTGATTTACGAAAACGCATGGCGTCAGGAACCGGGAGCATACGCAGATAATATCACCGAAGGGGGCGCATACGATATTCCCCTCAGCGTAGAACCCAAAGGTTTAGACGCGGAAATCGAAGAAATCACCACTGATGGGATGCTTGATGG
>CAMWSN010000167.1 GCA_947176925.1 uncultured Porphyromonadaceae bacterium
TCTTTGACCTTCAGGGACGCAAGATTTCTCATCCTGAAAACGGCATCTACATCAAGCGTCAAGGAAATAAATCAGAGAAAATTGCACTTTAATTTGCAAGTTACGAAAAAAGTTCGTAACTTTGCAGTCGCTTAAAGCACTCATTTTGTTATCCATATAATTATTAATCACCAAAATTTCTTAAGAATGCATCTCAATTCTGACGAAAAGATTGAAATCTTTGAGAAATACGGTAAGGGTAAGACTGACACTGGCTCACCTGAAGCGCAGATTGCATTATTCTCGGTCCGTATTGCTCATTTGACTGAGCACCTCAAGTCAAATCACAAAGATTATGCCACCGCTCGCGCTCTGAAACAACTCGTAGGTAAACGTCGTCGCTTGCTCGACTATCTGATTCGCAAGGACATCAACCGTTACCGTGCGATTATCGCGCAAAAAGAACTTGGCATCCGCAAGTAATCAAAAAAAGCTGACCCTTTCGGTCAGCTTTTTTTGTCACTTATTGCATATTTGGGGATAAATTCGTAACTTTGCATCATTAGATTTAAAGAATATGAATTTTTTCAAACGATATCCCTTGACCTTTAATCTCCTGGCAATGTTTCTTGTCGGGATTTTGTTGATTGTAATCGGAATGTGGAGTCTCAAACTCCTGACTGCTCATGGAGCCGTCAGAGAAGTTCCTGATGTCAGAACAATGTCCGTCGCCGAAGCTCAGGAGGCTCTTAAGCAATATGATTTGTTAACCGAGGTTGTTGACTCGGTATATAATCATAGCGGGTCACGAGGGATGGTTGTCGAGCAGGTCCCTCCCGCCGGTAACAGAGTTAAGCCCGGCCGCACGGTTTATCTTACCATAAATGCCTATGAGGCTCAGAAGATAACCCTTCCGGATCTTGTCGGCACCTCGGTCCGTCAGGCCAAGGCTACTCTCCAGACTCTTGGTTTCACGGATATTCGCGAAGTAAGAGTCCCGTCGGACTACCGCGACTTGGTACTTGCAGTAAAATCCATGGGTGTGCCTTTGCGCGCAGGTTCAACTGTTCCGGTCAGCTCAACCATTGTTATTGAAGTCGGAGAGGGGTTTGATTACAGCTCATACGAGGCACTTAATGATACGATAGAGGCATTGTCGGAATCCGAATGGATTGAACCCGAAGAGGGAGAAACAGAGACTGATGAAGATGAATGACGATGTTTCTGATATTGAACTCCCCGGGCTGACGGATGCTGACGGGAATCCGCTCTACGAGCATTTTCGCTTCGTTGCTGACCGAGGTCAGGAATTGCTGAGGGTCGACAAGTTTCTTGTCATCCGGATGCAAAATTCCTCGCGTAACCGCATCCAGCAGGCGGCGGAAGCCGGCTGCATCATTGTCAACGGTCAGCCGGTCAAGAGCAATTATCGGGTCAAGCCTCTTGATGTGGTCCAAATCGTCATGGACCGCCCCCGATATGAAAATGAGATTATCCCTGAGGATATTCCCTTGGATATAGTTTATGAGGACGATACGGTCCTCGTGGTCAATAAACCTGCCGGACTCGTAGTTCATCCCGGTCATGGTAATTATACCGGAACACTGGTCAATGCCTTGGCATGGCATTTTCGTGATAATGCGAATTATGATGTAAATGATCCGAGACTCGGCCTGGTGCATCGAATTGATAAGGATACTTCCGGGTTGCTCGTAATAGCTAAGACCCCGGAAGCGAAGACCGACCTTGGCAAGCAGTTTTTCGATAAAACCACCAAACGCGAGTATCGCGCGCTGGTCTGGGGTCAGCCATCGCCGGCTAACGGAAGAATAGAAGGAAACATAGGCCGCAATCCCAAGGATAGGATGCAGATGGCCGTACTTCCCCCTGACGATCCGACGGGGAAACATGCCGTGACTCATTACGAGACATTGGAGACGTTTACTCATGTTTCACTGGTGAAGTGTGTGCTTGAAACCGGACGCACTCACCAGATTCGTGTGCACATGATGACTAAGGGGCATCCGCTTTTCAATGATGCGAGATATGGAGGCGACAAGGTCCTTAGGGGAGTTCCATCCGGTACCTATAAAAGGTTTATTGAAGGATGTTTTGACGTATGTCCGCGTCAGGCCCTCCACGCAATGACCCTCGGATTTCGTCATCCCAAGACCGGAGAAGAAATGTTTTTCACCGCGCCGTTGCCCCCGGATATGGAGGCTTTGCTTGAAAAATGGCGCAGATTAGCTAATTGATATGAAGACTAAAGTAATAAGCATAGCGTTACTTTTTGCGTTCCCGCTCATGGCTTCCGGAGCTCAGAAGAAGCGGGCTGCCGCCGTTAATGTAAATCCCGAAGAATTGCTTGAGCAAGCCCGGCAAGCGGCGTTGGATGTTTATGATGTTAAAGCGGCACAGGATCTGATTGCCAAGTTACGCAGGGTAAAAAATCTGCCTGACAAGGATGCCGTTGATCGGCTTGAAGAGCAGGTTGATCGTATGGAGTCGATGATGCAACGCGTTGATGCGATTGAAGTTATAGACTCGTTGACCGTCAGTCGTAATGATTTCTTCAATCATTATCGGCTCAGTTCTGCCGCGGGTTATATTCTTAGTCCGGAAGATATTGATAAATCGTTTAAGGCTGCTGATAACTCCACCGTCTATATGTCTGAGGACGCGAATGTTATGGTCTGGTCGACGAATGAAGGCCTTGCCGAATCCCATAAGCTGACTGACGGGACGTGGGAACCGGCCTCAATGCTTGGCGAAAATCTTAACGTCGGCGGTACGGCTAATTATCCTTTCCTGATGACTGACGGTATCACGCTTTACTATGCTGCCGATGGCGACAATTCCCTTGGCGGATATGATATTTACGTTACCAGACGCAATGGCGAAGAATTTCCGGCACCTCAAAACTTAGGTATGCCTTATAATTCTCCTTATGATGATTTTTTGCTTGTTATCGATGAAGAGACCGGTGCGGGATGGTTTGCTTCAGACCGTAACTCACCCGGAGGAGACGTGACAATTTATGTTTTTGTTCCGTCGGAGACCCGCGTAAATGTGGATGTTGACGATCCGCACCTCGCTGCCCGCGCTCGTCTTTCCGATATTAAGTTGACTCAGACCGATACGGACCGGTCAGAATTGATAGCTCGAATTAATGCCATTGATCCGGGAGCCGGAGCTGCAGATGATACTCCTGATTTTGAGTTTGTGATGCCTGATGGTGTTGTTTTAACCCGTTGGGATCAATTTCATAGTGAAAAAGCCCGCAGACTCATGGAATATTACATTGATGCGCTTGCTGACTACGAGGCTCAGGTAGAAAATCTTGACAATCTGCGCGCTCAATACGGCCGCGGAAATAAAAACGCAGGGACTGCAATTTTGAAGATTGAAAACCAACTGAAAGTCTCTGAATCACAACTTAAATCCATGTCAAACAGAATTATAGAGGCAGAAAGTAAATAATGACTTTTGACGATAAAATTATCCTCTTCCTCAATGGTGATTATCCCCGCTGGTTGGATG
>CAMWSN010000168.1 GCA_947176925.1 uncultured Porphyromonadaceae bacterium
GAAAAGAACCTCGCCATCGACGGATGCCGAAAGTCCCTTGACTTCAAGAATTTTATTTCCCGGCTCGCGTGAAGGAGTGAAGATGATTCCCGGATAACGGCGTGATGAAGGCTGAATCTCCTCGACGTTAAGCTTTTCAAGCATCTTCTTGCGCGAAGTGGTCTGCTTGGACTTGGCCACATTGGCCGAGAATCGCTGAATGAATTCCAAAAGCTCCTTGCGCTTTTCCTCTGCCTTCTTGTTTTGCTGTTGCTGCTGACGCAGGGCAAGCTGTGAGGACTGGTACCAATATGAGTAGTTACCCGCAAAGAGCTGCATCTTATTATAGTCAATATCAAGAGTATGGGTGCAGACAGAGTCAAGGAAGTGACGGTCATGGCTGACCACGAGCACCGTGTTTTCAAACTTGGAGAGATAATCCTCAAGCCATGAAACGGTTTCCAGGTCAAGGTCATTGGTCGGTTCGTCAAGGAGCAGATTGTCCGGGTTGCCGAAAAGGGCCTTGGCCAAGAGGACACGGACTTTTTCGTTACCTGACATGTCTTTCATCAGCATCTGATGTTTCTCCTCCTTGATTCCGAGGCCGGAAAGGAGCGCGGCGGCATCGCTTTCGGCGTTCCAGCCCTCCATTTCGGCAAATTTTTCTTCAAGTTCGGAGGCGCGGATTCCGTCTTCATCGTTGAAGTCCGGCTTGGCATATAGGGCATCCTTTTCCTGCATTATATCCCAAAGGACCGTATGTCCGCGCATGACGGTTTCCAATACCGTGCAATCGTCAAACTTGAAGTGGTCCTGCTCCAGGACGCTCATGCGCTCGCCGGGACCCTGGGTGACGGTGCCGTGAGTCGGCGTCAGTTGGTCAGAGAGAATACGCATCAGCGTAGATTTGCCGGCACCGTTGGCACCGATAATCCCGTAGCAATTGCCGGGGGTAAATTTCATATTGACATCTTGGAAAAGCACACGCTTGCCAAACTGCATTCCGAGGTTATTGACTGCAATCATTCTTTTTTAAGCTGTTTTTTGTTTTGAGAGTGCAAAGTTACGAAAATTTCCGCTAAATTTGCGCTTATGAATCAAGAAATCATCGGACGATTTGCTCCGTCACCAACCGGACGCATGCACTTGGGCAATGTTTTTGCAGCATTGCTCTCGTTTGTCGACGCCAAAAGCCGGGGCGGGAAATGGCTCCTGCGCCATGAGGACCTGGACCCTCAGCGCTCACGCCGGGAGTATGCCTTGCAGGTTGAAGACGACCTGCTGTGGTTAGGGCTCAGACCAGACGGAGAACCGGAATATCAAAGCAATAGATTTCACCTCTATGAAGAATCTCTCGATCGCCTGCGCCGGGCAGGAATGACATACGGATGCACGTGTACACGCGCCGATATTCTTGCCACTCAAGCTCCCCACCAAAGCGATGGTCGAGTTATTTACGGCGGTCGATGCCGCCCCTCATCCCTACCCTGCTTCGCTCCGGAGCCGGAGACCAAACATTCGGTAAGACTCTACGTCCCCGACCGCGAAATCCGGTTTACCGACGGACTTTACGGACCTCAAGCCGTCAACCTGGCGCGGGAATGTGGCGACTTTATCGTGCGCCGCGCCGACGGAGCCTGGGCTTATCAGCTCGCCGTAGTCACAGACGATGCCCTGATGGGAGTCAACCGCGTTGTGCGCGGAAGCGACCTGCTTCTTTCGGCCGCCCAACAGATTTATCTATATGAATTATTAGGTCTCCCGGCGCCGGAATTCATGCACATACCCTTGCTTTGCAATGCCCAAGGTCAACGTCTGAGCAAACGCGACAAATCATTAGCCATGGACATCCTCCGACGCGATTTTACCCCGGAAAAAATCATCGGCCTGACCGCTTACCTCTGCGGCCTCGCCCCGACGGATGAGCCGATCTCCCTATCAGCCATCACTGAACTCTACGCAACCCGAAGTCTTACCCCAACCCTAACCGTAAGCTTATAACAATCTCAGAAATCAACCAAAGTGATAATTTTAGCAATCAACTCCTTAACTGCCGGAAAGATAGGCCACACATCCTCCCGAGACCAGTCAGTAAGATCATCATAATCACCGGTTTGTCGCATACGAAACAGTAATGATAATAGGTGTTTTTCTTCCTGCGAAAGAATCCCGGTTTTCACAAAATGAAGATTCATCATGTGGCTTACGCCGGAATGAGTTGAAGGAGAAATCCTATTTTTTATCAAAAGAGCCTCACACGCATAAAAAGTGGCATAATACAATCTATTTGCCGCCAAGCTCCAAAACTCACCGGTCATTACATATTCTGCCTCCTTAAGAGTATTACGCGATTTCTCGATGCGATAGTCAATAATGGCTTGACGGTCTAAGGGTGATAAAGTCATATTCAGTTTTCAAATAGGAGGATTGAATCTCGTTCAACGTTTTTATAGAAAGGAAGAAAACTTCTACGTTGCCAACCCGCATAAGTATGAACCCGCGCGTTAACGATGGCGTCAAAATCTTCACCTACTTCCTCAATAGGAATCGCAATATTGTTCTCTTTAAGCATGGAGAGTCTTTCCTCTCCGGGAATCAGTATATGAATATCCCAGTCAGAGTCAGCCCGAGAATCACCCCGAGCTCGCGATCCATACAGAAACACCTTAGACTGAGGAGGCAAGCATTCGGCGGCTCGTCTCCTTATAGCTGTGATTAGTTCCTGATATATAGCTTTCGGTTGCATGATGCAAAGTTACTGAAAATAAATTGAAAATCAAAATTGCAGTCCTTATAAAAAATTAGCGGGGAGTGGCTTCGCAGTCACTCCTCGTCAAATAATAAACCAATCATTATCACATTTCTTACGTTATTATAACATCGCCGGGCGAAAAAAGGTTCACGCCCGGCGAAAAAATTTTTTATTTTTTGAGCGTAACAATTAACACTCCGGTTTTTCCGGCGGCAATTTCTTCGTCGGTCATATACTTAAACGCATGGGAGGACTTATTGACGGCGAATTTTTCAACCTGCGACTTATCGTCGGGAATAGCCGCATTAAAATCATCCACGCTATCATAGTGCTTCCCGTCAATGATAAAGACAATATCATCAACTGTACCGAACGTTCCGCAATGCTTTACCTTAAACTCCAAGTGATTTTTGCGGTCACGCATTGCAATGGGGCCATCAAGCGATTCAACTTGACAGAATTTCTGAGAGTAAATCTTCTCCGGGGCTTTATCGTAGGCAAAGGTCTGATTAAGAATCCCGTCATTGAGAGTGTAATAAATTTTAACATCTCCCTTGTCGCCCATTTCACATTTTTCAACAATTGTGTTGTCGCCAACCTTTTCCCAGGTGCCTTTTTGCTGCACTTTTGATTCAAAGTATGTGACTTTTGATGAACCGGGACCTTCACCCATTACTCTAGCTTTTACAGGACCCATTTCCTCTACCGTAAAACGACCGTCAGAATAGTAGTGTTAGTAATAATTTGA
>CAMWSN010000169.1 GCA_947176925.1 uncultured Porphyromonadaceae bacterium
GTCATGTAATGGCCGTCGGTTGTGCGATTGCCGAGCGAATGCTCGCCGCTCAATTTGGTGAAATTGTTGCTCATAAGACCTACGCCTTTATTTCAGACGGCGGTATTCAAGAGGAAATTTCTCAGGGAGCCGGTCGTATCGCCGGACATCTTGGTTTGCATAATCTCATCATGTTTTATGATGCGAATGAGGTTCAGCTTTCAACTAAGGTTGATGAAGTTACGGGCGAAGACACCGCAGCCAAGTATCGCGCATGGAACTGGAACGTTATTACTATTGACGGCTCTGATCCGGAGGCCCTTCTTGGCGCATTGGCGCAAGCCCACGCAGAACAGGAGCGCCCTACCCTTATTATTGGTCACACTACGATGGCTAAGGGCGTACTTGCTTCTGATGGAAGCAGTCTTGAGGGCGCGGTCAGCACTCACGGTCAACCCTTGAGTAAAGCCGGTGCTGACATACCTTCAACAATAAAAAATCTTGGGGGAAATCCTGAGCATCCCTTTGAGATATGGCCTGACGTTCAAAAGGCTTTTGATGATCGCAAGGCTGAACTTATCAAGATTACTGATGATCGCCACGCAGCTGAAAAAGAATGGGCTGAAAAGAATCCCGAAGCAGCAAAACTTCTTCAGGACTACATTGACGGCAAGATGCCTGAAATAGACTGGAAAAATATCCAGATTAAGCCGAATCAGGCAAGCCGCGCTGAGTCAGCCACGGTTCTTGGTGTTCTGGCCGAAAATGTCGGTAACATGATGGTAAGCTCGGCAGACCTTGCCAATAGTGACAAGACTGACGGTTTTCTCAAAAAAACTCGTGCATTGACTGCTGATGACTTTGGCGGACGTTTCCTCCAGAGCGGTGTTGCCGAATTGACCATGGCATCTATATGTAACGGTGTTGCACTTCACGGAGGCATGATAGCCGCCTGCGGAACGTTCTTTGTATTCTCCGATTACATTAAGCCTGCTATCCGAATGTCCGCTCTGATGGGCCTTCCTGTTAAGTATGTTTTCAGTCATGACGCATTCCGTGTAGGCGAAGACGGACCGACTCATCAACCCATTGAACATGAGGCACAGATGCGATTGCTTGAACAGATGGACAACCTTAACGGTAAGAAGAGCGTATTAGTTCTTCGCCCTGCTGATTCGGCCGAGACTGTAGTAGCATGGGAAATGGCGATGAAGAATACGGATACTCCTACCGTACTGATACTCTCCCGTCAAGATTTACATGATATTCCTGCCGTTGGTGAGAGTCGCATTGAAGATGCTCAGCAAGCCAAGCGAGGGGGCTATCTCGTCATGACCGCTGAGGCTCAGAAACCGGTAGATGTTACTTTAGTAGCAAATGGTTCCGAGGTTTCGCTGCTCGTAGAAGTTGCTGAAAATCTGAAGTCAAGTGGTGTCAATTGTGCTGTCGCCTCAATTCCGTCCATAGGGTTATTCATGCTTCAGCCCGAGGAGTATCGCAACAGTGTTCTTCCCGAGGGCGGTTTGCGTTTTGGCCTTACAGCCGGCCTTCCTTGTTGCCTCTATCCCTTGATGTTCGGTGCAAAGAAATGGCATGTCTACGGACTCGAGCGTTTTGGCGCATCCGCTCCGTTTAAGGTTCTTGATCAAAAATTCGGTTATACGGTTGATAATATCGCTGCCGAAGTTTTGAATCTGCTTAAGTGAGAGAATTCGGTTGCTCTCAGAAAATAAAATACTTTACGCGCTTTTTCATTTTTGAGAGGCGCGTAACTTTTTTATTGAACTAATTTAGAGAAATAGGTGTTATATTATTGAAAACAAACTTTTAACTTAAATACGAACGAAAGGAAAAACACTTATGTCACAGATTAATGAAACCATTGCCCAGCAGGCCGCTGCAGTCAGTGAAGCCGCTGCCCAAGTAAGTACCGATGCAGCTGAAGTTGCAGCTCGCGAAGAAGCAACCGCAATTAAGGATAAGGCAGCTGCCGCTGCTACTGGATTTAAAGAGAAGGCAGCCGCCACAGCCTCAACCATCAAAGATAAGGCTCACAATATTATTGATGCAACCCTTGAAAAGGGCGCAGACCTTGCCCAGAAATTTGCCGATAAGGCTCGCCAGGTATCTGATAATTACTAACCCCCAAATATTTCATAACTTTACTAACAAACGGAGGTCGCGAAAGCGGCCTTTTTTTACATTCGGAAGAATTCACGGGCTGATGCCGTCGTTATTTCATCCACCTGTTCTATTGGTAAATTTAGTTCGGATGCTATACGTGCAGCAATGTAAGGGATATAAGCACTTTCATTTTGCTTTCCGCGCATCGGTACGGGAGCGAGCCAGGGAGCATCTGTCTCCAACAGTATATGATTTATTCCGATTATGGGTAGCAACTCCGGTAGCCGGGATTTCTTAAAGGTCACAACCCCTCCAATTCCAAATTTTACGTCCGGAAGCAGACGTCGAAGTCGGCTGATGTCATCTCCTGTACCACTATAACAATGGAAAACCATATTGGGCAATTGTCCGGCGCGGGCTTGCATCAGGTCAAGCATTTGAGACATCGCTTCGCGACAATGAATTACCACCGGGAGGTTAAGCTTATCAGCCAAATCAAGTTGTGCTTCGGCAGCTTCAAATTGCATCTTTAAGGTTGACTGATCCCAATATAGGTCCAAGCCCATTTCTCCGATTGCTACATACTCATCAGGATGACTACGTAATTCGGATTCTATTTTCTCAAAATGACTACGCCAATTTTCAGGATGAATCTCCGTTGGATGCAGCCCTGCGCACATCGCAGTAGCTTCGGGACGCAAACTGTGAAGTTCTCGAATCGGAGCGATGGAATCGGCATCTACTCCCGGAAGGACCATCATAGTGACTCCGGAAGAAAGTGCGCGGTCAACGGCCGCGCACTTGTCTTCTCCATAGTCAGGGAGATATAAGTGAGTGTGAGTATCAATCATCAGAGTACTCCCTGTTCCATCATTGCCCGGGCCACTTTCATGAAGCCGGCAATATTGGCACCTTTCATATAATTAATGTATCCTGATGGTTCCATGCCGTAAGTGACACACTGCTCATGGATGGAGTTCATAATGTAGTGGAGCTTTTCATCCACTTCTTCGGCACTCCACTGCAGGTGCATTGCGTTTTGGCTCATTTCGAGTCCGGAGGTGGCTACCCCACCGGCATTGACCGCTTTGCCGGGAGCATAAATAGTCTTGGATTCGAGGAAAGCGTCAATCGCCTCGGGAGTACACCCCATATTGCTTACCTCTGCGACCATCTTGACGCCATTAGCAATTAACTGCTTGGCATCCTCGCCATCAAGTTCATTTTGGGTGGCACATGGAAGCGCGATGTCAACTTTCTGCTC
>CAMWSN010000170.1 GCA_947176925.1 uncultured Porphyromonadaceae bacterium
AAGCTACAGCGACGATGTTGACAAACTCTGGCACAGCTATTCGGCGTCAGACGCATTCTTCACGTCAATGAGTTTTACCCAAAATAAGCTGCTGACGTACAGGCGCATGGATGCTATTGACTTCAATTGGGAAACGTATTCCCGCCTGGCCTTCAACCTCCAGCTCTCCTATCAGCAGCAGAATCCGAGCCGCTACGTTGATTTCACTGATGGATACGGGCAAACCTTTGACCGCCTTGCGATGGGTTTAGTCAAGTTTGAAGTGCGCTGGGCCCCTCAAGAGAAATACTATCAGTCGTCGAAATCACGCCGCAGCATCTCATTCTATGGTCCGGTGGTTCGCCTGACTCACACGCTCGGGCCAAAGGGCCTTTTCGGGGCCCGATACTGGACCAACAAGACCGAAGCGGGGATAGAACAGCGATTCTGGCTATCGGCCTGGGGACATATTGACCTGACCATGACCGGCGGTCACGTATGGAGCAAGAGCGATTTCTTCTCGCTGACTTCGCCGGAGGCCAACATTAGCTTCTTCTTCAACAAGAAGAACTTCATGTTGATGAAGCCGCTTGAGTTTATCAACGACAGCTATGCGGCACTCCACTTAGAATATCAGGCACGAGGGGCGCTATTTAATTACGTTCCTCTGCTTAAGAAATTAAAACTAAGGGAAGTGCTTGGCTTCCACTCGGTCTGGGGCCATCTCAGCAATAAAAACAATCCGGCGATGAATCCGGAATTGCTGAAATTTCCCGCCGGGGCATCACCCGTCAGAATGGGCGCGATGCCTTATATGGAGCTGAACGTAGGCATAGAAAACATTTTGACATTTCTGAGAGTGGACTACGTCCGCAGACTCACCTACAACGGGATGCCCGGAGTGAAGAAAAACGGGGTGCGCGTCTCGCTCCACATTACCTTCTAAAAAAACTGGCATGGTTTTTGCTAAATAGTAAAAGTATGATTAAAGACTATCGAAATGCCGTTGAAACGGCTTTGACCGACGGACGCCTGAAAGAGGCGTTTCGCCTTCTGCGGCAAATGACTCCGGGAAGTGCCGCCGAGCTTCGCCGCGAGATAGAACACGCTGCGGAAGATTACTCCCGAATAATAGACTATGCCATGACGGGTAATCCGGATCCGGGACGCGAAGAGCAACTTGCAGGGATTCGCAGCCGGATATATTCGGCGCTTGATTTAGCGATACGCGAAAAAGAAATCACCGACACTCCGACGCTATATTACAACACGGCCCGCACCGAGCGACTGCGCCCGGCAGACACGATTTCGGCTCTGATAGAGCAGATGGCGACAGCGGCTCAGGCGGTTTCGCCCTTTGCGATGGCGACACTTTCCATTACCGACCGTCAGATTCGGCGAAAAGAAGTCGAATCAGCGGAACGCAGAGTTTTTGAGCGCATTTGGGTTACGGTTCCACTCAGCACGGATGATGCCGCGAAAATCCTTGAGGCAGTCAGCTCAGAGGATACTCCGGAGCGTCAGCGCCTTATGATTATCAGTGCCCTGACGCTTAACGCCTTGCAATTTTACAGCGAACGCACGCTCACTACCCTGCTTCATATCGCTTCGTTAGCCTCACCGGCCATTCAGGTCCGGGCCACGGTTGGCGCCGTACTCATAATGGCGCGATGGCCGCGACGGTCAAATTCCGTGGCGGTAAGGAATCTTTTGGCGGTGCTTAGGGAAGGAGGTCGATGGTCCAAGGACGTAGAACTGACTTTGCTTCAACTGATCCGCACGGCCGACGTAGAGAAAATCTCACGCCAGATGCAAGAGGAGATTATCCCGGAGATGATCAAACTTCGTCCGGACCTCTATAAACGCATTGACAATCCGGACGAAATGATTGAAATGAATCCGGAATGGGAAGAAATGCTTGAAAAAAGCGGCTTACAGTCCAAACTTGAAAAGCTTTCAGAGATGCAAAACGAGGGGGGCGACCTGTTCTTCTCGGCGTTCTCGATGCTCAAGAGTTACCCGTTCTTTAATCATCCGTCAGCCTGGTTCATGCAGTTTGACACGGACCGCAGCGAGGTTATAGAAGTGCTTGGCCACGACCTGACGATGGGCGAGATGGTTCAGGTGGCTCCAACAATGTGTGACGGCGACAAATATTCCTTTATCCTGTCGATAAATCAGCTTCCGGAAGCCCACAAGCAAGCCCTTACGCGCCAGATAGAGCAGGCCAACATCAACCTTGCGGAGATGGCCGGCGCCGAGCTGATGCCTGAGGAACAGGCGCGTCAAAGTATCCTTGCCCGCTATGTTCAGGACCTCTATCGCTTCTTCCGGCTTTTCCGACGGAAAGCGGAGTTTACGGACCCTTTTAGAAGGATGATAAACCCCGTCGGGATTGAAGCGCTTGCTCCGGATTTCCATGAAGAAGAGAAAATCCGCCTTGTCGGGGAGTTCTTTTTCAAGCATGAGCATTGGCAGGAAGCGCTCGATATGTTCCGCCTGGTCACTCCCGATGCCCAGATATGGCAAAAGACCGGCCTGGCACTCCGGAAGCTTCGCCGGCATCATGAAGCCGCAGAAGCTTTTGAACGGGCAGACATGCAGCATCCGGACTCGCCATGGACTCTCCGCCAGATGGGCAGGGCTTTTCGCGCAGCAGGAATGTCAGACAAAGCGTTGGAGGCCTTCCTCAGGCTTGACGCATTGGAACCGGACAAGGCCGAGACGGCGCTCAGCATCGGTTATTGCTACCTTGAATTAGGCAACTATCGCGAAGCTCTCCATAATTTCTATAAGGCAGAATTTGCCGACGAAACTTCAGCGAAACCGCTTCGTCCGATTGCCTGGGCCGCGTTTATCAACGGCGATTTTGAAACGTCACGGAAGTATTATGACCGACTGATGACGCGCCTGACCCCGACGCCGACGGACTACCTCAACATGGGCCACTTGGCCTTGGCTATGGGCCGGATGCGAGAGGCGCTAAATTTTTATCGGCTATATTCGCCTGAACCGGTCAGACTCCTTGAAGCGCTCCGCGCCGATTCGGAAATTCTCCGTGGCGCCGGAGTAGACCTAACCATTCTCCCCTTGATTGCAGATTATGAATAAAAATCCACTACTCCATAAATTCTCCCTTCCTCCTTTTTCACAGATAGGCGTGGAGGATTACATTCCCGCCGTAAAAGAAGGGATTACCAAAGCATTGGCTGAGGTTGACAACATTGTAAATAATCCCGAACCTCCGACATTTGAGAACACTATTGAAGCCTTGGAGCGAACCGGGGCAGACCTTGACCGCGCGCTGTATCTTATACACAACTCCGAGACCAAGAGAAGCTCATGAATAACGTAAGCCGTCTACTGCGTAAAAAAAAAA
>CAMWSN010000171.1 GCA_947176925.1 uncultured Porphyromonadaceae bacterium
TTGCCACCGACTGAGATCAGATGGCCGGTAAGTATTATGGATATAAAATGAATAAGCCATTTTAGAGTTAAGGCGGCGAATCCGCAGATAATCCCAACGATTAGCGCGAGAATCAGGACGAAGTTTTTCTCCTTGATATGATGTTGGCGCCAACGCAGGAACCGGAGCATCAGGGAATTGATGCGTCCGGAATCGTTGACGGGATGTTCGGTAGAGGTTTCTGACATGAGGGATTATTTTCCTTTTCCGCTGAAGACGGTGTTGAAGGTATGGAGGAGGATTTTGAAGTCGGTGGTCATCGAGATATTTTCAAGATAAATCAGGTCAAAACGCAGGCGTTCAATCATTTCATCGATTGTTGAAGCGTAGCCGTAGCTGACCATTCCCCAGGAGGTGATACCGGGGCGCACCTGATAAATCATGTGGTAATAAGGAGCGATGGCGGCAATCTGTTCGGCAAAAAATCGGCGCTCAGGGCGAGGTCCGACGATTGACATTTCTCCGCGAATGACGTTAAGGAACTGGGGCAATTCGTCAAGTCGATATTTGCGGAGGAAATGACCCATTTTGGTGATTCGCGTATCATTATCGGAGGAAAGGGCGGGATTTCCGCTTTTTTCGGCGTCGGGAATCATCGTGCGGAATTTGAAGATTCTGAATGGGCGATTACGATAGCCCATACGCTCTTGAGTAAAGAATACGGGGCCGCCGTCGTCCATCTTTATCGATATGGCAATAACGGCGAAAACCGGTGCGAGGACCACGAGGGCAATTGATGAGAGAATGATGTCAAACAAGCGTTTGACGTTGGCGCTGCTGGCGGAAATGTTAGCCGATGATATACAAACCAGGGGTTCACCGACCACGTTGAACGGGCGCTTGGATGCGGAGACGTTGATCATGTCAACGTCAGGAGTGAAGTAAACCGCAATATCCAGCGGGAAAACAGTGCGCAACAAGCGGGTCTGCTCTTCGCGATTGTTATTAAGTCGCGGAGAAAGGATAATATGAGGGATGGAGCGTTCATTACAGAGGTCCGGGAGATTGTCAAATTCAATGATTTCAAATTCTTCAGCTCCGGGGGAAGGGATGTCGGAGGTATGAAGTTTAAGGAGTCCCGTAACCTTCATGCCGTTACCTTTAGGGTAAGAATTGATTCTTCGGGCCAGGGCCACGGCATCACTATCGACACCCAATATCAGGGTTTCCTGATATTTCGTGCGCGAATGGATGGCTTTAACCTCAATGCGGGTGATAAGGTAGCGTCCGGTGTAGATACACACGAAAATTATCAGTGCGAAAATGGCGATGTTTTCAATTGCGGGCAATCGCTTTTGCGGCATATCATTGATTAGCGCCATGAAGAATACGCAGAGAGAGATGATCAGCGATGACCAGAGAGTGGTAATCAGTTCCTGTGCGCGGGAGCGCGAACTGAAATTGGAGTAGTAGCCGGATAGCCAGTAAATCATCATCATGAACATGGGGAAGAAAATCTGACCCATGTAAACTTGCCAGCTGTGATAATATTCCCCGATGCTCTTAGCCCAGTCGGACTGTTGCGTTCGGATAACGTTATAAAGGAACATAGCCAAATTTGACAGCAGGAAGTCGCTGACGATATATTTGACTTTCAGTTGGTTAATTAGTCTGGCGGAGAGGCTTGTCATGACGTGATTACGGACGAATGATTGTTATGATACCGGACTCGGTAAGTTTCATGATAGTTGACGGTTTGGGATTGCAGGCGTCACGTCCGGAGGTGCATACGTAGTCAACTCCGTTGATAATTTCCGGAGCAATCCGGGCGAAGGAGCGAGGGGTGGGGGTACCGGAGATATTGGCAGAGGTGGATACCAAGGGGCGACGAAGAGCGCGACATAGCGCGCGACAAAATTCATCGTTGGGAATTCTGACCGCAAGTGACCCATCCGGTGCGGGCAGATTGGGAGCGAGAGGCGGGACGGTCGCGCGATCATAGACAATGGTCAGGGGCTTTACCGAGGCTTCAATCAGTTCATAAGCCACTTCGGGAACACCGTCGACCCAGCGTTCGAGATTTTCGGCGGAGTCGATGAGGGTAATGAGGGCTTTGCTGTCCTCGCGGCCTTTAAGACGGAAAATCCGGCCTACGGCCTCTGCGCGCGTGGCGTCACATCCTATGCCCCAGACCGTATCAGTCGGGTAAAGGATGATTCCGCCGCGGCGCAGAGTCTCGAGGGCCTTATTTAAGTCGTCAGAGTTCAAAATGAATATTGCTTAGAGTAGCGGAGTACCTGCGGAAGGAAGTCCTCGGTATAAGAAACCTTGATGTCGATGATTTCGCCCTTATCGTCTTTCACGGGTTCATAGACAGGGTTAACAAAACCTTTGTAGGGGGCGATATTGAGGGCGTTATAGCGCGCCAGGACTTCGTTATGGAGAGCCGGGTCAACTTTAACGGCATAATCTTCAACGAGTTTGCGTCCGGCTTCATAGTCGCCTTCGCTCTTGATGCGCTGAACCTCGGCTAAGAGTTCGCCGAAGAGACCGCGCAGTGCATCATAATCGTTGATCTGAACATAGGTTTTGTCACCTTTCTTGACGAGTTCCACTACTTTTTTGTCAGCGCCTTTTTCAAATACCCATTTTGCAATGAGCTGGCGGTTACGCATGTGAGCTTCCTCGACGTCCTTACCCGGATCGATGCGAACGAGCTGGGTCATCAGACCGTTCATCATATATTTGTAATACTCGGCCTTGTATGCTTCGGGATTATCAATCAGGCCGAGCTCAACGAGTTTCGGGTCGGCGAGATAATAGAGCGCGAAAAGGTCAGCGCGCGCTTCTTCAAGGGTTGAGCCGTGGGCTTTCAGGGCATCAGGGTCAACTCCGGGGAGCAGACGTCCTGAACCGTGGCCGAGGCATTCATGGAGGTCAGTATGGAGGTTGTCGGTCTGGAATCCATAGTCATCCATGAGCTTGCGGGTTGCATCGTCAATTACAAATTCTTCGGCGAAACCGTTGCCGCGGGCTGCAATGTCGTATGCTTCGGTGATGTTTTCAAGGGTAACGGACTTTGAGCCGTGGGCGGCGCGAATCCAGTTGGCATTGGGAAGGTTGATGCCGATAGGAGTGGCGGGATAAGAGTCGCCGGCTAAGATTGCGGCGGTGATGACCTTGGCGCTTACACCCTTGACTTCGGGTTTGCGGAAACGAGGGTCAACGGGTGAACGGTCCTCAAACCATTGGGCATTTGCTGAAATCTTTTCTGTGCGTTCGCTGGCTTTATCGTTCTTGAAGTTGACGATTGATTCGTATTGTCCGGTCATGCCTAAGGGGTCTCCGTAGCTTTCGATGAAGCCATTGATG
>CAMWSN010000172.1 GCA_947176925.1 uncultured Porphyromonadaceae bacterium
TCGAAAACCGTTGTACCCTTACGGGTACCCAGGGTTCGAATCCCTGTCTTTCCGCTAGCTAGCTCGATAATCAATTGGTTAAGTGGGCGCTTGCAATTTTTGCATATCTAGTTAAATTAGAATATGTATATTTATACGGAAATTATAAAGATTCGCATATGGTAAATAAATACCTAATAAAGAATGCTTGGTTCATTGCTCATGAAACATTAGGCGATATCATGTGCTTTGTCGCAACGCCTAAGGTTGAGACAAGCCCAAATTCACTTGGATATTACCTCGACAATAGATTTGACGAAATATTTCGTTTCCCTGGTTTTGCTGAATTTGTAGAAAATATTATTCCAAAAATGGACGTTATTGGGAATAATTTATGGCAAATGCCCGCATATGGTGATCTAATTGAAGTCGAATTCAATCTTTCCGATTTCAATGATCAACTAATATATCAAACAAATTATGGACGTGAAGTAGTTTTTCATACATCAAAGGATTGTTTTGAATAAAGCTGAATAAGCGTATTTAGCACCTTAGAAGCTCCATACTTTGAGCTATAAATGTACTATCCTTTTGGGGGGAATTCATAAAATTAACCGCTTAAACAGTAAAAAGTCTAAGGTAATAGCTGAATATTCAGCTATTATTGCTATATTTGCGGCCTAATAGTTTAATATTAATCTATGATTGAAAACGTCTATATGATTGCCGACGGCGAAATTTGTCGTAGGATTGGCGAACTAACACATCGATCAATCAGGAAGAATCATAATGGTAGATATATCAAAAGGCAATCTTTAGCACTAAATGGCCTGCAAATAATTAACGAGAATATTAACTTTATGTTTGATGACGATTATTTTGATGATGATGGTCCGATGGGTTCATCTTATGATTATGAGGACTATTCAGATTATTCCTCGGCGGGTGCTCCTATCGATAAGGATGAATCGTGCTCGGATTTGAGTGATTTGGGGTGGTATCTTTGGGTGACCGATGGTGATGGTAAACCTAAAAAGAAGAAGAAAGACAAGCGGTCAGATTTAGAGATTGATTCTAAGTCAGATAATCGATATATTATCGGCGTTTGTGTAGTTTTATTTTTGTTAACTTTGCTTGTGGTCAGTCTGTTAGGATTTGCATTTGACAGTTGATGCAGTCAAACCGCAGGCGAAGGGGGCGCGGCGCTCCGATCAGGGTCAGCGGTTCGGGCCATTCGCGGCCGGCGGGAGTCAGCAGGCAGCGGCCGAGTTCGCGACGCAAGCAATAGCGCATGGTCATTGCGGCTTGCAGGGTGCCTCCGATTTCAGGAGCGGGGGTAATTGAGCCACTGACGCCGTGGTCACGCATAACTTTTTCGGCCAATGGATTGGAGATATTTGCCTCAGCGTGTAGTGTAGTCCCTTCGGGCCATACGGCGTCTTTATTCTCCGGGGCGCGGAGCGGACGGCTGGTGGTGCATGCGATTGAATCTTCAAGGGCTGCTATCAATTCCCGACGCAGGCGAGTGAGGACTGACGCAGGGATAAACTCATTTCCTAAAACATCGTTTAATTCGTTAAGAGAGAACGGAGTATCACCCAATTTGGCCAGGACTCGGCGACGCGCTTCAAGTTGGGGAGTACGAGCGTCCTCTGCCTTCGGAAATTCAATGGAGGCGGCTGTTCTTCCGGCTTCTTCAAGAATCAGTGATGACCCCGCGCGGCGCAGGGTCAGAACGAGCGGGATTGTTCGGCTGCCGGTGGTTGGCGCAGCAAGAATATCGGCAAACAGTTTGTCGGCATTTCGTCGTAGCGTCATTCCCGGTTTGAGACCTTCGGGGGCATTATGGCCCGTACAGATAATGGTTTTGGGCGGTTCGAAGCGATTTACGCGAAAGCCTACGGTCTTGTCGCGGAATTGGAAGTTCAGGCCGTCGCCATTAGTTAATTTCGCGGGCTTTTGGAGTTCAATGCGATTGCCGCGGATTGACTGCACACGGCCAATTTCAATGCCGAGGCTTTTGGGAGACTCATGGGCGGCAACTCCCGTAGCTCGCGGATCATATAGGAAATGGGACGTAAATCCGCGATTGAACGAGCGGGTTACGTCAGGGGTAAATGTACGCTCAACGTTGCCAAGCGACGTGCGCTTGACTCCCAGTTGGCGCAATCTGCGGTCATATTCGCTGACCACATTTTTGACGTAGGCCTCATCTTTTAATCGCCCTTCGATTTTTAAGGAGGAGATTCCGGCATCAATCATCGCGGGGAGGTCTTCAAGGCGGTTAAGGTCATGAAGCGAGAGGAGATGTTTGCCTTTAGCCAAGACACGTCCGCGACCGTCAATAAGGTCATAAGGCAGACGGCAAATCTGGGCACATTCGCCACGATTGGCCGAGCGGCCGCCGCATAGATGCGAAGCGTAACATTGGCCGCTATAGCTGACGCACAGAGCGCCATGAATGAAGCCTTCAAGGGGTACAGTCGTTGCATTACGAACGGCGCGAATTTCCTCCAATGTCATTTCCCTCGGCAGGACTATTTGAGAGAATCCAAGCTCTTGAAAGAAACGGGCTTTTTCCGGGGTTCGGATATCACACTGAGTGGATGCATGGAGTGCAATCGGGGGCAAGTCAAGGCGTAACAGACCTAAATCCTGAACAATCAATGCGTCCACTCCAATTCGATAAAGTTGGTGGATCAGCCGCTCGACATCCTTTAATTCAGAAGGATAAATCAGGGTGTTAATCGTGACATAAACCCGCGCCCCAAACCGATGTGCATAGTCGCAAAGACGGCCAATTTCGTCGGTGGAATTACCGGCGGCCGCCCTGGCGCCATGGCTTGACGCACCGATATATACGGCGTCTGCGCCGTGGTTGATAGCGCATATGCCGACGTCGGTATTTCTTGCAGGGGCTAAGAGTTCAATCGAATATTGAGGGGTCTGTGGTGACATAAGTGGAATCAGTCTCAATCTGTTGCTGCTGAATTATAGATTGCTTTTCCGGTTTCTTTTCAGGCTGTTTTGAGGTCTTGATTGCGGGTTTATTTTCCGGCTTGTTCTGAGCCTTTGAGAGCTGTTTCTTCTCTTTTTCGATTTGTTTTATTCGATTCTTAAGCTCTCGGCGGTCAGAGGGTAGTGTGGTCGCGGACGACGTATCCGCAGGTTGATTGACATGGGCATTCTTGCCGACGTTGACCACCCGGCCCGCGCTATGAAAGCGTTGGCGATAATATTTCTCATCAAGCGAACTTTCCGTAACGCCCTGTGATAGCGAGGCATGAATCATCTTTCCTGAGCCTATATAAAGTCCTACGTGGTTTACCCGCGAACCACCGGAGGTACAAAAAAACACTAAGTCACC
>CAMWSN010000173.1 GCA_947176925.1 uncultured Porphyromonadaceae bacterium
ATGTCGGGAAGGCGGTCCCAGGAGATTTCGGAGATGTGGAGAAGGCCGTCGCGGTTAGGCATGAACTGAACGAAGGCGCCGAAGTCCTGGATGGTCATGACCTTGCCGGTGTAGACCTCGCCTTCTTCGGGCTGGGCCACGATGGCGCGGATCATTGACAGGGCGCGGTCGATGGCGTCCTTGTTCGGAGCGGCGACTTCGATGTAGCCCTGCTGGTCGATTTCGTCGATGCTGACAGTTGCGCCGCTCTCTTCCTGGATGCCTTGGATAACTTTTCCGCCCGGGCCGATTACGGCACCGATGAGATCCTTGGGAATGGTCATCGTCACGATGCGGGGCACGTTAGGCTTATAATCTTCGCGCGCGGCGGGGATGGTTTCGTTGATGATGTTGAGGATGTGGAGGCGACCGTCGCGGGCTTGCATTAGGGCCTTTTCGAGGATTTCATAGCTGAGGCCGTCACATTTGATGTCCATCTGGGTGGCGGTGATGCCGTCAGTGGTGCCTGTCACTTTGAAGTCCATGTCGCCGAGGTGGTCTTCGTCGCCGAGGATATCGGAGAGGACCGCCCATTTCTGTCCGTCGGAAATCAGACCCATGGCGATGCCGGCCACGGGGCGCTTCATCTTGACGCCGGCGTCGAGGAGCGCCAGGGTGCCGGCGCAGACCGTAGCCATTGATGATGAGCCGTTAGACTCAAGGATGTCGCTGACCACTCGGGTCACGTAGGGGAATCCGTCGGGGAGCATGCTCTTGAGGGCGCGGTGGGCAAGGTTGCCGTGGCCGATTTCGCGGCGTGAGGTGCCGCGCGGGGCGCGGGCTTCGCCGGTGGAGAAGGGCGGGAAGTTATAGTGAAGGAGGAAGCGTTCGTGGCCCTGGTTGAGCACTTCGTCAACGATCTTTTCGTCGAGCTTGGTGCCGAGGGTCACGGTGGCAAGGCTCTGGGTCTCGCCGCGGGTGAAGACTGCTGAGCCGTGAGGGCCGGGCAGATAGTTCACTTCACACCAGATGGGGCGGATCTCCGTGGTCTTGCGGCCGTCAAGGCGGATGCCTTCGTCAAGGACGCAGCGGCGCATGGCTTCTTTTTCAACATCGTGATAGTAGCGCTTGACCAGCGGGGTCTTTTCGTCACGCTCTTCTTCGGGGATGGATTCAATGTATTCGTCGCAAACGGCCTGGAATGATTCGGCGCGCCAGTGCTTGTCGGCGCATCCCTGCTTGGCGATTGCGTAAGCTTTGTCGTAACATTTTTCGCGCACGTCCTTGCGGAGGTCTTCGTCGTTGACCTCATGACAGTATTCGCGCTTGACCACTCCGAGTTCCTTGGCGAGCTCTTCCTGAGCCACGCATTGGGCCTTGATGGCCTCGTGGGCGGTCTTGAGGGCTTCGAGGAGTACCTGTTCGGATACTTCCTTCATTTCGCCTTCAACCATCATGATGTTATCATAAGTAGCGCCAACCATCAGTTCGAGGTCGGCGTTTTCAAGCTGGTCAACGGTGGGGTTGATGACGAATTCGCCGTTGATGCGGGCCACGCGAACTTCAGAGATGGGGCCCTGGAAGGGAATATCGCTGACGGTCAGGGCGGCCGATGCGGCGAGTCCGGCAAGAGCGTCGGGGAAGTCAACGCCGTCGGCGCTGTACATTGTCACCTGGACAATGGTGTCAGCATGGTAATTGTCCGGGAACAGGGGGCGGAGCACTCGGTCCACCAGACGTGCGGTAAGGATTTCATAGTCGCTTGCGCGTCCTTCGCGCTTGAGGAAGCCTCCGGGGAAACGGCCGTTGGAGGAGAATTTCTCCTTGTACTCAACGGTCAGAGGCATGAAGTCGACGCCTTCGCCGGCTTCTTTGGCTGACACTACGGTGGCCAGCAGCATGGTGTTGCCCATGCGGAGTTCAACAGCTCCATCGGCCTGCTTGGCGAGTTTGCCGGTCTCGAGCGTAATCTCTCGGCCGTCGGGCAGGGTGATGGTTTTTTTAATAGGGTTCATTCGGATAATGATTAATAAAAATTTAATTCACATCAAAGTATCGCGCAAATTTACGAAAAATTTTTCAGATAACAAAATTTCACCATGTTCCCCGCCCCAAATACCCCGGTCCCTGCGATTATGAAGATAGTGAAATTTATCCAATAAAAACGCTGTAGTGGATAAAATAGTAGGTTTTTTATCCACTACAAGCGAAATTTTGGATATTTTCAGGCGAAATTTAGCCCGGAGGGCTTACAGTTGGGTCAGGGCGATGATGCCGTCTTTGGTGGCGCCGGTGTAGGTGCCGAGGGCGCGGCCGGCGCGCAGGCAGTCTGTCGCAATCAGTTTTTGGCCTACGGAGAGGGTGTCGATCGTCATGGTATCGCCCGGGTTGAGCTTGATGTTTTTCGCCTCAACGACCTCAAAGCGTGCCGGTTGAGCAATCTTGCGCAGCGAGCAGACCTTGTCGCCGTTCCATTCGGCGCGAATCGTAGCGCCGATTTCAAGTTCGGCGGCAATGATCATTCCCTCCTTTGAAAATCCGGAGTCGTCAAGGTCATGAAAATGGGAGCAGAATGAGTGCCAGTCGTGAAAGCCGACATATCGGGCAAGGATGGAAAGGGTGGAATACGAAGGTGTGTGGGACGACGTCACGTAGCCCCATAGTCTTTTGAGCGTGGAAACACCCAATGTGCGGCCTGTGGAGCTGAGGATTTGAGCCGAGAGGGCATCAAAATCGGTCGGCGCGCCCAGGGGACGTCCGAAGGTCCGTTCAACGGCCTGTTTTAAAAGTTGCAGTTTAAGTTGGTCTATTTCCATGTGTTGTGTTCGAAAGTGTCGGCAAAGTTACGGCGTAAATTTTTAACGCGCAGCATTGACGAGTTAAAAAAAGCAAATATGAACCAAAATGGACCGGAAATGGGAAATCGGGCGTCAAAAAACTATCTAATTTTGCATCGGAAAATAAAAAAGAGCGGGACATCATGCCGCAATATCAGAAAAAAATTGCTACCTTTGTGGTCCATCAAAACTGATAAAAACGACATAATGTTTCTTAACTGCAATGGTTTGATTCGTTGAAATCTCGCAAATTTCCAACCTGAAGTCACAAATCACGGCAGCGTAGATTCATCCCTCTACTGCGGGGATGAACCGCTCTGTTTTTTTCTGACTTCAAGGCAATGCGAGAGCCTCAACGGACGAAAAAAGCACCCGGCGGCTCATCCCCGCTTTTTGCGTATATAGACAA
>CAMWSN010000174.1 GCA_947176925.1 uncultured Porphyromonadaceae bacterium
ACATGAGGGTGTCCAAGTGTGCAGGTTTTACTTTTTTTTAGGTTTTTTAACCGCATTAGGTTGGCCGTTAGGCAATATTTTCGTAAATTTGCACGTAATTAATAGAGAACCTAAAAATTTTCAATTATGGAAACCACTCTCGTAATCCTCAAGCCCTCGGCTATCCTTCACGGCTATGCCGGCCAAATAATTAGCCGATTCCAGCAGAAAGGTCTGGTCATTCACGGCATGAAGATGATGAACCTCTCCGATGAGATTCTTCATGAACATTATGCCCACCTCGTGGACCGTCCCTTCTTCCCGGACCTGGTTAAATCGATGAAAGCCTCCCCGGTTATCGTCATGGCTCTTTGGGGCAAGGATGCCGTAGAAGTGGTTCGTCTGATGACCGGAGCCACCAATGGACGCAAAGCCCTTCCCGGCACTATCCGAGGCGACTTCAGCATGAGCGGGCAGGAAAATATTATCCATGCTTCCGACTCGCTCGAAAATGCCGAAATCGAACTCAAACGTTTCTTCAAACCCGAAGAAATCCTCCACTACGAACCCTCCTCGCTCTCCTATACCTACGAACCCGCTGAACGTCTCTAACCGGCGAAACGAGCGGAAATCAACTCCTCTCATCCTTGATAAACCTCTCACTGTCCACCAAATAAACCAATCAAAATAGAAAAAAACAGAAATAATGAAATATAATCTTAAAACCGTTTTCCTGACTGCTATGGCTACGGCCGGCATCATGTTCGGCTCTAAAGCCGCCGACGTTATCGTTCCCCCCGCAGCCCATAATGCAGAACACTCTGACCTCATTGCCGGTCAGCTCAATATTGGTAATCAAATCAAGGTACAAGATACTGAGGCCTTCCTTGGCAATCTCTTCCCCGAGGAACAAGAGCCCGAAATGGACATCTACGAAGAAGGATGGAACAGTCAGGCCGTTAACTGCTACACCGGCGTTGCCGTGCCCGATATGGCAACTATCGACGTTACCAATTTCCACATGCCGACGGATCCCACCTACATGACCTCCCCTTACGGCTACCGTCGCCGTTTCCGCCGCATGCACAAGGGTGTTGACCTTCATATCCAGGTCGGCGATACCATCTATGCTGCGTTTGACGGCAAGGTGCGCATTGTCCGTAACCAGGGCCGTCGTCAAGGTTATGGCCTCTATGTTGTTATCCGCCATACCAACGAACTGGAAACCGTCTATGGCCACCTTTCTAAGTTCCTCGTGCAGCCCAATGACTATGTAAAAGCCGGCGACCCCATCGCCCTCGGCGGCAACACTGGCTTCTCTACCGGCCCGCACCTCCACTTTGAAACTCGCTATATGGGCTATGCCATCAATCCCTCCGCCATTTTTGACTTCAATAACCATACGACCCACACGGATACCTATACGTTTACGAAGTCAACCTACATGAATGCCCGTGATTATACTCCGGACAAGGCAATGTATGCTCAGGAAAATGCCGCACCGGCTAAAGCAAAAGCTAAGGCTACATCGGCCGGCGGTGCTAAATATTATACCGTACGCCGCGGCGACACGCTCAGCCGCATTGCTGCCCGCCATTCAACTACGGTCAGCGCCATCTGTCGCCTCAATGGCCTCAGCACCTCATCCCGCCTGAGCGTAGGTAAGAAAATCCGCCTTAAATAATTCTCTCCCATATACCTGATATTAGGTACTCACCCCGTTTGCCGTTCTTTGGTAAACGGGGTGAGTGCCTTTGTGGGGCAGGTGAACTTTTAGCAATGCCGAGGCGTTTTAAAAGTGAATAAAGACTATTAGAAACACACAAAATAAAGCAGTTATGAAGAAATTTATTATGAGCCTGGCTCTTATTGCCGGCATTAGTTTGGGCGCTTCCGCCCGCGATGAATACGCTAAGGATTCGTCTGTCCTCCCTGAAGTTGCACGCACCACTATCTCCGATAATTTTGATTCCCAAGTAAGCAAGGTTAAGATTGAACGCACCCTCGGACGCGTGTCCGAATACGAAGTGACCCTTGCCGATGGCACTGAGATTTCCTTTGATCGCAATGGTAACTGGAGCAATGTTGAAGTAGAACGCCCCGATGCAGTGCCCTCAAATATGGTGCTTGCGCCGATCTCCGATTATGTGGCCAAGAATTATCCCAATGCTAAAATTGTCAGCATCGAACGTGACCGTAGAGGCATCGAAGTGGAACTCTCCAACGGCATCGAAGCTCAATTTACCCACACCGGCAAGTTCTTCCGCGCCAGCCGATGAATAAGATACACAATGTAAAATACAAAATACAAAAATCTGAGGTCTAAGGATCTCGGATTTTTTTAGTGTCTATGTTACTAAATCAGAAAAAATTCAGTAAATTTGCAATGTGATATACGATAAAACATCTGATTTATGGAAGAAATTAGAATAGATTGTGCTCATCCGACACGGGAAGAAATGGAACTGTCGCAGTTTCATGCCCAGACCCTGTTCCGGCTTAACCAAACGATGCCTTTTACCGAGGAATATGACATGCTGGTGCGTCAGCTTTTCCCCGGAATAGGTGAAAACAGCAGAATAATTACCCCATTAAAGGGGGTAAGGTTTAATCAAGTCAGCATTGGAAAAAATGTGGTCATCAACAGCGATTGCCTGATGATGGCAGCCGGTGGTATAACCATAGAGGATGAGGTGATGATTGCGGCAAATGCTCAACTCATTTCAAACAACCATGACCTTGACAACCGGTGGATTATTACTTGCAAACCTGTTCGAATCTGTCGGCGCGCATGGATTGGAGCCGGGGCAACTATCCTACCCGGAGTTACGATTGGCGAAAATGCTGTGGTTGGAGCAGGGAGTGTAGTGACCAAAAGTGTTGAGGCTAATACCATTGTAGCCGGTAATCCGGCTAAGGTTATTCGTAAAATATTGCCACCTGATTAAGCCACGGCCTGTTCGCATTAATACCACAAAAAGAGCTGACGTCTATTGCAGGCATCAGCTCTTTCTGTATTCTTAATTTTTAATTTACGCAAGTGCGGCGAGGGAGTTTTCAAGTGCGGCGATGCGCTGTAGGGCCGAGGCCTGCTTGCGGCGTTCGGCATCGACAACTGCGGCCGGGGCTCCGTTGACGAACTTTTCGTTTGCGAGCTTCTTCTCAACTGAGGCGAGGAAGCCGCGTTCATAGTCAAGGTCCTTGAGGAGCTGCGCACGTTCGG
>CAMWSN010000175.1 GCA_947176925.1 uncultured Porphyromonadaceae bacterium
GTTAACAGATTTTAACTTTAGGGGGGGATCTGCAATTTTTTTAACAAATCACTTTGTAGTTTAAATAATTTTAACTAACTTTGCGGCTTATAAAGCTATTTGGTTACGCTTTAGTTCAACTATTTATTCACTTTTAATCATTTCCAATCTAAGGTATGAAAAAGTTTTTGTTTTTTCTCCTTTCGGTTGTAATGTGTTCAGCCGCATCTTTCGCGCAAGATGAACGCGTTATTACCGGTACCGTCGTCTCCGGTGAAGATGGCGAGCCTATGGTCGGAGCTACCGTGACGCCCCATCCCAAGGGTGCCGGTACCGTCACCGCCACAGACATTGACGGTAAGTTTTCCGTAACAGTAAAGCCTAATTGTACGGAACTGCAAGTAACCTTCGTCGGCATGAAGACCGTGACAGTCGCTCCCGGCACTTCTCCCTTGGTTATCACGATGTATCCCGCAGAAAATCGTCTGGATGAAGTGATTGCCGTGGCCTATGGTACCGCCAAACGAAGCGAATACACCGGTTCCGCCTCAGTAGTTAAAGCAGACCAGATTGCTGATGCTCTCGTATCGTCTGTAACCTCCGTCCTCACGGGTAAGGTTTCCGGCGTGCAGACCCTCTCCAGCAATGGTGCCCCGGGCGAATCACCCACCCTGCGCATCCGCGGCGTCGGCTCGCTCAACGCTTCCTCAAACCCCTTGATTGTACTTGACGGTGTGCCCTTCAGCGGCACCCTTGCTGACATTGCCCCCTCCGACGTTGAGTCGATGACCGTCCTCAAGGACGCTGCCTCAACGGCCCTCTATGGTGCCCGCGGCGCAAACGGCGTGGTCCTCATCACCACCAAGCGCGGTGCTTCCGGCGAAGCTCAGGTGACTTTCGATGCCCGCTGGGGTAGTAACTCCCGTGCTCTTCCCAACTATAACGTCATCAAGAGCCCGGAACAATACTCCGAACTCCTTTACGAAGCATATTATAACCAATACTTTTATGATACCGCAGCCACAGCGGGCAACGCTTATAGCTCCTGGCTGCAAGCAAATAATACGGCCTCGGCTGCTACCGGCTATCAGATCTTTACCGTACCTCAGGGCGAATACCTCTTCGGCCGCAACGGTAAGCTCAACCCTAACGCCACCCTCGGCTATAGCGACGGCACCTATTACTATACGCCTGACGACTGGGCCAAGCACACATTCGCCCATGGTTTCCGCCAGGAATACAACCTCGGCATTCAAGGCGGCAGCGACAGAATCAAATACTTTGTCAGCGCCTCTTACTTAGGTAACGAAGGTATCATCGTCAACTCTAACTTCAACCGTTTCAGCACCCGTTCCACCGTTGACTATCAGGCCAAGTCATGGCTCAAGATCGGAACGAGCATGAACTATACCTACTCATCGGCCAACACACCCGGCGACAATGACCTTGACGCCAGCACCTCATCAGGCAACGCCTTCTACATTGCCAACCAGATGGCTCCGGTCTACCCGATGTTCGTACGCGACGCCGAAGGCAACATCATGTATGACACCAATTACGGTTATCCTCTCTACGACTATGGCGACAAGAAGTCAACGAATTTCACCCGTAACTTCATGTCCATGGCCAACCCCATCGGCGCTCTCTACTATGACCAGTCCAAGTATCTGACCGACGTGTTTGACGGCAAATGGTATGCCACCATCACTCCCGTCAATGGGCTGACCATCACCGGCAACGCCGGCTATTATCTGAGCCAACTCCGATTTAAGAACCTGAGCAATCCCTTCTATGGCCAAAGCGCCTCTTATAAAGGCGGAGCCTACGAAGTAAGCCAGCGCATGCGCTCAATCAACTTCCAGGCCCTTGCTTCTTATAACCACACCTTCAATGATATCCACAACATGGACCTCATGGTCGGTTATGAAACCTATAACCTCCAGCGCGAATCCGTTACCGCAGTCGGTTACAACCTCTATGATCCCAACGCTTGCTACGTTGACAACACCATTGACCAGCGTATGGGTTACAGCAGCCGTGACATCACTTACACCACCCGCGGCATCTTAGCCCGCGCAAAGTATAACTACGCTCAGCGCTACTTCGGTCACGTCAGCTACCGCCGCGACGCCTCATCCCGCTTCGCGCCCGGACATCGCTGGGGTAACTTCTTCTCCGTTTCTGCCGCTTGGGATATCGCCAAGGAATCATTTATGGAATCAGCCTCTAC
Organism: uncultured Porphyromonadaceae bacterium; assembly: GCA_947176925.1. GTDB lineage: Bacteria > Bacteroidota > Bacteroidia > Bacteroidales > Muribaculaceae > UBA3263. The sequence goes on from CAMWSN010000175.1 coordinate 2,210, forward strand.
GGTCGTTGACCAGTTGAAGTTCAAGGCTTCTTTCGGCCAGAACGGTAACGATAACCTCGGCTCCGCCACCGCTTACTATTACGCATGGCAGGACCAGTACAAGATCACCGGTTCAAATGGCGTATGGAGCGATGCTACCCTCTACTACAAGGGTAACCGCGACATCACCTGGGAAAAATCAAACGCCTTCAACGTCGGCTTCGATTTCAGTTTCCTCCAGGGCAAACTTGACGGTTCTATCGAATACTATCAGCGTCAGGTTTCTGACATGCTCTTCTTCCTCCCTACTGCTCCCTCATTAGGTTATTCTTCCTATCCTGCCAACGTCGGCTCCATGCGTAACTACGGCGTAGAACTCGAACTGAACTACACCGTCTTCAACACCAAGGACCTGACCTGGACCATCAACGCCAACCTCACTTCCGGCAACAACAAGATTATCAGTCTCCCGAAGGAACTGGTAACTGACAAAAAGTGGATCAGCGGCTCACGCCTTTATCAGGAAGGCCACAGCATGTATAACATCCTCTTGGTTGAATATGCCGGCGTCAGTGAAGAAACCGGTGAAGCCCTCTATTGGGCCAAGATGGCCGACGGCTCACGTCAGAAAGTCACCAACTGGCAGGATTGCTACAGCGGCAACGAGGCCAAAGGAATCCTCGAAAGTCGCATCGAGACCGGCAACCTCATGCCGAAGATCTACGGCGGTTTCGGAACCACTCTTAATGCCTATGGAGTTGACTTCAGCATGAGCTTTGCTTATCAGGCAGGCGGTCAAATCATTGACTACACCTATCAGGCCCTGATGCACAACGGTAACGAATACGGTGCCGGTCAGAACTTCCATGCCGACATGCTCAACCGCTGGACTCCCGAAAATACCAAGACCAATGTGCCCCGC
>CAMWSN010000176.1 GCA_947176925.1 uncultured Porphyromonadaceae bacterium
CCTTTGAGAGGGTTACGGATGAGTTTGAGTGGATGTAATAGCCGTCGTAGCTGAGGATGTCGTAGGTGCCGTCAGGGCGCGGACGGAAAGACCAGAGATTTGTGCCGTCAGAGACCGCCTCGGTGAGCTTATTGTCAAAGAACGAGGGGTTGATTCCGGAGTGGGTCAGAGTTCCGACGGAGGCGTTACCTGCCTCATAATTTCGGGGAGAGCTGATAAGGTACCATTTGTCGGGGTCGGGGTTGAAGACGAGCTGCTCAAGAGCTGCGTCGCGGATTTCGCGTGCGCGGGTTACCTGGGCGTCAGTTATGGTGTTGTTTTTCAGAATTTCTTCAATGTCGGCAATTGACTTGGAGATGTTTACGTCAGTAGCCAGGCGATGCTGGTAGAGGGCATTGAAGCATTTGGCTACTTCGATGCGGCGGTTACGATTGGCATAGCGGGTTTCGAATTCCTCCATTGAGGGAACCTTGACGGTGCCTTCGCCGAGGGCGGCGTTAAGGGCTTCGCCAACGGCTTGAGCAGCATAGACTACGCCACGGGCACCGATGCCTCCGGACATGTTCCACTGGCTTACAGTCTCGAGGGTCATGCCTTTGGCTTCAAGGTTTACGACGGGCACGGAGGTAATTTTGTTAATTTCAAGGTTTGCGCTATGGCCGTCGGCGGTAGTCGGCGGGGTTTGACAAGCGATAACCGTAGCTCCCGGGGCGGCAGCTTTGACGTAGTTTATAAGTTCCTCATAGTTTGCCTTGAGGGTGTTGGCGTTAAGATTGCTGCCGGTTCGGACGGCACCCCAGCAGACAACGATTGCACGGGGTGTTTTTTGTCGGTCATTGCCCTTAAGTGTGCGATCAACGAGGGTCTTTAGGTTGGCCATGTTCAAGGTGCCGTTACAGATTGAGCGGTTGCGGACATTGGCATTGCCGAAGAATTCATGCCACTGGACCGCGTCGACCCATCCGTCGCCGAGAATCAGGATGTCATCTTCATTGACGGGCATCAGGCCGTATTGTCCGGCGCGAATACCTTGAACGGCACCGAATCCGCCGGTGGAGTGTGTCGCGGTGGGATGGTATGCGCAATCAAGACCGACGTTTGGAGCGATGAACTGACACCAGGCCCGGTAGGCGTTGCCGGAGGGGTGCAGACCGTCGTAGGCCCACTGTGACGGAGAGCCTAAGGCGTTCATGGTCTCGGTCAGGTTGATGAAGTTGACGCCCATTTCGCCGGCCATTTCTTCGAGCATCGGGATGATACGGGTGACGGCCACGTTGATGGCGCTGCTTCGGGGCAGGATGCTCTGGAGGTTGATTTCCGTTTCGGGGCAGGTTACCTGAATCTGACGGATAATGGCGCGGATATCATTGACTACGACTTCCGGGGGGAGGCCGACGTTGAGGTCATTTGTGCCTATTCCGATGAATACTTTAGCGGGTTTCTCGTCGCCGTCGAGCATCATCTGGACGTTGTGTTTCCAGTGGTATGCACGCTCGTCGGAGATACCGCGGTTGCTGATGAGGGATTCGTCGATTGCGGCGTCGGCGGGATGAACAAATGCGTCGGCCCAGCAATGGAAGTTAGTGATTGAATTACCTAAGAATATGATCTGACCTTTGGAGGTCGGGACGGCCTTGAATGCGTCCTGGCGATGCTGAATGAACTGCGGAGAGGCTAAGGCCGAAGCGACGTTAATCAGGACGACGGCCAAAGTCAGCATTAATCTCTTGATTTTCATGGATGATAATGATGGTATAATTTATTTTTACTTTAATGTGGCAAATTTAATGATTTTTTTCCAAATAGCAAAATCTTAGCAAAAAATGATTAAAAACATACGTAAGGTTGTCGGATTCTCAGAAAAAATGCGTAAATTTGCGCTATCTAACAAATTTTTAATTCAAATAAATACCTTTTAACCAAGATTTATGAAAAGAGTCTATACGTTCGGCGACGGTAAAGCCGAAGGAAAAGCCTCCGACCGCAACCTGCTCGGTGGCAAAGGCGCAAACTTGGCTGAGATGAACCTTTTGGGCATGCCTGTGCCTCCCGGTTTCACCATCACTACTGAAGTCTGCACCGAGTACACCCAGTATGGCAAAGACGAAGTTGTCAAGAGAATCAAGAAAGACGTAGAAGCTGCTATTGCTCACGTTGAGCAGCTCACCGGCAAGAAATTTGACGATCCCGCCAATCCTCTGCTCGTTTCCGTACGTTCCGGCGCCCGCGCATCAATGCCCGGCATGATGGACACTGTTCTCAACCTCGGTATGAACGACGCTACCGTGGCTTCTCTTGCTGAGAAGAGCGGAAATCCCCGCTTTGCCTGGGACTCTTATCGTCGTTTTGTACAGATGTATGGCGACGTCGTTCTCGGCATGAAGCCCAAAAAGAAAACCGACATCGATCCCTTCGAGGCTATCATGGATAAGGTCAAGGAAGCCAAGGGCGTCAAGCTTGACACTGAGCTGAGCGTTGAAGACCTCCAGCAGTTGGTCAAGGAATTCAAGGCCGCAGTGAAGGACTTCACTGGCAAGGACTTCCCCGACAGCGCCTGGGAACAGCTCTGGGGCGGTATCTGCGCCGTGTTTGATTCTTGGATGAACGAACGCGCTATCCTCTATCGCCGCATGAACCAGATCCCTGAAGAATGGGGCACCGCCGTCAACGTCCAGGCCATGGTTTATGGTAACATGGGTAATAACTCCGCTACGGGCGTGGCTTTCAGCCGCGATGCCGCAACCGGTGAAAATATCTTTAACGGTGAATACCTCATCAACGCTCAGGGCGAAGACGTCGTAGCCGGCATCCGCACCCCTCAGCAGATCACCGTGGAAGGTTCACGCCGCTGGGCCGCCCTTCAGGGTATCAGCGAAGAGGAACGTGCTGAAAAGTATCCTTCGCTCGAAGAATCCATGCCTACTTGCGCCGCTGAGCTCATCAGCATCGCTCACCGCCTTGAAGACCACTACAAGGATATGCAGGATATGGAATTCACCATTCAGGATGGCAAGCTCTGGATGCTCCAGACCCGTAACGGTAAGCGCACCGGTGCCGCTATGG
>CAMWSN010000177.1 GCA_947176925.1 uncultured Porphyromonadaceae bacterium
GGTTTATCAATACCCATGCCGAAAGCGATGGTCGCGACAATCACGTCCACTTCCTCCATCAGGAACGCGTCCTGATTCGCAGAGCGGGTTGCGGAATCCATCCCCGCATGATAGGCCAATGCCTTGATATCGTTGACCCGGAGCAATTCGGCGAGTTCTTCGACCTTTTTTCGTGCCAGGCAATATATAATCCCGCTCTTCCCTTCATGGGTCTTGATATACTTGATGATTTCCTTATCGACATTAGCCGTTTTTGAACGAATCTCATAATAGAGATTTTCGCGATTGAACGACGACTTAAATACCAAAGCGGAAGTCATGCCGAGGTTCTTTTGGATGTCATGCTGAACCTTGGGAGTAGCCGTAGCAGTCAGGGCAATCACGGGGCGCACACCGATTTCATTGATAATCGGACGTATGCGGCGGTATTCCGGACGGAAGTCATGGCCCCATTCGGAGATACAGTGAGCCTCATCGATGGCATAGAAGGAGATAGTTACGGACTTCAGGAACTCGATATTATCCTCCTTGGTGAGTGACTCGGGAGCAACGTAGAGAAGCTTCGTGCGGCCCGAAAGGATATCTTCCTTAACGGCATCGACAGCCGCGCGGTTAAGACTTGAATTCAGGAAATGAGCGATTCCGTCGTCCTCACTGAAATTACGCATAGCGTCGACCTGATTCTTCATCAGGGCAATCAGCGGGGAAACGACGATGGCACAACCATCCATCATAAGCGACGGCAACTGATAACAGAGGGATTTACCGCCCCCCGTAGGCATCAGTACGAAGACATCATTGCCCTCAAGCAGAGCGTTGATGACTCGCTCTTGGTTGCCCTTAAAGGATTCAAAGCCGAAATGACGCTTCAAAGCATCAGACAGGTCGCTATAGTTGGCCATAAGTTCGTGAATAATGTGAGAATTATCAGTTTGAGAAAGAGAGGTTGAGTTCTATTTCTTTATCTGCGGATTGATTGTGATTAAACGGAGTTATAAGTTGCTGCTATATAGATAATAAAGAGGAGATACAGGGCAAAAGCCTAAAAGGTTATTGCACTATGTCTGTTTCAAAATGAGCTTTCTGAATTTGTTCCAGGGCATAATCGCGGGTGATATTAAGTGATTTGATGTCGCTGCCGGGGATGTCATACATCGAGTCAACCATAATTGACTCAACGATAGAGCGCAGACCACGGGCACCAAGTTTATACTCAATAGCTTTATCAACGATAAGTTCCAGAGCGGATTGGTCAAACGTCAGCTCGACGCCGTCCATCTTAAACATTTTCTGATATTGCTTAATGATGGCATTTTTAGGCTCGGTCAGAACGCGCAGGAGAGCATCGCGGTCCAAGGGGTCGAGGTGAGTCAGGATTGGCAAACGACCGATGATTTCGGGAATCAGGCCAAAGGATTTGAGGTCCTGGGGAGCAACGTAGCGAAGATAATTGTCGCGTTTGATTTTCTGCTTGTTGGAATCCGTGGCGTAGCCTACGACGTGAGTGTTCAGACGATTGGCAATTTTACGCTCGATGCCGTCAAACGCTCCGCCGCAAATGAATAGGATGTTCTTCGTGTCAACGGGAATCATCTTGGCCTCCGGGTGTTTGCGTCCGCCTTGAGGAGGAACGTTGACTATGGAGCCTTCAAGAAGTTTGAGAAGGCCCTGCTGAACGCCTTCGCCGGATACGTCGCGAGTGATGGAGGGATTGTCACTCTTACGGGCAATCTTGTCAATCTCGTCAATGAAAACGATGCCGCGTTCAGCCTTGGCAACGTCATAGTCAGCGGCTTGGAGCAGACGGGTCAGAAGGCTTTCAATGTCTTCGCCAACGTAACCGGCTTCGGTCAGGACAGTGGCGTCAACAATGGTGAACGGGACGTCAAGAAGGCGGGCAATGGTCTTGGCCAGCAAGGTTTTGCCGGTACCGGTAGGGCCGACGATGATGATGTTGCTTTTTTCAATGTCAACATCGTCGTCGTCCAGCTTCTGGGCCAGGCGTTTATAGTGGTTATAAACGGCAACGGAAAGATAGCGCTTGGCGCTATCTTGTCCGATGACGTATTGATTCAGATAATCGTTAATTTCGCGGGGAGTCGGGACTTGATCCATAGACTTGACGTCATTAGCGGCCTTTTGGCGCTTATCATTAGCAACTTCTTTGAGTAGATCGCTAATGCCGGCGACACAGTCAGAGCAGATCAAGACTCCGGGCTCAAGGGGCGAGGGGACGACGACGGCGTCAGCCGACATCGGGCCGCCACAAAAGCTGCAAGTATGTCCGGAAGATTTTTTAGCCATTATTTTTTGCTGCGGATAAGGACTTCGTCAATCATGCCATACTTTTTGGCTTCTTCGGCAATCATCCAGTAGTCACGGTCGCTGTCTTGTTCAACCTTTTCGATAGGTTGGCCGGAATGATCAGCAATGATTGAGTAGAGTTCATGTTTGAGCTTGAGGATTTCGCGAGCGGTGATTTCGATATCGCTGGCCTGACCCTGAGCGCCACCCATCGGCTGATGAATCATCACGCGGGAGTGTTTGAGGGCGAAACGCTTACCTTTTTCACCGGCCACGAGGAGGACGGCAGCCATAGAAGCAGCCATGCCGGTACAGATAGTAGCCACATCGCTATTGATATACTGCATGGTATCATAAATACCGAGGCCGGCATAAACGGAGCCGCCGGGGGAATTGATGTAGAGGTTTACGTCCTTGCCGGGGTCGTTATTGTCAAGATAGAGCAGCTGTGCCTGAATAACGTTGGCGCTGTAATCATCGACCTGAGTGCCGAGGAAGATGATGCGGTCCATCATCAATCGGGAGAAAACGTCCATCTGAGTGACATTGAGCGAACGCTCTTCCATGATGGTGGGGCTGATGTAACTTGAGGTGATATTGGAGTTGGCCTGAGCCGTATATTGGTCAAAGACCAGCGGGTTAATTCCGCAATGCTTGGTGGCAAACTTGCGAAAATCGTTTTGCATAAAGTTGTTCAT
>CAMWSN010000178.1 GCA_947176925.1 uncultured Porphyromonadaceae bacterium
GGGGGTAGGAGTACCCGAGGGTTATTCCCTTGAATTCGCCTTCGAGCATCACGCTCAGAGCGTCCTGGGTCCGATAGCCGATACCGGCAGTCAGGAACTTCTTCCAGCGCAGGCGGGCGGTTACGTCGGCCTGAAAGGAAGCGAGATCGGTCCGCACCATCAGGGAGGGTAACACTTCAAATAACGTATTTTTTATCGGAATATTGCTTTCAGCCGTAAAATAAAGCGTACGGTCAAAGCGAAATAGCCATTCCTGCTCGCCCGAAGCGCTTGAGCCATCGCTCCCTTCGCGTCGCATCTTGACCTCCGGCGAGAGCAGATGAGTGCATGACAGTCCGACGGTGAAGAGCCTGTGAGTATAAGTCAGGCCTAAGTTCATATCAAAACCCTGGCCCGTAACGTCTTGCGTCGGTATGGCGTCGTCGGTGCTTTCGTGGAAGTCGTCATCGTCAGGAATCACTACTTTCGAGCCCTTGAACTGCTGGTTAAGGTAAGCCGCCTGGAGGCCGAAGCTCAGATAGCCCTTGCCGATTTTCTGACGCCCGGCAATCTGTACGCCCATGCTGAGGGTCTGATATAGACCGATGGTCTCCTGAATCATGGCCACTCCAGTGCCCCAGCGGCGATTAATCAGCTGAAAAGGCACGTCGGCCGTCGCCATGAAGTCGCGCGGAGCGCCGTCAATGCCGATCCATTGCATTCGGCTGCCTACACGGATGCGCAAAAGGTCCGTAGACCCTGCAGCGGCAGGGTTGAAGAGCGACGGGGCCTGGAAATATTGCGTCAATGAAGGGTCAACCATCTCGGCTCGGGCCGCAATGGCTGCAATCAGGCATAGGAGCAGGGGCAGGAAGCGTTTCATTCGAAATAAAAGGTAAGGACAATCATTTTCTGCGTAACCTTGCTCAGCGACTGCGTGTAACGCATGCTCAGCGGGTCTTCCGCCAGGTCCGGGCGCTTATGGCGCAGGAGGTCAGTCAGACCCCAGCAGAATTTGATTTCCGGAATGAACTTAAAATAAGGGAAATAGACGTCGCAACCCAACCCGACGGAAAGCATGCAGTCAAATTTCTGAAGCTGAATCAGGTCCGACATCCGGTGTTTGCCGACGTCAAAAGTCGGAACCACACCTGCCGTCAGATATGGTCGTGTGTTGCGATATCGCAGGGAAGAGAATTTGAGGTCCACGGGCATAACTATTAGCGTCGACTTGATATTCTGGCGCTGAGTCTGACCCGAGTGAAGCTCGCGCATCTCGACGACTTTATTGCCGAACCACAGGCCCGGGGAAAGACGTACGTTGAAATGCGTGTTCAGGCGGAAGTCTATCAGGCCGTTGACGCAGAATCCGGGGCTGAATGCCGGTTGCTCCATGACCCATTGCTCGCCATCCTCGGTCACGTAGCCCGAGTGGGTAAACGTCAGGTCCTGAGCATGGACGCCTACGGAAAAACCCAAGTGACACGCCTTTAGGTCGGCATACGGACGATTCAGCAACTTATCATTAAGCCGCTGAGCCGACGCAAGGGCAATCCCGAAGATTCCCAGTACCATAAACAAAAAAATTCGTCTCTTCACACCCCAATAACGCACCCCCTCCCCTTTTTATTGTCTATGTGGAGTTACAGATGTTAAAAACGTGACTCACCGGCTCTATTGTCTATTGCGTGGATGATTTCGAGTTTGAGATCTTCAGGATAGTCTTCGTTTGCCATGTAATAGCTGATGATACGTTTAAGCAAATCTTTGTCAATGCGTCCGGCGGCGACGTGATAAATGATAGCCTCCATACACTGCATGAAGTTATAAGCGTGCCAGTAGTAACCGTTTTGAACGAGAAACCAAACTCCGACAGTTAGTGCTACACGTTTGTTGGAGTCCTCGAAATAATGACCGGTACATAAGCCGAAGACAAGATATGTTAGCTTCTCAACAAAGGAGGGATAATATGAGTCATTTTGCACAAACTCAAGAACCTTACGAATTCCGCCTTCGTCCTTTATTCCTTGCAGGCCTCCACCACTGGCTGCTACAGTCTTAGCGTAGACCACCAGAGCATCTTCATAGCTGAGGTATTTCAATTCCTCATTCATCATCCTCGGCTTGCTTCAGGCGTTTCAGGACATCTTTATTCTCCGGAAGTTCCATTATTTCATCTAAATCTATTGATTTATCGCCTATGAAACGTTCGAACTCTTCTGGAGTTACAGATCGGAGGTATTCGGCGATATTATTATGAAAGACATCCCGGAATGCAACGTCTCGCGAAGCCATCTTTGAACGAGCGTCGTGAATGAACGGCCGCATTGCCGGGTGTTGTTCCTGTTCTGTTATTAGTTTCTTCACACGTTCAATAGAAAGTTGTTTACCCCCATTCGCCTTGTATTCCTCCTCAATTGCAAAACCGATTCCATTTTCAAAAGATGAGATACAACGCAAAACCTCGGAATAAAGCGTATTACGCAGATTATCCTTAGTCTCAAGTTTTAGCAAGGTCTTATACTCCTTTGCTTTTTCTTTGAAAACCGCCTGGTATATAAGGTCTGTTATCTGGGCATATTTGAAGTTCTTGTGTCCTTGAACATATTTCCCGACTGCGGTTGTAAAATTCTTTCGATAGTTATCTTCCTCAATGGCGGCGGGGAGGAAATCTATATCGCGGGTATTGATATACTTCGTTCCGCCTCCTGCTTTTTTATTGATGGTAGATATTACAATATCAAGTATCCGGGCTCGAACCTGTTTGGCTTTCTCGCTTTCTGTCAAAAGCATTCCCATATTGAGGACCGCTCTAAAATTAAAAAGTCCGAGTTGAGTAGTTTTGCTCGCCTCATTTATGACGTGAGCAAATTGTAACTTTAGTTCTTTCAGTTGTTTACCTTTACTTAAAACATATCCGTTATGTTTTAATTCGTCTGAATACTGAGATAAATATCGGTCAATGGTTGAAAGGTCAACCTCATAAAAATCGGCTACCATTTTTTTT
>CAMWSN010000179.1 GCA_947176925.1 uncultured Porphyromonadaceae bacterium
ATCCCCTACAGAGGAAACAAAGGTAATCAATGATGATTCTCCGAGTGAAACGCCGGACGATACCCCAAAGCAAACCTTTCGTCCGATCATAGATGAAACCGTGTGTCAAACCATACCTCCCACCCTGAGGAAAACGCCAAGTCAGTCCCCCGATAATAATTATAATAAAATAAACAGTGATAATGACAAAGAAAAAGAACAGAACAGAGAATTTGATTTTTTCAATCAACTAAAAAATTCAAGGGCTTCCCTTGAGGCATCAGCAATGAGCCTTCGTTGCGACATTGAAATAGTGATTCAGTTACTTGAAGACTTCACTCAAAACATAATCGTCACCGAGGATTGGCATAAAAGCTTTCCAGGTTTCAAGAAACATTTTATGAACTGGGCCAGAATAAGAATTTCTAAAGATAAACCCAATGAAACAGCCAAAAAGAATAGACCCTTTACAGGCAATTCGGGAAATGGAGGACGCCGCAAGGGTCCGGTCACACCCGCCTGTGGACTTATCGAAGATTGACCAATACAAGTTTTTCTTCCTCACCTGTGCAAAAAAGATTTGTCCCGGCTATCAAGTCAGGGAAGATCAAAAGACTATCCTTAATGAAATAGTCCACTGGGCACTGCTGGATTATTCCGGCAAACTTGACCCCGACAGAGGACTCCTTCTTTGGGGCGACATCGGCACCGGCAAGTCAACGCTCCTGATGATTGTCCGGGAGTTTTGTAGATATGTGCGTCCGTTTGATAACGGGATGCCTTATTCTTTCCGCATCACGAATGTTATAGACATTTGTGCCGAATATGCTGACGAGTCATCAAGCGGTGGCTACTCAGCCATTCAGACCTACATCAGCAGTAGGCGTCAGGCTTTCGATGAACTGGGAAGTGAGACAGCCCCGACTGGACGCTGGGGCAACTATGAGAATGTAATGCAGTATATTCTCCAGCGGAGATACGACATGAGGGACGCAAACTTTACCCATGCTACGACCAATCTCTCATTGGAGCAAATAGCAGAAGTATATTCTGCCCGGATCTATGACCGATGCAAGGAGATGTTCAATTTCGTCGAGATTCGCGGCAAGACATTCAGAGAAACCTATCAGACAAAGAATGATTATGAGCAAGAAAAAGAAGATTGACTGGGAGAAACGTCAATACGAAATGACATCAGCCATCTTTTTTCAGGACATCAGGAACTATGACGTTCAAACTTTTCCATACAATCGTATCGGAGAATGGGATCGCCTTGTTCAGTGCGCCGCTTCTGATGCGGTCAGAGCAGCCAAAGTTTTCATAAGAGAGTTTAGGAACAATAATAACGCTAATAATTCCAAAGATGGATAAAAGAAAAACTCTTGCAGATAGGCTTGCCCAAATAAATCCTGAAGGACTCTATTCTATCGCCCAGTCTGCAAGGATACTCGGAGTAGGAAGGTCATACCTTTACTATAGTTTCACAAACAACCCTGATTTTCCCAACCCCATCATAAAAAACGGTCGCAGGTGGCTTTCAGGGAAAGACCTGCACCGTATAGCAGAAATCAGGAACTACTACGGACTTTAGTTCCATACATACCAAGGTGTATAGAAAAAGATATTATTGTTTTCCACTGCTTCTGCAAGCTCGATAGCGAGTAGAAACGCCTGCGTCCGGATTTCGTCCATATCGGCTACGGCTTGACAAAATCGGGTCGGTGAAAACTGACCGGATGCCTCAAGCCATTCCCCGGCAACACGCACAGGGTCGAGTTCATCGACGAAGGAGAAGATCTCGTCCACAAGTGTGCCGGGGCGATTTTCAGTCAACTCGGCGGTGAAACAGAATGGGAAGCCGCCGAGCGTCCGCCTCCTGAAGTCAAATGAATAGCCATACTTGCTACGGTGTACCGTAACTGACCAGCCTTGCTTTGCCGCTAACTTAACAATATCGTATGTAAACATAATCATCATTCGTTTTAATAATCCAATTTTCACAACCAGACCTGCCGAGTCCGAGAGGATCCAGCAGGTCGCTTTTTAATTGGAGTATAGTCAGTATTCCTCCGGCACTTCCATTTGGCGGAATGCGTCAAGTAATTTTTCAATCATTTTATCAATAGCCTCCGTATCTTCAAGCACTGCCCTAAGACTATATGGGGCACCATTCTTGCCGTGCCCCCACTGGTCAAGCCAAATATAAGTCTCATTGTCTACATCAAAACCCTCATAATAATTATCAATATTCTCAATTAATGAATTGATGTTGGCACATTTCATTTCCACTTCAAATGAAAAGTCGCGTCCGCCGGGACTAAACTTGCCAAATTCAAATTCTGTTTTTTGTTCCTTGTAGTTGATACGGGCTTCTGCGCTCCAACCTTCGGTTTTGGCACAAGCCACCACTGCATTAGTTAAATCATCAATATACATAAGTTGTGTGCTTAATGTCAGCCGTGAGAGGAATCTCACGGCTGACGGATTACTTAATTCTCAAACCTTGCAAGAAAGTGTTTGAGTCTGATGTCGCTTATCTCTTTGAGAGGTCTTGGCTTGAAATTTTCAAGTTGGGTTACTTTGAGTTTACCCTCGCCAAGTCCTTTCTCTGTGAGGTCAATCTCTATGCCCGACATTTCATTTAGAGAAACATATCCGTATTCGTCTTCCATAAGTCCGATTACTATACCGAACATAATCACGTCATTTCCCTCTCGTTCACCCTCTATGATGAACCATCGCACACGTCCGATTGCAAAAATCGCACGGCATATAGCCTCTTTCCCCTTTCCGTCCTGAGAGCGGAGTGGAAAATCTTTTAAGGCTTCTTCCAATTTCGGTGTTAAAAGTCTGCACATATCAGTCAAATTCTATTTCATCTTCATATAGTTCTATCTGCGCTCCACTGCTGAACTCCACAATGAAGCGGTAGCCGTTACGTCCTACGATTGTGCCTCGGTGATAGCCACGCCAAGGCTCTTTGAGTTCACACT
>CAMWSN010000180.1 GCA_947176925.1 uncultured Porphyromonadaceae bacterium
GCGTTAAGTGATTGATTGAGAAAAGAGTGGGGGCCCAGACAAGCCCCGGCGCCGGGCGATGCCTGACGCGGAGCGTAGCTGACGGGAATACCGCGTACATTAAGTGCTGCGGCAAACTGTTCGGTTGCATTAGTGACCATCTGCTCCGTAACGGGGCCGATAATGGCGATGGCAGAAAGATCAGGAGTAAGTTCTATTTTGACAGTGCCGGATGCTAATTCTTCTGCAAACTTGCTTTGGAGAATGTCAAAGGCGCGTTCGGAGTCAGCGGCGTGGATGGCACATTGACATTGCCCGTTAGGCATCAAGGTTTCCACTCCGTTACGGGAAAGGGAGTTAATCATCCGTTCACTCCATGATTCAGGAGCTCCCTGTAAGGAAATCAAGCAAGTGTTACTGATGGCGCTGACGCCGACAATGCCTCGACCGGAGCCTCCTTCAGAGATGAGTGTACCGGGATATGACGCATTGAATGTATTTTTGATAATTATGGGTATGTTTGCGGTAAATACGGGGTAAATTGTCGGTGGATAGACCACTTTAGCTCCAAAATTGCATAATTCCATAGCTTCAACAAAGCTAAGATTGTCAATAACGTAAGCCTCCGATACCACACGCGGGTCTGCCGTCATAAAGCCGTCGACATCAGTCCATATCTCAAGCACTTCGGCATTGAGTTCAGCGGCAAGAATTGCTGCGGTGTAGTCGCTGCCTCCACGCCCGAGATTGGTGATAATTCCTTGATTGTCACGCGAAATAAATCCTGGAACTATAATGATTTTTTCGTCTTTGATGGAGTCAAAATGCTCATGGATGCGCTTTGACGTTTCCTCGCGGTCAAGAACGTTTTTGCCGTAAACTTGTCTTGTACGTATAAAGTCAAGCGAATTTTTCAGTAATGAGCCGCTAATCATCTGATTGACTATAACGGACGACATTCGCTCGCCATAGCTGACGATCAGGTCTGAGCTGCGCGGAGTCAATTCCCGGAGAAGGCAGATGGCATCACAAACAAGTTGCAGTTCGTCAAGCAATTTGCTGACGGTTTCTTTACAATTCTGCTGATTCCCGGTTGGGACTACGGCATCAATGACATTTTCGTGGCGCTGACGGATTTCCCGAATAATTTCATGATAAGCAGGGTCAGCATTTTCCGCCCGATTTCCACATTCAATCAGTCGGTTAGTAATGCCGCCCAGCGCGGAAACCGTAACAATCAACGGTTCCGATTGATTCTCAACAATTGACTTGACACACTTCAAACTCTCGGTAGTTCCAACAGAAGTGCCGCCAAACTTGAGTACTTTCATCTATATATAGAATAAAAAACGCGTTCTTTGGTTACTTAATTCAGACTGCAAATTTAACAAATTCTCCTGAATTTTCAAAACTTTCTTCTTTTTTTATCACGGCTCTTTCATTTAACTTACAAGTAAGCGCATAATTCCCTTACCCGATACAAGCCGGGTCGGTTAAGTTTTTATAGTGTGTGTATCAGTCGTTTATCTTTGGTTTAACAGTTTGGAATTTCTTATTTTTTATATAAAAAGTGTAGTTAATTTTTTATGGTTCATTGAAACATTTCTCATAAGTTAAGCCACTCCTTTAGCCTTGTCGGAGCGTAATAACAGAGTCCCTGACTCAAGCAGGAAGCGATCCCCGCTGATGGTGGCAGAAAAATTTGCGGAACTCAAAATTATATCGTAACTTTGCGCTGCCATCCTCCCGGCGAGAGCGCCGGCAACGGATGAAATTGAAACATAAAAGCGTTACTATCGCGCTTCGGTTCTGATGTCTTGGAACTTCGCAACTTCTAAACAGCATCGTCGGAACGAAGCATAAGTAGTGACACATTCGATGTATGTATACACACACGTACTCGCCAATGCGTGTACACATACATATATTGCGTGGGCCTTCTACTTTGCTTGTTCTATGATGCAAGGCAGCGAAGGCCTAAAGACGTGGAGCGAGCAGAGAGTTCGGCGCCACGCTTTTCATTTTTTCTCCCAGTCCGGCCCGGGGCCCGCCGGACGTAATGAAAATATAATGATGCATAGATGTGTTATTTGGCTGAAAGGGCTTGAAACCCTGAACCTTGAAGATTACTTCCGCCTGCGGCCTACGGATGAGCTTATTGACAAGACGGCGTTCTTGACCGGTAAGACAGATATGTCGGCCCTGGAAGAATTTGGCGTATTTCTAAAAAATCTTGATGAGGCAACCGTTGTTCTACCGGGAGCAGTAATTGATGTGACAGTTCAAAAAACAAGGATGCGTTTTATTGTCAGGAGTCTGACAATCGACGAAATGGTTGAATATGTTTACGAAGCCCCTACTGACCGAACCATAGTCATTACGGCCCGTCCCAAGGGAATCACTAAGGCTGAAGTGGAAGAGCATTTAACAGCCGACGATAAACTGCTGATTGACAGTTCCATTCTCAGGAGTACCAATCTCGCCGAGATATTCGCCAAGAAAAAGAGCTGGAGCAAGGAGTGTTTTCGCGAGATATTTTTCCGCACACTCTGTTCTTATATCTTAGAGCAATGCTTTGGTGCCGTTAAGGTTTTAGGTATCAATGTTTTTCAAAGGATATTTCAGTAATTACCACAAATAAAACCAATCATGTATGAAACAGATTAAAACACTTGGATTTCGCATTTTAATGCGGCTTTTCGGTAGCGCTCTCCTCCTTCTGAGTGTGCTGCCACTATCCGCCGCTGCCGAAATAGTTGAAGATTCTGCAAACAATATTTATTACTATGTTTATCCCGAAGAAGGATATGCGTCAGTAGGAGGTCTTATTTCAAAAGACAACGAGACGACTCTGAATATCTCAGAAAGCGTGACATATGATAATCAACGATATAAAGTCACTGAAATTGAACCGTCTGCGTTTCTTAATTGTAGAGTCTTGACAGGCTCTTTGACAATTCCTAATTCGGTCACTAAAATTGGT
>CAMWSN010000181.1 GCA_947176925.1 uncultured Porphyromonadaceae bacterium
ATCCCGGGGCAGCGGACTCCCAGCGCCTTGAAATGCTCCGACTGGCGTGTGAAGGCAAACCGGGTCTACGGCCATGGGATGGAGAACTGCGAATGTCTCGCCCGTCTTATACGTTTAATGTTCTCCAACACCTCCGTGAACAAGGCTTCAATCCATCGCTAATCATTGGTGCCGACAATTGGATTAACTTTAACCGATGGTTTAAATCAGAAGATATTCTCTCTGATTATCAAATTATTGTTTATCCACGCCCCGGCTACAAACTTGCAGCCGAATCAAAATATCCCAATGTTAGCTTTGCCCTCTCCGCCCCGCAGACCGATGTCTCATCAACCGATATCAGAGCCGGGATTCATAACCGGCCAGACCTCCTACCCAAATCCGTCGCCGACTATATTAAACAGCATAAACTTTATGGCTACTAACCGACTTACAAATAATCAACTGGCCGTAATAGCCCTCTCAAATGAGTATTGCCAGGCAATCGAACTGGCCGCATCCGTTGAACCTCAGGAATTCATCGGAAAGATGGTGCGTCTTCTTCCGCGCATATATATCGCCGTCACCGACCTGAAGGCCGAACAGTTTTCCGAACCGGAATATGCCCTTGATGCTATTCATCTTGACGAGCCTTATTATAATCAGGTCCGAGCAAATGTCGCCGCCCTTCTTGGCGAAGATGATACTTATCTCGAGACCTTCCACGATGATATGAAATACTCTGACACCCCCATCGCCGCCACCGTCAGCGAGGGTCTTGCCGATATATTCCAGGTCCTTTTTGACTTCGTTGAAGATGTCAAAAACTCTGAATTGGAACTGCAACTCGAATACTTCGGCCAACTCCGCGAGGATTTCTCAAATTATTGGGGCCAGACACTCTGTAACGTCATGCGTCCCCTGAATGAGCTCTCAAACAAGGATTATAGTGATGAAGATGAATTCTAACATGATGATGCGCACCATCTTCGGTGCGATATATGTAGCGGTTATTGTATGCGGAATCCTTTGCGGTCCATTCGTGTTTCTGCTGCTTCTGCTTCTGCTCTCAACCCTGGCAGTCAATGAGTTTCTGACCATGACGAAACCGGAACCTCCCACTCCGGCCGAAGCCACCACTGAATTGCTCCTGCGCTCCCTTGACTGCGTCGGCGCGGCCTTGATGGTTGTCACCGCATGGACCGGAATTCTTTTCACGCCGGGTATCGTAACATATCTGCTATACCTTGTCATGAGACTGATTATTCAGCTTTATGTCAAAAACGGCAATGCCCTTACAGGGCTTTCGCTTTCACTGATGAGCCAACTTTATGTCGCCCTTCCAATCACGCTGATGACCGTCGTCTATCGTCTGAGCCCCCATCTGCTGCTGTTGCTTTTCATCCTTGTCTGGGTCAATGACACATTTGCCTATCTTAGCGGAATGACCCTTGGCCGACATAAACTCTGGGAACGCATATCGCCCAAGAAGACTTGGGAAGGATTCTTTGGCGGCGCTATTTTTACAGTCCTGATTGCTGCCGCATGCGGATGGTTCTTCAACGGCTATTTCGGAGGACTCGGCACAGTGGCTTTGGCCATTACGGGATTGACTGTCAGCATTGCCGGCACCTACGGCGACTTAATTGAAAGCCTGATCAAGCGTACCTGTGGGGTCAAGGATTCAGGCCATCTGATTCCCGGTCATGGAGGTATCCTGGACCGCATAGATTCCATTCTGCTTGTAATTCCCGTCTCAGTCATTCTTTTCTCGCTGCTTTTTTCCTATGTTATTTAATTTCCTGTTCAGGCGAAAATCGGCGGAATTGCCGTTTCAAACGGATATCCACTGCCATATCATTCCGGGAGTTGACGACGGCTCACCCGACGTCGAAACCTCCGCATTACTCCTGGAGCGAATGTATGAAATGGGCTATCGACGCATCTTTGCTTCTCCTCATGTCACTCAGGATACGTTTGAGAATACCCCGGAAACACTTGCTGAACCGACTGAACGACTTCGCGCAGAAATTGCCCGCCGAGGCCTTGGAATCAAACTCGGACGTCATGCCGAATATCGCCTTGACGATTTCTTCCTGCGCCAGCGCGAGGCGGGAAAACTCACTACCCTTCCGGGTAATTACATCCTCGTAGAAAATTCGTTTTCTCAGGAACCTTATGACATGGACCGAGTCATCTTTGACCTTAAAATGGAGGGATTAAATCCGATTTTGGCTCACCCGGAACGATATTTGTATTACGCCAAGGGAAACCCCGGGCGCTATCGTGACCTTTTCGACTCCGGCCTCATGTTTCAAATCAATCTGCTATCGCTTGCCGGAAGATATGGGCGGACCATACGAGCCGTTGCAGTTGACCTGCTTGAAAAAGGGATGGTTGACTTTATCGGAACAGATATCCACCGCGAATCTCATGTCAAATTAATTGAAGAGTATCTTAATTCGCGTAACTTCCGCCATGACCTTAAATTAATGACCAATCTGAAGAATGATGAAATTTAAGTATCTTTTCGCAATCGGACTTCTCACCTGGAGCGTCGGTCTTTCCGCCGAGCCTTTCACCGTCAACTATTCCGCTACGGTTGAAGCCAACGCCGGCTCTGATGCTTTCTCTCCTTATTATATAAGCGCCCTGCGTAATGGCCGAATCAACTCCGGAAAAGGCGCCAACCTGGACTTGGCCGTCTGGAAGCCTATGGATCTTTCCCGCCGTTTCAGCTATGCCTTCGCCCTTGAGGGAATCGGACGCGCAGGCAACTCGATTGACTATCAAAGGTTTTCCGATAGCGAATGGACTAACAACCGAAAGGGAACTTCAAACGTTTGGCTTCATCAACTTTACGGCGAAGTGAAGTTTCGCGGAGTATTCCTGACCGTGGGGCTCAAGGAGTTCCACTCTAACCTGCTAAATGAGTGCC
>CAMWSN010000182.1 GCA_947176925.1 uncultured Porphyromonadaceae bacterium
ATTTGTACGTCTGTTTTGTCATTCATCACGTCGCCTCGGCTCACTCCGTGACAGCTCAACAAACGGAATGTTTCACCGGCAAGATGTTGAATTTTTTTGGTTACATCTTCAGGCAGTTCGGCTGGAATCCGCTTCTGAGAGTGTTGCATACCTTTGGATCCTTTGCCACCGCCCATATATTTTTCTTCATAAGTTAGGAAGTCAGCGCTCTTAATCGGTTCTTCAAGAACAGAGGTGCGATAGTCGTCACAATCGCCCAATACTGAGCAATTGATTTCCTGCATGTCACCAAGAAGGTGTTCAACTATGATGCGGGTGGAGTATCGTTCGGCATCCTCGACGCGCTGAAGGAGTTCTTCGCGATTATGGGCCGATCCGATACCGACAGAACTACCAAGGTTAGCGGGTTTGACAATTACGGGGTAGCCAAGCGTCGATTCAACGCGATTGATTATTTCATCACGTTTGCTGAACCATTCGCGGTCTGTAAACCAAACGTAGGGCACTACTGGAACTCCGCCGGCGGCAAGAATCATCTTCATTGTAATCTTGTCCATACCGTTGGCAGAGGCAAGGGTGTTGCAGCCTGCATAGGGTATACCGATACTTTCAAGGATACCTTCAAAGGTTCCGTCTTCGCCGTTTGAGCCGTGAAGTACCGGAATAACAACGTCGAGCTTGGTTACAACGCCGTTACCGCCAAAAAGGGAGCGCTTGCAGTTGTAAACATTGTAGTCTCCATAAGTGGGTTGCATATAAACTTCAGTGCATTTTTCCGTCAAGGCCTTGGGGTCTTTATAGTTTTTGAGTTCGAGAAGTTCCGGGCCGGTATACCATTTACCTTGTTTCGAGATATAAATGGGCGTTACGTCAAACTTATTGCGGTCAATTGCCGCCATGGCCTGAGATGCGGAGATGACTGAGATTTCATGTTCGGTAGAGCGTCCACCGAAGAAGACTCCTATGTTAGTTTTCATTTTGTAATTGTCAGGTATAATGTTATTTAACTAAGATTCTGAAAATGTTGCCCGGAGTACGGACAATGTAGATTCCGCGGGGAAGGTCAAATTGATGTCGGTCGGTTACTGATCCGGTATACCACACTATTCCATCAACTCCGGCGAGGGTTATCTCGATGGTTTGATTCGGAGCATATACGTCAATAGAGTGATTGCCACCGATAACCTGAACTGATGACGACTCAATACTAATTATTTTGTCAGTATTACCTTCAATCCATCGGAATTCGGTTACGTTTTTCATCCCGGGACGTCCGAAATAGTCGGTTAACTGCCCTTTGAGCATGATTTTGCGCCCGATGTTAGCTTTGTTATCCTTGAGGTTGAGGTCGCCTTGGAATTCGCTCTTATTGGGGAGCTGAATTGCGCAAGTGGCAGTCGGGTCCATTTCATCGGGGTTATCAGAGATAGCGAAATTGGTCGTCACGCTGGTGTAGTGTTCAATGGCATTGCCGTTGATAGCACCGACTACGTAGCCATAAATCCAAGCTGATGCAGCTTTGATTTGTCCGTCAATGACCTGGCCACAATTATATGGTGCTTCAAAAGATCCGTCACCGTCAACCGCAGGATCGGGAGTAGGGGTAGGAATGGGGTCAGGTTCAGGGTCCGGATTAGGATTCGGATTAGGATTCGGATTAGGATTAGGATCTATTTCGCCTCCACCACCGTTTGAATTCCATCGTTCATCGGTTTTGTTGCCCCAGATGTATTCTGCCAACTCGGGATGATCGATAAAGGGGTTACGATTATTCTGATAGGCATAGACCGCATCGTTTCTCTTGAGTTCTTTTTCGCTTACAGGGTCTTCACGATGCCATTTAAGCAGCAGATTTACAGCCCATTCCTTATAGCATGGGTAACTATTGTTGGCAAGCATGTCGGAATTCCAGTTGGCTATTTTGTCATTATAACATGCCGCCATGTAAAAGTAGGTTCGCGCAAAGTCGCCTTTGTATTCATCA
Organism: uncultured Porphyromonadaceae bacterium; assembly: GCA_947176925.1. Taxonomy (GTDB): domain Bacteria; phylum Bacteroidota; class Bacteroidia; order Bacteroidales; family Muribaculaceae; genus UBA3263. Next base: position 1,985 of record CAMWSN010000182.1, read on the forward strand.
GCAGGTTCAAAAACTGTGCCTGAATATCCGGGGACGGTACTTTTGCCGAGTTTGCCGAGTGCTTTGACGTTGCCGTTAGAGGGGAGAGTCGTGCCACCGTCACATTCGCCATAAGGGTAATTACTGCGTTGACCGTTAACTTTACCGTCCGTGGGATAAACATGGAATGCGTCGCTTTTCATGGGCGAAGCTTCTTTAAACCAACTTTTGGGAAAAGAGTGTTCGCGATTGTAGCAGTCACCTACGTATTTGTAGTTACCGCAATGGTCTTTACCCGTGTCCCAACGTTTTGTGGAATACATGTCCCAAATCTTTCCGTTTTCATCAACGTCGGAAGTATTGTAGACGTTCCAAAGTCCGTCATAGCTAACCACTTCATGTTTGCTGATGGTTTGATATAGGGCCGTAAGCAGGGTTTTTCCACCCTGCTTGTTTTCACATTGGTCATAATATCCGTTAGGGATGGTAGCTGAGACTGATCCAATGCTAAAGATGGCGGTAAGCGCCAAAGAGAGAGATTTTGATATCTTTAAAAGCATGACTTAAATCAGTTGTTAAATTTTAAAGCTTTTGATGAAATTTTTTCACTAACCTTACCATTGTCAAACGATAACACGCCATTGACCCAGGTGGATACCACTACGTGGCCAACAGTTACTCCGGCTAAAGGAGTCCAGCCGCAGAGGCTAAGGACGTCAGAGTCAGAAATTGTATGTTCTTGTTTTTTGATACGCACCAAGTCCGCGAAGTAACCTTTTTTGAGAACACCGCGGCGGTCAATCTTAAAAATTTTAGCCGGATTGACAGCCGTCAGTCTGGCAACTAATTCGGGTGAATATAGGTCAAGCCGCAGCGGAAGTTGATATTGCATTCCGGGCCTACCGCTTGGAGCTGACAGAGCGTCGCCTTCTTTTTCGGAAAGAAGATGAGGTG
>CAMWSN010000183.1 GCA_947176925.1 uncultured Porphyromonadaceae bacterium
CGGTCATGCCTAAGGGGGCTCCGTAGCTTTCGATGAAGCCATTGATGAAGTCCACACTGTCCTGAGTGTCCTCAACCCATTGGATTGAATATTCATCAAAGGTTTTGAGTGAGCCGGTCTGATAAAACTCAATAAGTTTTTGAATATAAGCTTTTTGAGCGTCAGATTCGGCATATTTGTTTGCTTCGGTGAGCAGTTCGCAGATTTTCTCAATCTGTTTGCTGTAAACGCCTCCAACTTTGTATACTTCCTCATAGATGGTACCGTCTTCGCCCTTGACCAAGCGTGAGTTCAGACCGTAACTGATGGGGGTTTGATCGCTGGGGTCTTTGAGCTTATTATAGTAAGCCTCGACTTCTTCCTGAGTGATTCCGCCGCCATAGAGATTGCAGGCGGAAGTGGCAATCAGGTCTACACCATCGGCTTGGTTGACGCGTTTGGCCATGATTTCAGGATTGAAAATCACTTCGGCCAACTCTTCAAAGTTTTGGGGCTTAGACTCGGCGGGGAGCTTGTTTACTTGCTCGGTGAGCCACTGGCGGCTGAATCCGGGGGTAAACTTGTCCATGCTGTAATGATGGTGGATACCGTTGGCAAATTCAACCTGCTTGAGGTAAGTTTCGAAGGCTTTGTATTCATCCGTGTTTTTGTCGCCATCGTAATTGGTGTACACACCTTCAAGTAAAGCACGAATCGGAAGATTATACTTGCAGTTCTGGTCCCAGATGATATCACGTCCGGTCAGGGCCGCTTCGTTCAGATAATAGATAAGTTTTTTCTGATTGAGGCTCAGGGAGTCAAATCCGGGGACCGTATATCGGAGCACTTCAATGTCGGCAAAGCGGTCAACATTGTAGTTGATGTCCGGGTCGGCCCCGGCATGCTTTTGACAGCTGACGGCAGCTGCTGCGCAGCAAATGGCAATGGGCATGGCAAATTTCAGTTTCATGGATAATAATTGGGTGTATTTATTGGTAAAAATGGTTTATTCAATTTGAAGAATCAGCCCTTTGAGGTATTCGCCTTCGGGGTGATAGATATTGATGGGATGGTCCGCGGGTTGGGTCAGTTGATGAAGGATGCGGACCTTGCGTCCGGTCTGGGCGGCAGCGGTGAATACGGCGAGGCGGAACTGCTCGCGGCTGACGGCCTGGGAACAGCTGAAAGTGAAAAGGATGCCGCCGGGAGCAATCTGCTCAATGGCGCGGGCATTGAGTCGCCGATAACCGATAAGGGCGTTTTTCAGTGCCGAGCGATGTTTGGCAAAGGCCGGCGGATCAAGGATAATCAGGTCATATTGACCTTTCTTGATGTCAGCCAAATATTTAAATGCATCTACGGCAAATGCCTGATGGCGGGCGTCGCCGGGGAAGTTGATTTCGACGTTGGCGCGGGTAAGCTCAATAGCCTTGGCCGAGGAGTCAACCGAATGGACCATATTTGCGCCGCCGCGGAGGGCATAGACGGAGAAGCCGCCGGTATAGCAGAACATGTTCAGCACGTTTTTACCCTGGGCATAATGCTGGAGCAAGGAGCGATTGTCACGCTGGTCAACGAAGAAACCGGTTTTTTGTCCGCGGAGCCAGTCAATATTGAACTGCAGACCGTTTTCAAGGGCTATGGCACCGTCATAATCTCCAATAATATAAGCGTTCTGAGGGTCAAGATGTGCCTTATAGGGGAGGGTAGTTTCCGATTTATAATAAACGTTGGCCACGGGTAATTCGGGCGTTTCAACCAAGGCTTCGGCAATCATGTTGCGACAGAAGTGCATCCCCGGGGAATGGGCCTGTACGACGGCCGTATTTCCATAAATATCAATAATAAGGCCCGGGAGGAAATCCCCCTCGCCGTGGACCAGGCGATAGGCATTATTATCGGGGCGGATAAGTTTGAGGGTCTTGCGGAGATTGAAGGCCGCACCGATGCGTTCGGCAAAGAAACTGCGGTCAATCTCGCGGCTGCGGCCGAATTCTAAAATACGGACCACGATGCTTCCTATCTGATAATGGCCGATGCCGATAAGGCGACCGTCAGAGGAATGAACTTCAACGATGTCGCCTTCTTCCAAGTTGGCCGGCTGAGAGGCTACAGCCCCGGAAAACACCCAGGGATGAAACCGCAGGAGCGATTCTTCCTTACCTCGCTTTAAGGTTATTACCGGATAATTCATTTGAATAATCTTATTATATCGTTCATATTGTCAAAGAGCATCAGGGCTAAAAGGAAATAGAAGCCCAAAGTCGAAGCCACTTCAATAACTTTCAAGGGGACTTTACGGCGCGTAACCATTTCAACGAAGAGGAAGAGAATGTGTCCGCCGTCAAGTCCGGGAATAGGAATGATATTCATGAAGGCTAACGCGATGGAAAGGAAAGCGGTCAGCGACCAGAACTGATACCAGTTCCAGCGCTCAGGAAACATTCCACCCAAGGCTCCGAATCCACCAAGGCTTTCAGCACCGCGCTTGGTGAAGATCTGGCTCATGCCGCCAACGTAATCTTTCAGTGTAGTCGTCCCTAAAGTCCATCCGCGCGGGAACGATTCCAGGAATCCGTAATTCTTAGTGAAGACCGGATAGACTTCGGTTGGCGGGGTCAACATGAAGCCAAGTTTGCCATCAGAGGTAGGCGTGGCTGTCAGGGTCAGGAGCTTGCCGGCGCGTTCCACTTTCAAGGGGGTAGCCTTTTCGCTGTAAGCCTTAAGCGCGGGGAAGAATTCGCCGAGCGAAGGGGTCAGGCTGTCGCCCACGGCAATAATCTTGTCGCCTTTCTGAAGACCGGCCTTGGCCGCGGGTTCGCCGCGAATAATGTCGCTGACCACAACCGGGACTCTGTAGGCAAAAAATCCCTGGTCTTCATTCAAGTCCATCATGAAGTCCTTGGGGAGGCTGATATCAAC
>CAMWSN010000184.1 GCA_947176925.1 uncultured Porphyromonadaceae bacterium
CAACCATCGGACTCAATATCAGTGATTTTTCCGCGTCGGTCGAGGGTACATTGATTGAGCCGGTCGATCCCGCAGACTGCCCGACGGAGCCGATTGATTTAGGAGTGGCCGTCAGAAAGAATTCGCAGCGCCATTTCCTGACACTTGAACAATTTGCCAACGCCGGATTGGATGACGCGCAAATCGAAGGCTTGAGCATAACCTCCGCCACCGGAAACTTCATCATTTCACCCGCCCTGTTAAATTCGACTGAGATCAGCCGCGACGATGCGCTTTACTACTATTTCGACCTCCTCCCCACCCGCGAGCAAGCCGTCACCATCAGTGCCCGCTATCAGGACATCAACTCCGCGCTGAAGAATCTCGGCTGGACTCCTTTCGTCACGGATAAAAGTGATTATTTCTACCTGACAAAAACATCCGATTACGCCCTGAATTTATACCTACATTCGGGTGGAGGCTTGGCCCGAAGTAACACGGGATACATACGCGGAGTCTGCGCAATTAACGAAGATGAGCCCATCGACTGGCACGCTCCGGAGGATATGACTCCCTATGCCGGTGGCCTCAGAATCGCTATCGGAGACCTGGATTTCGTCATCAAGCTTCATGACGAGCAATCCGGCTCAGTCATCAAGGATGCCGCCATTGCTCTATATGCTGACCGCCTACCCTCAAAAAACCAGGCTGACATTATCGCCATGCGATATGCCGACATCAACAGAGCGCTGCAAGCCATGGGCGGCGAACCGTTTCACAACGGCGATTACATGACCCGCTCTGCCACGGATTCCATCCGCAATTACGCAATAAATTTCAGCGATTTCCGCAACGCCGTAGTTGAACCCTCGACCGAAGGATTCATCCGCGGAGTCATTGATCTCACCGACCCTGTGGATTCATTGGTATCTTTCTCAGCTTACGATATAACCCACTCTATCACCGCGGCCGATGATGACGACTTAGGTAAGATACAGATGGCCGATAATCCGAAAAATAATGACGAGATAGTCTACCTGGAACGCGATGGAGTATTCATCGGCCGCTCGGCCGACGGAAAATGGAATCGCCGGTGGAACGGATTTCCAGCATACGGCGAACATGACAGCGGCGGAGTGCGCCCCGAGGCCGGACGACGCTTCATCTGCTCGCAAACTGGAGTAAAATTCACTGCCGACAGCCTTGGCCATCTTGTGGCCGACAATGCAACTCAGGAGACCCTGACGGTCACCACCTGGAACTTAGGCGGCTTTAATAAAGGTAATAGCGGTACGTTCGTTACTTCCGATTCCATCCGCTATGAAGCGATCCTCACCGAGTTCCGACAAGTAATTGACAGCATCAAGCCGGATCTTATGGGATGCACGGAATTCCTTGCAAACATTTATGCCGACAGACAGATTCGCGACGACCTGTTCAGCGAATTCCCCTACGCGGAAATCCCGGAAATCTCGATTCATTATCAGGGAAAAGCGTTCTTTTCCAAATATCCGCTATTCAATGCCCACGCGTTTAAAGTAGGCCAAAGCATCGCCATGGAGGCAGATGCGCTTATCGGGAATCAGATTTTTAAACTCTGCCTGATTCACCCTACGTGGTGGCGAACCGAAATTGACAATAATTGGCAGGAGCTGACGGAATTAGCCCGGAGATACAAGTATGTGGACCGCGTTATTCTGATGGGCGACTGTAACGTATTGAAAGAGCGCGAGGCCGAATCATGGCAGCTTTTTGCCGATTCGGGCTTCACGCTCGGGAACTTCGGAGTCTTCGGCTCATTGCCGACGACTTATAACTCCGTAATCTGCTCTATGACCCTTGACAATATCATGGTTAAAGGGGCGGAAATCCTTGGAGTGTCAACCGTTCAGTTCACCCCTGAGGGACTGGACCCGGCAATGCCGAATCCCGCCGACGAACTCCTCTGGGACGCCGTGAACCCCAGCGACCACTTCCCCTTCACGGCCATCATCAGGACAGGGTCAACAGCCAGCCGTCAATGCGTCCGGAAGTGAGATCGGAGTGATTGACCTGGTCCAAAAGCAAACCGACGGGAGCACCATCGACTATCGCCTCCGAATGATTGAAATGATAGACGTCGGCAGGATAAGAGCCTACAAAATCAGCTCCGGTCTTTTTAAGCCGCTTGTAAAGCTCGCCAACGCCGGAACAGAACGTATCGCTCATCGTCTCGTCGCCGCAACCAAAAAGCGCAATCTTCTTGCCGCGAAGGTCAATCATATCCACGCCGTCAAGGAAGTCAAGCCAATCGACCTGAGCTTCGCCGTCGCCCCACGTGCTTGCGCCGCAAATAATCAGCTCGTATGGGGCTACTGCCGAAGGCGCTGTCTTGGCTACGTCATGAACATCATCGGGGGCAATGCCCAGCCGGTTAGCGATTGTTTCAGCTATTTCACGAGTGGTCCCGGTTGTGGACCCATAAAAAATTCCGGTTTTCATAATATACTTAAATTTTAGGTAATTTCTTCTACCATAGAAAACACACCCGCAAAAAAGATTGTTCATTTACACATTTTAATCCTGCATTTTGCATATTTAATTTTGCGTTTTGCATTTTTTTAGCTATCTTTGCAGTAAGTTTCAACAATAATACTCCACAGACATGGAAACCGGAAGCCTCGTCTCCATTGACAATCTTTCCAAGGAAGATATTCTCAAGATTCTGCGTACCGCCGCATATTTTGAGGAGCATCCCAACCAGAAAATCCTTGACGGGAAAATCATTGCCACGCTCTTCTTCGCGCCGGCGACCCGCACCAGGCGCAGTTTTGAAACCGCAGTGCAGCGCTTGGGAGGCCGCATAATCGGGTTCAGCGACCCGGCGGCTACCTCCACC
>CAMWSN010000185.1 GCA_947176925.1 uncultured Porphyromonadaceae bacterium
TTTCGTCGATAGCGTAGGTCAGGTTGTCAATCTTGTTGGTGTAGTAGTTGTAAGAGATAACGGCGAAGGCACCGGTTGCGATACCGAAGGCGGTGTTCACAAGTGCTTCAGAAATACCGGTAGAAAGAGCGGTAGAGTCAGGAGCACCTGAAGCGGACAGAGCCTGGAATGACTTGATCATACCGATTACAGTACCGAGAAGACCGACGAGAGTACCGAGGGTGGTGAGGGTAGCCACGATGGGGAGGTTCTGCTGGAGAGTGGGCATTTCCATAGCGGTAGCTTCTTCCACTTCCTTCTGGAGGGTCTGAACTTTCTGTTCCTTGGTGAGGACGGTGTTCTTGTCCATTTCCTCGTAGCGGATGAGGGCAGCGCTAACTACGGCAGCAACAGAGCCTTTCTGAGTTTTGCAGAGGGCGAGGGCGCCGGCGATATCGTTCTGCTGGAGTTTAACCTTAACGTTGTTGACAAACTTGGTGATGTTGCCTTTACCCTTGGCGCTTGAGAGAGCGATGTAACGTTCAACAGAGAGCACGATAACGGTAAGGAAGAGGGTCTGGAGGACAGGCACGATGATACCGCCCTTGAAGATGGTACCGATAAGGTCTTTGGGGTGAGCTTCGCCTTCGAAGAACCACATGGATGCTCCGGGTTCACCTTCATACTCGAAGTGGCTGGGTGCACCGAAGAAGAAGAGGAATGCACAAACGGCAACAATGAAGCAAGCGATGATTACCCAGAATGCATTCTTGATGCCTGACACGTTAGATTTAACGGGGGCGTTGCCCTTAACGGGGGCAGTGGAATTGATAGTTCCCATTTTTTTAAATGCTGTAAGTTAAATGATTAGTTATTGATTGATTGTTAGTTTTCCTGTTGTTTAAGGTTACTTTAAGAGCATGTTTTGCCCGTTAAGTTCTTGCAAATTTATCAAACATTTTTAACATAACCAAATTTTTTTTGAAAAAAATGATTTTTTACCAGCTTCCGGAAGCTCCGCCTCCGGCGGTAAAGCCGCCTCCGAAGGAACCTCCGCCGAATCCTCCGCCAGAGCTTGAGCCGCCGGAGACTCCGCCAGGGATGATGACCACCTTTGGCATTTCGCGCGGGATGCGCCGGTTTTCGTGGTCCTCAAAACCGCAGTTGAGACATCGGGAAGTGATTTGGCGCAGTCCTTCACGCGACGTTGTCGGTCGGATGACAATTCGGTCGCTGATGACGCGCAAGGTCCGCGCATGGCAGACGGGACATTCGCGATAGGCCGACGAGCGCTGGATATAGGGGATAATCTCGGTTTCGCCATCCTTGGGGCAGACCCAGACGTCATAATCGATGGAGCCGATTTGCTCCTCGAGGTCCTGAGCGCGGGAGAGGAAGTCATTATCATGCACCTCGTCCATCAGGCGCATGCGCGTTTTGCACTTGGGGCAATAATGGGGACCGCGGCGAAGTCGGTGGCGTAGCCAAAGCAGCGGAATCAAAGCCACGAGGGCCATTCCGAGGGAGACGAAAGATAGGAAAAGTATTACGGGGTAGATGCTATCAAGCGCCAAGTAACGCGCGTGGCGGTCCCGGCCGGAGCTGTTAATGAGCTTGGAAACAAGCAAAATCACGGAGATAACGGCCAAGATCAGCGCTATGGTCAGGTAAATACGGAAGATACCGTCGCCGGACAGGTCACCGTCAGGGTTGGAGTCGTTGGCATAGCGGCTGAGGATTTCCTCGCGGGCTTCGGGTTTGGTGATGATGTCCGAAACGGTTGAGATAGCCGCGTTTACGCCACCGTCAAAGTCGTCGGCGCGAAATCGCGGGGCGATGTCTTTTCGGATAATGGAACCTAAGAGACCGTCAGGTAGTAGGCCTTCCATGCCGCGGCCGGTGCGGAAGACGACCTTATGAGGCTCTTTAGCCACGAGCAGCAACAGGCCGTTGTCCTTATCTTTTTTCCCTAATCCCCACAAGGAGAAAAGCTCATTGGCAAAGTCATCGATGTCGCCGTCAATATCGTCAACCGTCACGACGACCACTTCGGCCGAGGTGGCTCCGTTGATTGCCCGCAGCCGATTGTTAACTTCCTCTTCGCCGGAGGGGGAGAGGACCCCGTCAGGGTTAGAGACGAAGCGGGTGCTGTCAGCGACATGGACGTTAGGAATCTCGCGGACGGAATAAGTCCTTGCGGCGGCGAGGAGCGTAGCCGCAAGGCTCATTATTATATATATAAGGAGTCGACGGGTCATACTGCGGGCAGAGACATGCCGTTAAGTCGGCGATAGAGGTCAAGGGCATATACGTCGGTCATGGAAGCGACATGGTCAACCGCGGCCTGGACCTTGGTAAACATGTCAGGCGAGTTGACGTCATATTGGCTCGGGACCTTGCTCAGCAGCAGGCGTGAGTAGTTTTCCTCAGGGAACCTGACGGCATGGATCAGCTTGTCAAGCAGGAAAGTGACGATTCTGTTACCGGCCAACTCGATGTCGACAACCTCCGGGGCACGATAGATGCGGTCCCACGAGGTGCGGTTACACTCCTCGTAGGCCCGGCGTGCTTCGGGGCGGATATGGTCGAGCAGCGAACCGCTGAATTCGCCGCGAAGAATCGCCTCTTCATTCTCTACAAAAGCCTCGGCGCAACAATTGACCAGGCAGCCGATGACGCATGAGCGCATATAGCCTACGCGCTCGTTGGGGTCAGAGATGTCTGCCATGACCTCTTCCATGTGGGCCTGCCGCTCGCGGTCAAAGAAGCCCATGAGCAGGCGCTTGACTTCATCGTGGCTCAGGATTTTCAGTTTGTGGGCATCCTCGATGTCCATGACTTCATAGCAGATATCGTC
>CAMWSN010000186.1 GCA_947176925.1 uncultured Porphyromonadaceae bacterium
GCATCTTCAAAGTCAATGACCCTGAAGTATTTCTTTGATATGTCGCTGAAAATATGTAACTTTGCAAAATAAAATAGTAAAGCAATCGCACCAAATAATAGTAATTGCGTCTCAATAAAAAATAGTAATACTTACCAAATCCGACTGCAACTATATCTTCCGCGTAAACGATTGCGAGGCGTTTCTTTGGAATTTTGTGGATTATTCGTAACTTTGCGACTGATAAAGTATTACATTATTATGAAAAAATTACTATATATCTTACTACCTATCATTGCAATTCTCTTCACAGGTTGCGAAGAGGATGACTCTCCGATATTATTCTCAACGGAGAACATCTCAAATCCTGATAATGTAAAGATTGAGTATTACTCGCCAGATCCTTCTTGCGTACCTCGTATGTATACAATTACAGCGAACAGCAACCAAAGTGAAATATCAATCAAATGCACTAATTTCAGTCAGATAGACTTAGAGAAATGCGATTGCGAAGAAGGCGCTGAGATGACTGCAAAGTTAGTTGATTCTAATACTGTTGTTGTTTCATTTAATGAAATTGAAGCAGACAATGAGCAAGAAATAAGTACTAAGAGTGGATATATTGAGGTTTCGGCCATCGGTAAGAAGGACAAAGTAACAACATACATCAACGTTTGTAGAATAGCACAATATTACGCTCCATTGCGTTAATAAATCCCTCGGTCTCAGGCCGGATGAGGTTTCGGTGACCGTTTGTGTATTGGGCGTTGGAGCCGGGCACTCCCTGCGGTCGTGCCCGGTTAACCATGATGTCATGCCTCCGGCATTCTTTTTGGGGGTGGGCGTGTTGGCGTGGGTGGTTGAAACGTGCCGGAGGCACGTCCCTACATGGAGGGTGGTGGCGGGGCGTCAAGTTGCTTTGATTCGGCGAATGTTGGGGCATCCGCGGCTGTTGCATCTTCAAAGTCAAAGACCTTGAAGTATTCCTTTGATATGTCGCTGAAAATGCGTACCTTTGCAGGTATATAAAACTAACCCCCATCTGCCATTCATTCAATCAAAATGTATAATAAATACTCTACACCAGAATCAAAAAAAGTTGGTACAGGTAAACTGATATTCGGATTAGTTATCATTGCTGTACTATTTTTAGCTGCTTTGAAAAATCCTTCAAGGACAGAGGCTAAGGCTGAGATAAAGGCAATGATAATGGAGAAAGTTTCTGAAAAGATGCGTCAAGAAGTAACGCAAGAAGATGACAACGCCTGGCAACAAATAGGCTCGGGACTTGCTATGCTATTTGCTCCTGCCATTATTGACAATATGGTGCAGACGGAAATATCTGATTATGTTTTCTTATCAACATTTGACGCAAACGTGACTATAAATGAAGAAAAACGAACTCTTTTAGCAGGGGTAATCGTATTTGGCAAAGTAATCCCACTGAAATCCGACATCAAAAAAGACTCTTTTTCAGAAGCCGAATAAGCGTCTTTTCGCGACCGTTATGGAGGCCATAACTTCGCTGCGTAAATCAGTGAGTTATGGGTTTTTGATATCGGGCTTGTTGGCGGAGGCTCAGGGAGAGGGTGGATGAGGATTGGCTGAAACGCGGTGAGGGCGGGACGCCCTCGCTCCCAGGGTTGAGGTTGTTTCGGTGACGACTTCGTCGCTCCGCGACTCGTTTGTGTATTGGGTGTTGGGGCCGGGCACTCCCTGCGGTCGTGCCCGGTTAAGCATGATGTCATGCCTCCGGCATTCTTTGGGGGTAGGGGTGTGTTGGCGTGGGTCGTTGGAACGTGCCGGAGGCACGTCCCTACGGGGGGGTGGCTGCGGCTGTTGCTTCTTCATATTCATTTGATGGCTTGATTAAACTTTTGCCTTGTGGAAAGGTCATATTTGTATAGACCAACTGCATTATGAAAAAATTATACATTATTCTATTTTCCATTTTAATAGGAAACCTTTGCAATCTCGGCTTCGCGCAACGTAATCACTCCATTCCAAAGGAAATCAAAGAAGCCTTCACTGCAAAAACTGACACCGTTGGCAATCAAATTATTCAATATAGAGAAACCCTTATTTGTCCCGAAGCATCCGATTCTGCCGCTCTCGTTATATTTTTGCATAGTGCCGGTGGTCGTGGTAATGATAACCTCTCGCATCTTGGTATGCCCGCGATAAAAGATATTTACGACTATCTCAAACAGCATAATATCCATGCTTACTTCATCGCTCCCCAATGTCCGAAAACCGCATCGTGGAATGGGGTTGCTCCCGGTGGAGGCAGACCGCGAGGCGATGGGTCAAGCCCCAATCGTCCTCTTTTCGGAGATCGTAAGGAAAAACTTGAAGATAATACTCCGTATGTTGAGTATTTAATGCCTTTCCTAAAACAATATGTAGCCGAACATTCTATCAGTAAATCCCAAATTTATATACTGGGGGCTTCTATGGGAGCAGCAGGTGTTTGGGAACTTATTGCAGAGAACCCTAAATTTTTTACTGCCGCAATGCCGGCTTCCGGTGCTTATCGTGGCAAAAATCTTACGCCATTCAAACATACTCCGATTGTTTGTACAACTGGCACCGACGAAAACACGTTTAATAAAAATAAACGAGTTGTTGAGAAATTACAACAAGCTGGTGCTGACGCAACTTTTATTCCTCTAAGCGGTATGCGTCATGTTGATGCTTGCAACCGGGCATTTTCATCTCAAAACTTAGATATACTTTTCTCAAAACACTGATAAATCCTTTTTTAGAAGATATAAAGGTTTCCTATTTTTCATTATCAAAACAAAAGAAGTAATTTTGCGCTATGACAAAAGCACAAAAAATAAAGATAT
>CAMWSN010000187.1 GCA_947176925.1 uncultured Porphyromonadaceae bacterium
ACAGCAGATTCTGCCGTAAAATCCATTCGCTCGAAAGCACCTATTTCCGCACTAAGTTTGAGGCGGAGTTAGCTAAATTTGAGGGCGATACCGGCATCGGCGTAATTAGCGATACTGACCCGCAACCGATTATTATTAACAGCCATCTCGGTAAGTTTGCAATTGTTACCGTTGCTAAGATTTGCAATCTTGACGAACTCGAGCGTGAACTCCTGGACAAAGGGGTTCATTTCGGTGAACTCAGCTCCGGGCGCACTAATCAGACGGAACTCATTGCGCTACTGATTAATCAAGGACAGACTTTTGCCGAAGGTATTGAAAATGTTTACAATAAAATCAAGGGCTCCGCTTCGCTGCTGATTCTGACGGAGAATAATTCAATTATTGCCGCACGTGACCATTTAGGCCGTACCCCGATTATTCTTGGCCATAAGGAAGATTCGTGGGCAGCGACTTCCGAGAGTACCGCATTCCCGAATCTCGGGTTTGACTATGTCCGCGATTTGGGTCCCGGAGAAATCGTTGAGATTACTGCCGATGGTGTCAAGCAGCTACGCGCTCCCGGTGAGGAAATGCAGATTTGTTCGTTCCTTTGGGTATATTACGGATTCCCTACTTCAAGCTATGAAGGTCACAACGTTGAGGAAACCCGCTTTGCATCCGGTTACGCAATGGGTCAATCTGATCCGACGGAAGTTGACTGTGCCTGTGGAATTCCTGACTCTGGAACCGGCATGGCCCTCGGATATGCTGCCGGACACGGTATTCCTTACCATCGCTGCATCTGCAAATATACACCTACATGGCCCCGCTCGTTTACTCCGGCTGACCAATCGATGCGCTCACTTGTGGCCAAGATGAAGCTTGTCCCCAATCGTGCGATGCTCCAAGGTAAGCGTGCCTTGTTCTGTGACGATTCTATTGTGCGCGGTACTCAGCTGAATGACAATGTCAAGGAACTGTATGATTGCGGTGCCAAGGAGGTTCACATGCGTATCGCATGTCCGCCGTTGATTTATGGTTGCAAGTATGTAGGATTCACGTCCTCTAAAAGTGATATGGAGCTTCTGACCCGCAGGATAATAGAAGAACTCGAAGGCTCACCTGACGCTCACCTCGATGAGTATGCCACCACCGATTCTCCCCGTTATAATGCCATGGTAGAGAAAATCCGTAGCCACTTCGGACTGACATCCCTCAAGTTCAACCCCATAGAAACCCTCGTGGAAAGCATCGGTCTACCCAAGTGTAAAATTTGCACTCACTGCTTCGATGGTTCTTCTCATTTCTAATTAGTAATTTTTTAGCGAATAAAATTAGCGGCTCCCTGATTCTTTCAGGCGGGCCGCTTAAACTTTTGGCACGCTTTTTGCGTTATTTTAACAGAAAATGAAACTTATTTAATCAAAAGCTATGAATTTCAATAACTTCACAATTAAATCGCAAGAAGCGATTCAGAAGGCCGTTGAACTGACTCGTGGGACCGGACAGCAGAGCATTGAGCCTCTGCACCTGCTCAAGGGGGTAGTTGAGGAAGGTGACTCGCTGGTTAAGTTTATTTTCCAGAAGGTCGGCGCTAACCTTGATCTCACCCTGCGTAATCTCGATGCTGCTATTGCTGCATTACCCAAGGTGTCAGGTAGTGAGCCTTATTTAAGCCGCGAGAGCAATGACGTGCTCCAGCGTGCCCTTGATATTGCCAAGAAACAAGGCGATGAGTATGTGACTCTGGAGGCCATCCTGATGGCTATATTCGTGGTCAATTCCTCCGCCTCTCAACTTCTTAAGGATGCCGGACTTACTGAAAAGGAACTCCAGGCCGCTATTGATGAACTCCGTAAGGGCAAAAAAGCCACTGACCAGAGTGCCGAGGATACCTATAACGCCCTCTCAAAGTATGCCATCAATCTTAATGAGCGTGCCCGTTCAGGCAAGCTTGATCCTGTTATCGGCCGCGATGAGGAAATTCGTCGTGTCCTCCAGATTCTTTCGCGTCGCACCAAGAATAACCCGATGCTGATTGGCGAACCCGGTACCGGTAAGACTGCCATTGCCGAGGGCCTTGCCCAGCGCATTGTGCGCGGTGATGTCCCTGAAAACCTGCGCTCAAAGCAGATTTTCTCACTTGATATGGGCGCTCTCGTTGCCGGTGCCAAGTATAAGGGCGAATTTGAGGAACGACTCAAAGCCATTGTAAACGAAGTGACTCAGAGCGATGGAGAGATTATTCTCTTCATTGATGAGATTCATACCCTTGTAGGCGCCGGTAAGGGTGAGGGTGCTATGGATGCCGCAAACATCCTGAAACCAGCTCTGGCCCGTGGCGAACTTCGCTCAATCGGCGCTACTACCCTTGATGAGTATCAGAAATACTTCGAAAAGGATAAAGCCCTTGAGCGACGTTTCCAAAAAGTTATGGTCAATGAGCCTGACGAACTGAGCGCCATTGCAATTCTTCGCGGACTTAAGGAACGTTATGAAAACCACCATAAGGTACGTATCCGTGACGAAGCGATTATTGCCGCCGTTCAGCTTTCTGAACGTTATATCACTGACCGTTTTCTCCCGGATAAGGCCATTGACCTCATTGACGAAGCCGCTTCGAAACTTCGCCTTGAAGTTGACTCCGTTCCGCAGGCTCTCGACGATATTGTCCGTCAGATTGCTCAAAAGGAAATCGAACGCGAGGCCATCAAGCGTGAAGGCGACGAACCCAAGGTGCGCACCATTGAAAAGGAACTCGCCGACCTGCGCGATGAGGAAAAGGAATATCGCTCGAAGTGGCAGGCTGAAAAGGACCTTATCAATAAGA
>CAMWSN010000188.1 GCA_947176925.1 uncultured Porphyromonadaceae bacterium
CTGCTCTACTGCTTGGCGAATGCCATCTACCGCCTCGGCGGCAAAGGGCTTTTCTGTTGCTACTAAAACGTTCATTAATGTTTGTTTTCAAATTCTTTCATGGCGGCGATAAGTACTTCGACGCTTTCAAGAGGTAACGCGTTATAGAGCGATGCACGGAATCCGCCGACTGAGCGATGGCCCTTGATTCCGACAATGCCCCGCTCGGAAGCAAAGTCGACAAATTCGCTCTCTAATTCTTTATATTCGGGCGACATCACAAAGCAGACGTTCATGATTGAGCGAGATTCCACTTCTGCTGTTCCCTCAAACATACGGCTACTGTCAATCGCATCATAGAGGCGAGCAGCTTTTTCTTCATCGGCAAGCATGAGCTTATCCACTCCTCCTAACTCCTTATAATATTTCAAGGTTTGGAGCGCAGCATAAATGGGTAGCACCGGAGGAGTATTAAACATCGATTCCTTCTTGACATGAGTCTGATAGTTGAGCATCGTCGGTATCGGACGACCGGCCTGACCGAGTGCTGAATCCTTAACGATTACCAAAGTTACACCAGCAGGAGCGAGATTCTTTTGTGCGCCGGCATAGATAAGGTCATATTTGCTGACGTCAATAGGACGAGAGAAAATATCAGAGCTCATGTCTGCCACCAAGGGTACGGGAGAATCCGGATCGAAGCGAATCTCGGTACCGTAGATGGTATTATTGGATGTAAAGTGGAAATAGTCAGCATCTGCGGGAATGACGTAATCGCGAGGCACATAACTGAAATTTTTCTCCTCGCTGGAAGCGACTACGTCAACTTCGCCAAAAAGGCGAGCCTCCTTAATAGCATTAGTGGCCCATGTGCCGGTCTGGAGATAAGCGGCTTTTTTCTTGAGCAAGTTGTAGGGAACCATGCAGAACTGCATCGATGCGCCTCCACCAAGCCAAAGTACAGAATAGCCTTCAGGGACTTGAAGAAGTTCCTTAACGAGCTGAGAAGCTTCATTGATCACGGCGGTAAACTGTTTGCTACGATGAGAGACTTCCAAGATTGAAAGGCCCATATCGGCGAAATTGATTACCGCGTCAGCAGTATTTTTAATAGTGTACTCACTCAGGATTGAGGGTCCTGCGTAGAAGTTATGTTTCTTCATAAGAGAAATGTTTTTGGTTATAATTTTGAGAGCAAATTTACATTATATTTTGAGAAAATAAAAGAAAAAGAATATGTTTTTGGGCATTTTTAGGAATTTTTTGTAACTTTGTAGTGATGAAAAAGGCTCAAATTGCTTTATATAGCGCCGGAATTTTATTGATGGTTTCTGCCTGCAGTTGCTCCAAGGAGACAACAAAAGGTCAGGAGCAAGTTACTTCTGCGCCCAAAATGTACGTTCCTGAATTTAGTGCCGACAGTGCATTTAACAACATTGCCAGACAAGTCTCTTTTGGTCCTCGCATTGCTAATTCGGAGGCGCATGAAGCTTGTGGCGCATGGCTTGCAAGCGAATTGAAACGTCACGGAGCAGACTCCGTTTTCGTACAAAAAACTAACCTTGACGGTTTCGGTCCGATGACTAATATCATAGGGCGATACGGCAAGAACAAGGAAAATAGGGTGCTTTTGTTAGCTCACTGGGATTCCCGCCCTACTGCTGATGAAGAAGCGGACGTTGCACTTCATTCAAGGCCAATTGACGGCGCTAATGATGGCGCCAGCGGTGTAGGTGTATTACTTGAATTGGCCCGTTTGATAGGCCAGAAAGCCCCTGAAATTGGTGTGGATATTTTATTTGTCGATGCTGAAGATGCCGGTAATGAGGGCGATGAAGATTCATGGGCTCGCGGCGCACAGTATTTTGCCGAAAATATGCCCTATGGGGTCAACGAACCGCTTCCGCGATATGGAGTTCTTCTTGATATGGTTGGCGGCTATAATGCCAAGTTTCATCGCGAACTGTTTTCGGAGTCTTATAGTAAACCGGTTGTAGACAAGATTTGGAGTTTAGCGAAAAATATCGGTTTGTCATCGCGTTTTCCTGACCAGGTCGGAGGCGCAATCAATGACGACCATCTGCCACTGATTCGCGCAGGAATTCCTGTGATAGACATTATTGAGTCCCGGAATGAACAGACAGGTGGCTTTAATCCTACATGGCACACTCTGCAAGATAATATCCAAAACATTGACTCGGAAACTCTTGGAGCTGTTGGCCGACTGATTACGCAACTAATTTATACTGAAAAGATATGACAATAAACGAAATTCAAGACGAGATTATAAGCGAAATGTCGGAAATCGACGATTGGATGGATCGTTATGGTTACATCATAGACCTCGGTAACCAACTCCCGCCGATTGAAGAAAAATATAAGACTCCACAGCATTTGATAGAAGGATGTCAAAGTCGGGTATGGATCAATGCCGACAAGACTGATGAAGGAAAAATTGTCTTTACGGCAGATTCAGATGCTATAATTGTCAAAGGAATTATCTCAATGTTGATTCAGGTCCTTAGCAATCAAACTCCGGATGACATTTTGAACGCCGACCTCTATTTTATTGACAAAATCGGCCTTTCCGAGCACCTGTCCCCTACCCGTTCCAACGGTCTTCTTGCGATGGTCAAGCAAATGAGAGCCTATGCACAGGCATTTAAAGCAAATAATTAAATAATCACTATAACCAATTCATTATCAACCATGTTTAAAAATCAACCGGCAGGTTTGTATATCCTCTCGTTGGCTAACACCGGCGAACGCTTCGGATACTACACCA
>CAMWSN010000189.1 GCA_947176925.1 uncultured Porphyromonadaceae bacterium
CATTACTAATTACTAATTACTAATTTCTAATCACTAATTTCACCATCAGATTTATTTTTGGAACTTTCAAACTTTTCCCTTATATTTGCGACCGGAAAAGTACCAATTCATTCACTAATCATTCAACCAGTTATGAAAAAGTATTTACAGGCAGTATGCGTTGCAGCTCTGGCCGCTGTTTCAGCCCAGGCCGCGGAATATAAACCCCTGCTCGAACCGGGCAAGTCGTGGATAATGGCTCGCGCTTGGGTTAACAACTATCCGTCGTCGCCATACGGAAGCGCTGCGCGGGTTAATCAGTCCCGGTCGACCGAAAATTCAGCACACAAATTGGGGCTGCGAATGTTTGAGTATGTTGTACAGCTTGAGTGTACAGTCGCTGAACAGGTTGAAGTTGAAGGCGAGCATTGCTGGCGCATGACTGTTAAAGAGCTTGGTTCAGAGAATGTCCTTAAGAATGATATTTTCTCTAATTATAAAGGCGATTATATTTTTCTTGAAAAGGAGGGTGTTATAAGCATATATATTCCGACTAACGACCCTGATTGTTCAAATTTTCTACCGATTCTGAATTTCAACTGCCAGCCTGGCGACTCATTGCGGATGGGTCCTATTGAAACATATATCCGTGACGATAACCAGTCATATTCCTACCAATATGCTACCGATGAACGGGTAATAGTTGATACAAACGGCGAGGAACGCCGGGAGATTATCTTTGGTTCCCACTATGCATCTATCGTAGAAGGCATTGGCTCATCAATCGCCAGTGCATGGCTGAATTGTTTAGGTAATGGTTTTAGATCGTCTAATGGCGGATTGGATTACTATCTTATTGAATGCCGCAAAGATGGCAAAACTATTTTTACCAACGAGGATTTCGCCCTTCCATACCGATTTGGCTTGCAGACCGTTAAAACGCTGACGCCAGGGAAATCATGGACCATGACTCGCGGCGATGAAGAATTCACGGTTACGGTTGATCGCGACACGCTGATCCACGGCGTATCCGCCGTAGTACTGAGATCCTCGGAGAACCATGAATATGTTGCTACTGAAGAAAACGGACGTGTGTATGTTTTTGCTGACCATTTTGGCCCTGCCGACCCGATGGAAAACGCGTTGTTGCTTAGCCCCCGAGGAAGCTTTAGACGAACAACTTGGACAACAGGAGCATTTGCCGCATCGGACAGCAGTAACGACTCATGGTACTGTAGAGATTTCAATAAGCTAACGACTGGTGGCCGCACTTTCTCCGAGTATCTATTTGAGGACCGGTCGGGCGAGGTAGTGGCTTCGTGGGTTGACGGCGTGGGTGCGCCCGACTCCAAGAGCTGGGCCGTTGTCATGCCCGAAAACTTCCAAACGCTGCGGATGATTGACTGCCGCCAAGACGGCGAGGTGATCTTCACCGCCGAGGACTTCACCTACCAATCCTCCATCAGCGAGGTCAGCGCCGACCAAGCCGCCCGCCGGGGCGCCTACGACCTGCAGGGCCGCCGCGTCACCACCCCCTCCCGCGGCCTCTACATCATCAACGGCAAAAAACAACTCATCCGCTAACGGGAGTGAGGGCGTCCCGCCCTCACCCCCTCAACCGAATAATTATGAATTGTTTGAGTCCGCAATCGTGACAAAGTAGGGACGTGCCTCCGGCACGTACACCATCCGCTCCCTTGCAACCCAACGTGCCAAAGGCACGTCCCTCCCCCCTCAACACCCATTGCTAATTACTAATCACTAATTTCACCATCAGATTTATTTTTTGGAACTTTCAAACTTTAACCCGAAGAGCATAACAAAAGTCATTATCACATGAGAAGGTTATTCTTAATCATTTACGCTATATCTGCGATTATGCTTAATGCCACCAATGATGATGGCAAAGAAATTTATGCTGAGAACATTAAGTATGATTATGAAATGTTCAATAATGAATATACCGGAAAGCCTGACTGCACCGGTACGTTAAGTTTCAGCATTAAACTCCCCACGAACTCTGTAGGGGTAATTATCAAAAAGACCAGACCACATATACGACCAACTGATCGCATTTTTTTGTCTATAGTAAATCGAAAAGAAGTAAACGATGAAGATTCTGTTTTTGATTTTAGCCAAGAAAACTTTAGCTGGGGAGTGTATTTTCAGATAATAGTCAGAGATACCGAAGGGAACAGTTTTTTAACACCAAGATACTGCACCAGCGACTTCATGCAACCTGATGACCTTCAGGAGATAATGGATTGGGTAGCATCTGTTGATGATATCCCCGCGAATGGGTTCGCAATAACCAGCGATGCAGTAAATCTTATTGTTGACGCTGAAAGCAAAGGCTGTCTCTCTCTATTCTCCACTGAGGGTAAGCGACTCTTTTATGACCAGAATAAATCTCACTTCGAAGTTCCGCTGGCAGTTCTCAAATCTCAAATAATCATTGCCCGCTTTACAAGTAATAACGAAACCATAACACAAAAGATTTTGCTGAAATGAAACGAATAATTCTTTCAATCTGTTTGCTCGCTTCATTGAACGGAGTTAAGGCAAACAATCGGCACAATCAACATTTCAAAGCTTCAAAAAGGCAACGGAGTGAGGGCTGAAAAATCAAATTTGCTGGTCTCGGAAAATTTGCTTAACTTTGCCTACTTAATTATTGCAACCAAATTTTATTGATATATGAAATTCAACGTAGAAAGCAAAGTGCTCTATAGCTCTGCCTCGGCAGTCAGCAAAGTGATTAACTCCAAGAACCCGATG
>CAMWSN010000190.1 GCA_947176925.1 uncultured Porphyromonadaceae bacterium
GTCTCGATCTTCTCGTTGTCCCAGTTATACATATAGTTTTTCAGCTGTGTTTCCTTGTAATTGGCTGCTACCCAGACATCGCCGCTGTCAATGATGGAAAGCATCATCTGTCCGGGCTGAATCAATTGTCCTTCCTGAATTTCCTTTCTGGAGCAATATCCGCTGCAGGGAGCAAGAATTACGGTATAACTCAGATTGAGCTCCGCAGTCTCCACCATTGCATTAGCCAATTCTATCCCTGCCTCAGACTGGGATATGCGGCTGCGGTTAACGTCGACGACTGAGGAGGTGGCAGATTTTTGACGCGCAAGGGTTTGATACCTTGCTCGTTTGGCCTCATAGTCAGTCTTTACGGCATCATATTCGCGGCGGGTCACGGCCTCCTGCTCCAGGAGCTTTTCATAGCGGTTGAGGTCGGTCAACGCTTGTTCCATCAATATTTTAGCTTCAGAAATTGAAGCGTCACTTACGGCTACGTTAGCCACTGCCGAGCTTACGGCCTGATTGGCTACGGAATGTCCGGCCATTGCGTTCTGGAGGTCAGCCTTGGCCCGCGCAAGGTTGAGCCGGAGGTCAGAGTCATCAATGATTACCAGAGTGTCTCCCTTGCTGACGGGTTGATATTCGCTGAATCTGATTTCCTTGATAAAGCCCTGAACGCGGCTGTTGACGGGGACAATCTGCATCTTTACTTCGGCATTATCCGTGAATTCGCCGTCGCCAATGTGGAAAAGACGGGAACATAACCAGCATGAGGCTCCGATGATGACGATGGCTGAGAGAACGTAAGATATCTGTTTTTTGGTACGGTATTTCATATTTTTCCTGACGTAAAAAGAAGTTTATAATAGCAATAAATTATGTTGATTCGGGCATTGATCAGCTGCTGCTCGGCATCAAGGCGGGAATTGGCCGCATCGAGCATGTCTGTGATCAGGGCCATGTCGTTTTGGTATCGGGTGGAAGTAGTATGATAGTTTCTGAGGGCTAATTCAACGGCTTTTTCGCGTGATGTCAGCTCCTCGTAAGCTTCCATATATTTGATATGGTCGGCGCGCACTTCCAGCGATATTTGCTCTCCGGCTGCCTCAAGTTCTTCTTGTGCCTTGATTGTGGCCACCCGGCTCTGAGCCATAGCCTTGTTTGTCTTGAAAAGAGAGGAGAGGTTATAGCTGACTCCGAGGCCAACATACCAGTAGCTCAGATTGCGGTTAATAGGGGGGATTTCCACCAATATTGGTCCGTCCATGGTCCATCCTGCCTGAAGTCCTATTTTCGGGAGCCGCTCGGCGCGGGTCAGCTTTTCAGCTCGTTGGCTCATGCTGACTCCGGTGCGGGCCAGGGCTAATTGAGGCGAATTTTCGTCGGCGCGCATTTGCCACCATTCCTCGCCTTGTTGCGGAAGTGAACGGTCAAGAATGGTTGAGTCCGGAACGACCTGGGTTCCTGACGGGAGTCCGGCAATCGTGGTCAGGTTAGTGTTGAGAATGTCGAGCATATTGCCAATGCGAATCTGCTCAAGCTCGATGTTTGAAATCAGCAGCTCATAGCGCGTGATGTCGTTCAGCAGGGCCGTTCCCTGTTCGTAACGCGCTTTCATGTCATCGAGCACACGTCTGGCGGCAGTCAGATTGCTTTCGATAACTTTCTGCAGGTTAGAGTATTTATATAGATTAAGGTAGATGTCGGTAAGCTGAAAGCGGATAATGTTACGCTGAAGGTCAGCTGATTGACGTGCGCCATCGGCCTTAATCTCAGCCATTCGGATTCCTTCCGTGATGGCTCCGCCGGTGAATAACGGCTGGGTGACGTTGACACCGAGTCCTGTGCCAAGGTGAGGAATGGGGGCTCGCTGATAGTCAGAGAAGTTGCGTTGGGTGGTGAATCCGTCGCCGATGTAGCTGACGGAGAGTGACGCTGAAATGTCTGGCAGGCGGTTTGCGCGAGCCGTAGAGATGGCTTTCTCAGCCTCTTCAATGGCCGTAAAGGCCGGGCGAAGTTGAGTGGAATTAGCCTCTGCCGACTCGTAAAGCTCACTCAAAGTGAGTACGCGAGGCGACTGAGCCGAACACACTCCGCCGCTCAACAAGGCGCCCGCGAGCAACCCTGTGAGCAATCGATGATTGTTCATGCTGAAATGTAAAATTTATGTAATGATGAAAAAGGGGGAAAAGAGGAGAGACGGAAGGGGAGACCACTCATCGGCGAGCGGTGCTCTTCCAGCTTTCAAGATGGCCCCAACGATATATGCAAGGGGCTGAATGTAGGCTAATTAACATCAATTTCTATGGTGGAACTCTTTATAAATTCCGCTGCAAAGTTACGTAAATAAATGAAAAATACAAAATAGAAAATAGAAAATATAGAATACAAAATATAAAATTGAGAATGGATAACGAATACCCTGAAATGATTAGGGGGATTTGCAGTCAGAGGGTGATTTTACTCAAAAGTGAGTATTTTGGGGGTGGAAAAGTTGGCGTAACTTTGCAGCGTAAAATCAGACTCACATGAAAAAAGTTTTTCTCACATTATTATTAGTGATTGGATCGCTGGCAGCCGTTGCCCAGGTTGACACCGTAGGCTATTCCCGTTTCCGCTTCGGCGGTTACGGGGAGATGCTTGGCCAATTTATGGACTATGGCAATAACCGCTTTGCGGGCACTTCAGACGGAGCGCCACGAGGCTATCGTGCCGCCGTTTCCATTCCGCGATTTGTACTTG
>CAMWSN010000191.1 GCA_947176925.1 uncultured Porphyromonadaceae bacterium
CGTCACCGACATCCCTACTCCGCTCACTCAGACAATCTCTCAGGCCTTGATTGTCGACGCCTTCCACGAGAAGTATGGCTCCAAGTATCCGATGGATAAGGCCGCGCTGAAAAGTTATGTCTCAAACGGCAGTTTCTATCTTGACGCCCAAAAACTCTAACGAAGATGAAGAAGTTTTTCAAAGGCCTTTGGAAGGTCATTTCGATTCTTTTCGGAAAGTCATTTACCGGAACTTTCGAAAAGGGCTATGACGACATTACCCGCGATTTCCGCCGCTAAACTATCCCCTCTCAGCCCTCGCCCGTTCAGTCGGCGAGGGCTTTTTTCATGGCTTCGTCGCGGGTTTTCGTAGCGCCTTCCGAGTCAAGGCCGTCTACGGGGACGCGGGTGCGCGTTTCGCGCCAGACGCCGTCCTCGCCCAGCCGGCGGACAACGAGCGTGTCCGCCCCTTCGTAATAGGCCTGTTTGGTTGCGTAGCCTGAAAGGTCCCGTTTGCGGGCGCTCGCATATTTGCGGTTTACTAATTCCGTAAATGTGCGGTCCGAGGTCCGCATGAATTCGTCAAGCCGGTGGTCCATCCGGTCCATCTCCTGCTCTATCTGCTGAGGGGTGGCGTCCGGGGTCTCCGTGAGCCAGCGTTTCATATCCTGTTTAGCGAGCCAGCGCCAGTGGCTGACCTGCTGAAGTTCCCAGGAGCGTCGGGTGGTCATTGTGTCAATCAGTTGGATATGCTCTTTGAATCGCGTCAATGCTACCTCTTCGAATTTTTCCGCCAGCCGCTCCTCGAAAGGCCGCGCCGTAGCGATCTCTTTGCTTTCCGCCGCGGGAGTGGCCGCCTCGGGAGCCGACAAAGGCGGAGTATCCTCCCGCTCAATGCTTACGGGCGCTGTGGCGATGGTGTCCTGATTCTCAACAGGTTCCGGAGCAACTTCAGGGGCGGTATCCCTCAGCAGGAAAAATAAACCTACGGCGGCAATCAGGGCCGGGACAAGCGCCGGAATAATCTTGCTCCGGCGTCTGCGCAGCAGTTCAATGATTTCACCGGCGCTGCCGGGGCGGTCGGCGGGATTCGCGGCTGTACATCGGAGCCAGACGCTTTTCATCGCTCCGCCGCGGTCCATCAACTCCATGATTTTGCCGATGGAGTAGATGTCGGTAGCTACCGTGGCCTGCGATCCGGCGCTGAAATTTTCCGGCGCCGTAAAACCCTGCGTACCCCCGCCGAAGTCGAGGGTCTCGAAGCCATTGCCCCGGCTCATGCCGAAGTCAATCACCTTGACAAACCGCCCGTCTGCCGTCAGCAGGATGTTCGAGGGCTTGAGGTCGCAATGAATCGTCTGGCGCGAATGGATGTAACTCACCGCCTGACAGATCTGTTCCGTTATGCTCCTCTGTTGCTTGCCCGAGAGGCGCGGATTTGCCTCAAGATACTCCTTAAGAGTCAATCCCTCAATCTGTTCCATCAGGATTGCCTCGCCCGGGCCGGGCAGATTCTCCATCCTCAGGGTAGCGATTATGTTCGGATGGTTCATCATCGACGCGACCTCAAACTCCTTGCGCAGCATCTGCCGGTGGAGTTCGCTCGCCCGATATTGTGGCTTGAGGACCTTGAAGGCGACCCGCCGGCCGCGATAAACCCCGGAATAGACAGCGCAATAGCCCGCAGTCGACTCATGGATAAGCCGCACCTCAGCCATCTTGTCCGACTGCGGTGACGGCGCATCGGCAAGGTCAAAATGCGAGTCTGTATCGGGGTTGTTTACCATTGTTTCTTCGGGTAGATAAAGCGGGCGAGGCCGTAGATATAACGGCGGAAGCCGGGGCGATAGTCCAGCAGGCGGTCAAACCACCCCAGATGAGGGTTGACGAGTTTGACAACGTAACCGACATAGAACATGGCGAACAATGTCCCGGGGCCCACGACGGTCCAGGGCCATGAGCCGAAAAAGCAGAAACCGGAGATGACGGCCAGGACTACCAGAGTGGTGTCAACGAGAATCTTAACCGTCGGAAACGGACGCCCCGTGACGCAGGCAATCGCAACCTGAATACCCTCGCCCGGCATCGTCACCGACCCGCAACGAATCTCCGTGGCGACGGCGCAGCCAAGAATCGTCGCACCCATAAATTGGGCGAAAATCTGCGCCGGAAGACTCTCGTAAGTCGAGAAAAAGGAGGTGAGCCACATATTGACATCGAGCAGACAGCCGAAGACGAAACCAATCAGCAACTGAAACAGTTGAATCGGCTCAAACCGCCGCCTGAGAACCAGAATCTGCGCCCCAACGAGGATGATGTTCATTATGTTCGTATAGCCGCCGATGGTCAATCGCGGGGCAAACCCGTCCTCGCCGGCAAGACTGAACGACATAGGAATCGACGAAATCACCCCGCTGCCAAGGTTGGACCGCACGCAGAGGGCCACGCCGAACGTCATGAAAAACATTGAAAGCAACAGCAATACGTGTTGCCACACAAATCCGATTACCTTATCCTTTTCAAACTTCATCGTCACACAAATTCATCGTTTAGTCACGACAAAGTTACAAAAAATTTCCCGGATTTCAGCGCCGACCCCGATTCATCCGGATTCATCGGAATTGAGAAATCTTAGTTTTTCAGGCATCCAATCGGGACAATCCAGATTCCGTCAGGGCGTTGATATGCAT
>CAMWSN010000192.1 GCA_947176925.1 uncultured Porphyromonadaceae bacterium
GGAGCGCAAATATGAATATATCCGCACCCTCGATGCCGAGCGCGCCCGCCGCAATCCTGTCGACGGCCTCGAAATCATGCGCATCTTCGGTCTGCCGCAGAGTCCGACCGTAGGATTTTTCGCCTCTAACCTCAAACAGGCCATCAAAGACTGCGAAATCGAGGACACCCGTGAGGACGCGCTCCGCTACCTCATCGCCCTCGCCGCAGAGCATAACATTCCCGTAGCCGAATACCCCAAAGACCTCGAGCCTTAATAAAAATGTTAGGATATTGAACAAAAGTGCGTATATTTGTAGACATGTATACTTCTCTCGAAATATGTGCAGGCGCCGGCGGACAAGCCCTTGGACTGGAGATGGCAGGGTTCAAACACGTTGCCCTCATCGAATATGAAAAAGATTATTGTAATTGCCTGCGTTACAATCGGCCATCATGGCATGTTATTTGCCAAGATGTACGAGGTTTTGATGGTACTCAATTTAATAATCAGATAGACTTATTATCTGGAGGAGTTCCGTGCCCACCCTTTAGTCTTGCCGGGAAACAATTAGGAGCCGATGATGAACGTGATCTATTCCCTCAAATGCTGCGACTTATTGAGGAAATCAATCCTAAGTTGATTATGATTGAGAATGTAAGAGGACTTCTTGATAAAAAATTTGACAGTTATAGATCAAATATCATATCAACCATTGAACATTATGGATATAATACTCATATCCAATTACTAAATGCTTCAGACTATGGAGTTCCTCAACTCAGGCCAAGAGTGGTAATAATAGGCATACGTAAAGATATCGAAGATACATTTCAGTTCCCGACTCCCAATCCCAAAGCGACAAAGACCGTCGGAGAGACTTTATTTGATTTAATGTCTGAGAATGGTTGGAAACTCGCAAAGCAATGGAAATCCCAAGCAAACAAAATCGCTCCGACCGTCGTGGGCGGCAGCAAAAAACATGGAGGGCCTGATTTAGGTCCAACCCGAGCACGTTTAGCATGGGAAGCGTTGGGAATAAATGGGAAAGGGATTGCTAACGAAGCCCCCTACCCAAATGACTTAAGCAATCCCAAACTTACGCCACGCATGTTGGCCAGGATACAAGGCTTCCCTGATTTTTGGCATTTTGGGAATAAAAAAACTCTTGCATGCAGGATGATTGGGAATGCGTTTCCTCCTCCAGTCGCAGAAGCTATAGGAAATCAACTATTAAAAGTACTCGAAAATGAACAGTCTAATATTAGAGGCGAGAAAAAAATATCATAGTGCATTACTATCTTCTAATGTACTAAGTTTGGATAATAATGGTATTCCCAGTAATGCCGATAAAGCCTCCAAACTCTCCGTATGCATATCTAAGCATATTGCTACTATGTTGATGGCCGAGACACACAACAAGATCACTGGACAGTCTTCAGGTGCGAAGTTTGAGCAAATCAATATGGAATTTTTACAAGAAACATTTCCAAAGCTTTCTAATCTAAGACCTGGCAAATGGCATATAGAGAAATTAGGTAACCGAAATAGCCTCAAGGTATTTAGCTTTTATCAATATGAACACTTACAATATTTAAACGAGATAACGAAAAGTGATTCAAGATTGGCATCCTCGTTAGGTAATGACTATATGGTAGCACCTGACATTGTAATTTTCCGAGAGCCGGAATCAGATGAAATAATTAACCAATCTTCGGATATAGTCGATAATAGTTGTGCACTGTTGACTTGTATTAGAAAAAAAAATTCGCCACTACCCATTCTGCATGCTTCAATTTCAGCAAAATGGACAATGAGAAGTGATCGAGCTCAAAACAGCAGGACGGAAGCTCTTGGACTAATCCGAAATCGCAAGGGTCATCTACCTCATGTCGTTGCTGTAACCGGCGAACCAATGCCTTCACGATTGGCATCGCTTGCACTTGGAACCGGTTATATTGATTGTCTGTATCATTTCGCATTGTATGAATTAATTGATGCGGTCAAGACACTTGAAGCAGAAGACGCAACTGAACTATTAGATATTCTTATACAAGGTAAGAGGTTGAAAGATATTAGTGATTTACCCTTAGATTTGGCTATTTGATTTATGTATTACGTTACCAAACGCCTCGAAATATCCGCCGCCCATCGTCTGAGCCTCGACTACGAGAGCAAATGCTCAGCCCTCCACGGCCACAACTGGATCATCACAGTCCACTGCCGCGCTGCGCAACTCAATGCCAACGGCATGGTGACCGACTTCACAGACATAAAGCGTCTCGTCACCGACCGTCTCGACCACACATGCCTCAACGATGTACTCGACTTCAATCCGACAGCCGAAAACATAGCGCGATGGATATGCGACACAGTCGACAACTGCTATCGCGTTGATGTGCAGGAAAGCGAAGGAAACACCGCAAGCTATGAAAGAGACTGAAAAGAAATACCGCATCAACGAAATTTTCTATTCACTCCAGGGCGAAGGGTTCTGGACCGGCACCCCGATGGTGTTTGTGCGCCTGTCAGGATGCAACCTGCGCTGTCCGTTCTGTGACACTGACCACAACGACTTCACCCTGATGTCACCGCAGGAAGTGGCGGATGCCTGCCTCGCCTACCCCGCCTCACACGTCGTCATCACCGGCGGCGAGCCATCGCTGCAGCCCCTTGACGAG
>CAMWSN010000193.1 GCA_947176925.1 uncultured Porphyromonadaceae bacterium
GGCTTGTAGAGCATAGATTTGCGGCTGAGTCCGACGAGGATTGGCCGGGCGGGAAATGTCTCGTGGATCAGGGGGAGTTCGCGCATGAGTTGCCAGTTTTGTTCTGTGGTTTTGGCAAAACCGAATCCGGGGTCGAGGATAATCTGCGAGGCACCTTGGGCCGTCAGCTCGTTGACGCGGCGCGCAAAGAAGGTCATTACAGCGGCTGAGACGCTCCCTTCGGCGGAATAGTCGGTCAGTTGCTGCATGGTTTGGGGCGTTCCGCGCATGTGCATCATTATGTAAGGGGTGTTTTTGCGGGCAATGAGGGTGTCCATCTCCGGGTCAGCAAGGCCACCGCTGATGTCATTGATTATGTCGGCTCCGGCTTCAAGGGCAGCTTCGGCCACAGAGGCGCGGAATGTATCTACGCTCACGGGAATTTCGCGACTGACTTTGCGGACGGCTTTGACAGCTTCAACAAGGCGTTTTTGCTCAGTTTCGACGCTCACTTCCGAGGCTCCGGGACGCGAGGAATAAGCCCCGAGGTCAATTATGTCGGCACCCTCGGAGATTACTTGCGCGGCGCGTCGGGAGATGGCGTCGGCGTCGGCAAATCGTGAGGCGGAATAGAACGAGTCGTCGGTGGCATTGATGATGGCCATGATGGCGGGGCGGGGAAATTCTACGAGTCGCCCGTTAAGATTTAAGCTAAACATGGTGCAAAGTTACGGAAAAAATGTGTAACTTTGCACCCGTATGGAATTATTAGCAATTTTTGACGCACAAGCGCTGTTCTCAATGGTCTGGGACCATATGAGTTACTTTTATGTATTCCTGTTTATGACCATTGAAAGCTCGTTTATTCCGTTCCCGAGCGAGATTGTTGTTCCTCCGGCAGCGTATATAGCTACGGTTGACGGGACAATGAATATTTACGGCGTCGGCGTTGCCGCCACTTTGGGCGCTCTTTGCGGCTCGATTATCAATTATATTCTTGCCGTATGGATTGGCAGACCGATTGTTTATGCGTTTGCGCGGTCAAGGATGGGTGCTATCTGCATGATTTCACCTGAGAAGGTCAAGAAGGCAGAGGATTATTTTGACGCTCATGGCGCGATTTCGACATTCGTGGGCCGTCTGATTCCCGTGATCCGTCAGCTGATTTCCATTCCGGCGGGCCTGGCGCGGATGAATTTCGGTAAGTTTTGCCTGTTTACGACTTTGGGCGCAGCCATCTGGAATGCGGTGCTCTGCTGGTTGGGCTGGTTCCTGGCTCAGTTCGTCAGCAAGGAGGACCTATTCCTTAAGATTGAAGAATATAATCAGTATCTCAGTTGGGCCGGCTATGCGCTCGGAGCCCTGTGTATTGTCTTCATTATATATCAGCTTGTTAAACCTAAGAAACAAAATGACTCAGATAGCCCCCTCAATGCTTAGTGCCAACTTTGGCTCATTGGATGCCGATGTTGAAATGGTGAATAATTCCGATGCCGCGATGATTCATCTCGACGTCATGGACGGCCAGTTCGTGCCTAATATCTCCTTTGGCTTTCCGGTGATAGAAGCCATTGCGAAGAAAGCGCGTAAGCCTTTGGATGCGCATCTGATGATTTTGGAGCCGGACAAGTGGGTTGATACGTTGGCTCGCTTAGGAGTGGAGACGATGAATGTCCATTGGGAGGCGTGTACGCACCTTCATCGGACGGTTCAAGCCATCCGCGCTGCGGGGATGAAGCCTGCAGTGACGCTTAATCCGGCGACTCCCGTGGAGTTCCTGCGCGATATAATCACTGACGTAGATATGGTTCTGCTGATGAGCGTGAATCCCGGCTTCGGAGGGCAGAAGTTTATTCCGCAGATATTGGACAAGACGCGTCGTCTGCGCCAATTGATAAGCGAGAGCGGTTCGCGGGCTTTGATTCAGATCGATGGCGGGGTGAACCTTGAAACCGGACGTCAACTTGTTGATGCCGGGGCAGATATCCTCGTTGCGGGCAGCTACGTCTTCAATTCGCCTGACCCCGCCGGCACCATAGCCTCGCTGGCGCGGCTCTGATAGCGTTTAAGATAAAAAATGGAGGGGTTTATCCTACGAACCCCTCCGAGATATTGCTAAAGAGTGTTATGCTTTAACCCAGAAGCAGAATGCTTTAGCAGTCTTAGGGTAGACACGTTTACCATTGCGATATACGTACTTTGCAAATACACGCTTACACAATACTCCGTTGATAATTTTGAGGTCCTGCACTATAAACACCTCCTTTCTTCGGCAGGCTGCCGAGGTTTTTTTCTTGCTTCCTACGGCAAGAAAAATGCCCGGTGGTAGGAGCACCGGGCAAGCTCTTTAAAGAGGTTTTGGGAGATTGTTGTTGGAGGTGTTATCCGTGCAAAATCTCAAAATTATCGTTGCAAAGATAATGCATTTAGTGCAAAAATGCAACTTATGATATAATTATTAACGTTTTATAACACTATAATGTAACATTTGCAAAAAAGGAGTTGAACGCAAGTTCAACTCCTTTTTCAGGCGGAGAGGACGAGATTCGAACTCGTGGAAAGGATTGCTCCCTTCGTCGGTTTAGCAAACCGGTGGTTTCAGCCACTCACCCACCTCTCC
>CAMWSN010000194.1 GCA_947176925.1 uncultured Porphyromonadaceae bacterium
GATGTCAACGGTTGCATGCTCCACGTCGAAATTGAAACCCGTAACCACGAACACATCGCCGAAATCAAAAAGGCACTCAAGGAGGCCGGCTTCAAAATCGTCAAATGAACGATTATCGTGAACTGCGCCTTGACCTGAATCCATGTAGCGAGGACGCCACTGACGTCCTCGCTGCCTTCCTTGCCGATATCGGATATGAATCCTTCGTTCCTGATAACGAAGGGCTGACGGCCTATGTCAAGGCTGAACTTTATGACGAAGAGGCCCTCGTTTCAGCACTTGAACTTTTCCCCTTTGAGGCTGAAATCAGCCGTAGAGTCTCCACTGTCGAAGGTCGGGACTGGAACTCCGAATGGGAAAAGAATTATTTCAAGCCTATCGTCGTCGGTGAGCGTTGCGTGATTCATTCCTCATTTCATACGGATGTCCCCTCAGCCGAATATGATATTGTCATTGACCCCAAAATGGCCTTCGGTACCGGACATCATGCAACTACCTCACAGGTTATCAGCGCCATTCTTGATATTGACGAATCCGGTCTTTCCGTAATCGATATGGGCACCGGTACCGGCATCCTTGCAATTCTATGCTCAATGCGCGGAGCTTCCAATGTCAACGGCATTGAAATTGATCCGGGAGCATACGAAAATGCCTTGGAAAACGTCAATCTTAACGGTCAGGCGGACCATGTTCAAATCCATTGCGGCGATGCCTCCCTGCTCCCGACTCTCCCCAAGGCCGACCTCTTTATTGCCAACATCAACCGAAACATCATTACGGCTGACCTCCTGGCCTACGTAGCCGCCCTTAATCCCGGCGCGACAATGCTACTCAGCGGTTTCTATGAGGCTGACATCCCCGTCATCATGGAAGTTGCCGCCCCGTTAGGCCTCTCCGAAGTCAACCATTCAGTCCTAAACGATTGGACATGCCTTAAACTCAAATTCAATTGATTATATGCACTCTCGACAAGAAAAAATCGAAGCCATCGGCCGAGTGATTGACGTCCTCGAACGCCTGCGCACCGACTGCCCATGGGATCGCGTGCAAACCAACCTCTCGCTCCGCTCTAATACCATTGAGGAAGTCTACGAACTTGCCGACGCCCTCATTGCCGAAGACGATGCCAACATCCGCAAGGAACTCGGCGACGTCCTCCTCCACGTCCTTTTCTATTCCAAAATCGGTGAAGAAAAAGAAGCCTTTGATATTGTCGACGTCTGTGATGCCCTCAATGCCAAGCTCATCTATCGCCACCCCCACGTATTCGGTCAGGTTAAGGCCGATGATGCCGCCACAGTGATGGACAATTGGGAAGCACTGAAACTCAAGGAAAAAGACGGCAACAAGACCGTGCTTGGAGGCGTTCCCTCATCCCTGCCCGCTCTGATTAAAGCGTTCCGAATTCAGGAAAAAGCCGCCCACGTTGGCTTCGACTGGGAAAACCGTGAAGATGTCTGGGACAAGCTCCTTGAAGAATTGGCCGAATTCCGTGCCGAAGCAATCTGTGGCGATAAAGATGCCATGGAGGCCGAGATGGGCGATATTTTCTTTGCACTCATCAATGCTGCACGCCTCTACGACATCAATCCCGAAAACGCCCTTGAGCGCACAAACCGCAAGTTTATCTCCAGGTTCAACCACGTTGAGAGTCGTGCCAAAGAACAGGGGCTTAGTCTTAAGGACATGACCCTTGCTCAGATGGACAAATTCTGGGACGAAGCAAAAAAACTTGAGAAAGGAGAGGCTGATGCGTAACCGAATCTTCATCGCAGCCCTGCTTATGCTTTTCGGCGTTGCCGTCGCTCAAAACAATTTTGGATTTCAGCGTAAGGCTCAGGACCATAACATGACCATACGGATTGACAGCATCAGCTGCCGCGAAGACCTTAGCCGCGTCTATTGCAAAGCCTATGGACGCCCGCACACGTCTAACCGCATCGACGGGGTCAAACTCGACGGTAAAATCGCCGCCACTGACATTGACCCCATCTACTTTGAGCGGTCATTCCAGTTTGAAGACGAAGGCGTTATTCTCCTTGAGGTGGACTTCCCGGCCCTAAAAAACAAGCCAAAGTCTTTTACCCTGGATTTCCAAACTCCCTATGGGATCGTTCGCGGAACATTCCCGGATAAGAAAAAATGATTCTGTGCATCACCGAGAAACCCTCTGTGGCACAAGACATTGCCGCAATCCTTGGAGCCAACGTCAGGCGCGATGGCTTCTGGGAAGGCAATAACTATAAAATTACCTGGACCTTCGGACATCTCTGCGAGCTTAAAGAGCCCCATGATTATACGGATATGTGGAAACGGTGGAGCCTCGGAGCCCTTCCTATGATTCCTCAGCGTTTCAGCATCAAACTTAAAAAAGACAAAGGGATAGAGCACCAGTTTGCCGGCATCAAGCAGCTCGTCAGCCAAGCCTCTGAAGTCATTAACTGCGGTGATGCCGGCCAGGAAGGCGAACTAATTCAGCGATGGGTCCTCCAGATGGATGAATTTAAAGTCTGTCTCTTAAAAACATCTTACAATGACCAAGAAAAGACTTATGTAGATAAAGGT
>CAMWSN010000195.1 GCA_947176925.1 uncultured Porphyromonadaceae bacterium
TGCCTTTTTGATTGCGGCGATGTGTTCGTTGTTAAGGGGTTCAATTTCTACGTGTAGAATGCAACCGTGGACATCTGTGTCTTCAGCATTGCGTTCGTGGACCACGGAAACGACGTTGCCGCCGCGTTCGGCAATAATGTTGAGTACGCCGCTGAGCTGACCGGGTTTGTCGGGAAGGTCAATTATCAGCGAGCAGTCACGTCCGCTCTTTACGAGTCCGCGGCGCACGGCACGATTATGAGCAGTTACGTCAATGTTACCGCCGGATACGACGCAGACCACGTTTTTGCCCTTGATGGGAACTTTATTAAACATCGCAGCGGCGACGCTGACGGCGCCGGCACCTTCACTGACGAGCTTTTTCTGCTCCATGAGGGTCAGAATTGCGGCAGCGATTTCGTCTTCGCTGACGGTTACGATTTCGTCAACGTATTGGCTGATTAGATTGAAGGTGTTTTCGCCGGGTTCCTTGACGGCGATACCGTCGGCAATGGTTTTTACCGAGTCAAGATGAACGCGTTTTCCTTCCTTGATGGAGTTATACATTGAGGGAGCTCCTTCAGACTGCACGCCATAGACTTTGACGTCAGGGCGCAGGGACTTGATTGCGAAGGCCACACCGGCAATGAGACCACCGCCACCGATGGGAACGATTACGGCTTCCACTTCAGGGAAATCCTCAATGATTTCAAGGCCGATGGTGCCTTGACCGGCAATAACTTTTTCGTCGTCGAAGGGGTGAACGAAAGTGTAGCCTTTTTCTTCTTTCAGTTCAACTGCCTTGGCATAAGCATCGTCATAAACGCCGGGTACAAGGCAGACTTCAGCGCCATAACCCTTGGTTGCTTCTACCTTGCTGAGGGGAGCGCCGGCGGGGAGGCAGATGATTGACTTGATGCCATTGCGGGAAGCACCGAGGGCTACGCCCTGGGCATGGTTGCCGGCGGAGCATGCGATTACGCCACGGGCTTTTTCTTCTTCAGAGAGTTGCGAAATCTTGTAATAAGCGCCGCGCAGCTTAAAG
Organism: uncultured Porphyromonadaceae bacterium; assembly: GCA_947176925.1. Classification (GTDB taxonomy): domain Bacteria; phylum Bacteroidota; class Bacteroidia; order Bacteroidales; family Muribaculaceae; genus UBA3263. Next base: position 1,025 of record CAMWSN010000195.1, read on the forward strand.
GAGCCGGTGTTTTGCAGGTTCTCGCATTTCAGATGCACTTTAGCCTCGGGATTGATACGTGAGGCGAACATAATCGGGGTGCGACGGGCTACGCCCTTCAGCACACGCGAAGCTTTGAAGACTTCACTAAGATCAAGCATAACAAACTGTTTTGAATGAATGGTTAACTATTTTACACTGCAAATTTACTAAATCAGCGTGGAAAAAGCAAATTTAGGATAAGTTTTTTCATTTATAGCATTTTTTAACAAAAATAATTTGTTTTTATTTTATTTTTTTTTATCTTTGCGGCAAATTCAATTAATTCATTATCACATTATGAAAAAACATCTGATTCTTTCGCTTTTAATTGCTTTTTCTGGCAGTCTTTTCAATTGTATCGCTTCCGAACCGGAGGAACCGCGCCGTGACGACGGCCGGATTAACACTTTCGTTATTTTCAATGCACAACTGACCCCGGAGCTTGCTGAGCAGTTTAACTTCATTATGGTGAGTGATTTTTCCCTGACTTCTCAGCCTGATTCTTATTATTCGGCCGGAATATTGCCAGGAAACACTGGTCTCATTGCTTCTGATAAGGCTCTCGTCAAGGCTCTTTTTTCTAAGGCAAAGGCTTTTGAGGTGAATGGTAAGCCCGTCAGTGAGGCGGAGTTTTATGCCGTACCGGGCCAGATGCTGGCCTCCGTTAAATATGAAGGTGGAGTTTTGAAGGCCCGTACCCGCGATAGTGTTCATGATCCCAATATTTATAGAGATTTGGCTTATAAGGAATCGGAGATTTGGTATTATGAGAACGCGCTTACTCCGATGCCTGCCGATGTGGCGTTGAATGATCCGGAGACTTATTTCTTGGACCCCAATACTATCGTAACGCTCGACTACATTATTACTTCTCCGGTCAATGTCAAGAAGAGTCAGGCTGACGTTAAGGGTTATGCCCTTAGGATGGTGGGGGCTAATCCGCAGGTCTATGCGCTGACTAATGCACATGACCTGGAATACTTTGGCTATAATAGCGAGCATCTAAAGACTGAGGTGTCAGCTATTGGAGGACCGTTGACAGTAGCTAACGTTGCGGCATACTTCAAGCGTCCGATTGAAGACTTGCTCCTGATTAAGACTGACGGAAAAACAATTGATGTTTTTTTGAGAGAGCTTTAATACCAGTCGATGGCGTCATTGTAGGATGAGCGCTTGTCATATTTGAGGTCGGAGAGGAGCGACGACTTGACAGCAATGTGGAAGTTATAGCTCTTATACGGGCCGAGGGGCACGAAGCTTGCGGTCATCGTGAAGCAATGAAGGTCACGGCTGATGTTACAGCTCATGTAGGCAATCTTCTTCAAGTCAAAGTTATATGAGGCAGAGAAAGTGAAATTCCAGTTTGGAGTCGGATTTATGCTTCCGCTGAAACTGAGATTTTGGGTCCATTTGCCGTCATATTCCATCTTCTTTTTGTTAAATTTCCCGTAGCCGTAAGAAACGGAATAGCTT